>CAIKXA010000120.1 GCA_903831295.1 uncultured bacterium | reverse complement strand
CCGTCACCATCACGGAAACAGGATTGCCCGGCAAACCCAAAATCAAACGCGGCGCAATTGCGCCAACCGCCGGCCGCACCGCGGCGAACATTGGCCTGCCTGGTCTTTGCGGAAGTTTGTGAAAGATTGTGCGCGCGCCCAGTCGCGCGGCAACTTGCGGCACAAAATCTTTGTGGCCCATTGAAACGCCGCCCGTCAAAATAACCGCGTCCGCGATATCCATGGCGCGTGTCAACGTGTCCGCAAGCGAGTCCGCGTGATCGCGCGCATGCGTGCGCGAAACAATTTCAATCCATTCGTGCGCGCCAAGCAGCGATTCCAGCACGGGCCCGTTGCTGTCGCGAACCTGCCACGGTTGTGGCTGGTCTTGCGCGCCAACAAGTTCATCGCCCGTGGTCACCAACGCCACGCGCACGCGCTTGCGCACAACCACTTGCGCCACTCCAAAGGAAGCCATCGCGCCAATAGTTGCCGCGCCAATCACCACGCCAGCGCGCGCAATTTCATCGCCGCATTTCGCGTTCTCGCCGCGGCGGCGAATGTTCGCGCCAGCTTTAATCGCGCTTGCCTCAATCATCAATCGCACGCCGCCATTATTCACCACAACATCTTCATAGCGCACCACAACATCCGCGCCAATCGGAATTGGTGCGCCCGTGACAATCCGCACCGCGTGTCCCGCGCGTATCTGTATTTGCGCATGTCCAATCATGGCTTCGCTCATGCCCGCACTTTCTTCACGCACGTTCGTCGCGCCGCCACCAGCAATCGCTTCATTGATTTTTTCCGGCGCGCCCATGGGCAATCCATTCTCGCCCGCCATCACAATCAAATCCGCCATGCGCACCGCGAATCCATCCATCGCGCTCACATCAAGCGCGGGGCTGTCACGGTCCGCGTGAATCGCTTGCGCCAACACGCGTCCATTGCATTGCGCCAGCGGGATTGTTTGCGTTGCCACCACTTGCACTTGCGCGCGCGCCGCGTCAATGGCTTCGCGCGGCGAATTTGGTGGCTTTATTTCAGGCGTTGTTGCGTCAGGCATTGTTGCGATTGGATTCATGTTTCAGCGCATTTGCGGCAAGTTCAGCGTGAACTTCATTTAAATCAGACCGCGATGATACGCTTTCTGAATGACCATTCGCGTTCTCATTTTCGGTTCACTTGCGCGTGAATTGTCTTGCAAAGAAATTGCGGTTGATGTCGCCGAGCCCGCCACCGTGCGCGATGTCAACCAAGCGCTCGCCGCGAAACATCCATCCAAAGCCGCATTTTTTCAATCAGCGCGCCTCGCGGTCAATCACGCTTTCGCCGCGCCAAGCTCGCCAGTGCAACAAGGTGACGAAGTCGCGCTTATTGAATTGGTTGGTGGGGGATGAGCGTTCTTGTTCGCATTTCGCTTGGCGCGCTTTCAAGCCAGGGCTTGCAGCATGTTCTGAACCCCGCGCCCACCACAGAACAAGTCGGCGCCACGCTTGTGTTTGAAGGAATAGTTCGCGCCAACGAACAAGGCCGCGTAATTCGCGCGCTTTCATACGAAGCCTATGAGCCCATGGCCACCAACGCGCTCACGGATTTGGCGCGCGACATTCTTCACAAGCACGCGCTAATCGCCATCACGGTTGAACACAGTCGCGGCGAAGTCTTGGCGGGGGAGCGATCGTTCCGCCTGGCGATTGATAGCGCGCATCGCAAAGAAGCCCTAGCCGCCATGGACGAATTCATCGACCGCATGAAGCGCGATGTGCCCATTTGGAAATCGCCGATTTATATTTAATTTAGAAATCAACCACCAACCGCGGACATGGGCCGCGCTGGTTGCACAAACTGCTGCGACGCAATGTTGTGCCCCGCAAGTTTGGTCCACGTCACATCAATCAAGAAGTTCGCCAACTCCGCGTCGCTTGCGCCGCCGCGCAGCAACTTCATCACGCTCCATTCCGTGGTGCTAAACAAACACGGCCGCACATTTCCGTCGGCGGTTAAGCGCAATCTGCTACACGCGCCGCAAAACGGATTGCTCACCGGCGCGATAAAACCAATCAGGCCAGGCGCTCCATCCGTAAATCGAAACGTGCGCGCGGTGCTGTGCGCGTCGTCCATATTGGTGGGCGTCAACGCAAACACATCCTCAATCGCCTCGCGCGTTTCCTGGGCCGTCACCATAAGTGAGCGATCCCACGCGCGCGCGGAATCCAGCGGCATGTATTCAATAAATCGCATCTCCACGCCAAAGCGCCGCGCCAAGCGCGCCAACTCCACGGCCTCGTCATCGTTTTGTCCGCGCACCAACACCGCGTTCAATTTCAGCGGCGTCAATCCCTCGGCCACGCACATTTCAATGCCGGCCATCACATCTTCGGGCGTCACGGTTGAACGCGTCACGCGCGCAAAGCGGTCGGCGCGCACGGAGTCAATGCTTATGGTCATCCGGTCCAAGCCCGCGCGCTTCCACGCGGAAAGTTTTTCGCGCGTCAGCAGCGACCCATTGCTGATCATTGCAATTTCCACATCCGTGGCGGCGCGAATGCCAGAAATAATTTCCGTCAACTGCGGATGCAGCGTGGGTTCGCCACCCGTCAAGCGAATCTTGCGCACGCCAAGCGACTGCGCCACGCGCGCCATGCGAATAATCTCGCCCGGCGTAAGCACATTCTCGCGCGGCTGAAATTGAACATCAGGTTCCATGCAATACACGCAGCGAAAATTGCAGCGGTCCGTAATGCTGATGCGCAAATCCAAAATGGTTCGTCCGTGCGAATCCATCATGCGCCCGCCCGCGCGAATATGCGCCGGCGCCGCGGGTAATTGCGCTTGCGTCGCAACGTGTCCCTGGCTTCGCTTTGTTGAATCGCTTGCGCCCGCCACGCGAAACTGCGGCAGCGAAACCGCAATCGCATCGCTGGCCAATTCAGGTTCTCGCACATCAAATTGCATTAAGGCCTAAGGCTATCAAACCACGCCGCGTTTCCACGCACATAAAAAACACCGTGGCGCATCCATAAGCTGCCACGGTGTTGGTTGTGCCGCGCGAATCGCGGATCAAAATTCTTTGTCTGCGCCAAGCGCCAACAACTTAGTCCATCTTCTTCCAGTGATCCGTGAACACGCCAGTTCTTGTGGCAGTCATGCCGCTCTTGGTGATCGAAAGCATTGGCTCGCCGTGCAACGCCGGCGTGAACCCAATCGCTCCGTCCTTCATGGTCACTGGCGAAACGCCGTGCGTGGCCGTGGTCTCGTAAGCAATGCCCTTGCCGTCCATGTTCTGCGCGTAGTACATGCAATCCTCGGTGTATTCCTTGTCGCTCAGCGTGTACTTGGCCACCATAGAAATAGACGATGGCTTGCCGCCCGACATCCAGTACACATTAAAGTTGCGCACGTTCTTGCTGAAGCTCAGCATGCCCACAATCTCCGGCGCCATTATTTTTTTGCCATCAGAAGTTTCGCGATATTCCAACATGTAAGTGCCTTCAATGTTTGGACCGGCGCTGCTGGCGTTGCTGGCGCCAAAGCCAAATCCCATGCCCACACAAAAAATCACCGCACTGGTTGCAAGTGCAAGTGTTCCAACAAGTGCCTGAGTAGTCTTCATAGAGTTTCCTTTGTGATTGTTGATGCAAGCGTGTCCCGCAACGCGCGGCTGATCACGCCTCAGCAATGCAACCGCTCAAATGTTAATTCAATCCCAGCGCTTGCACCCCGCGGCGCGCGTTCCTGCCTTGCGCAAAAAATCACGCGCCCGCAATCGCCAACCCCCAAAATTGACCCACAAAAGGCCTTTACCCATCAATTTTTAAAATCTTTTGAATTGCGTGATCAAGGTCACCCATTTTTTACGTTTACATCTATGACAAGAGGTGTCTTCAAAGGCGAAAGCCTTCCCAGACACATTTGATTGGTTTGATTGATGCGAAGTCAGTTGCGGCAAGAACCGCGGCTGGCCAATGTCGGGTTGGTTAGGCAACGGCGGTTCGAACCGCAGTTGGTCAGTGATTTGATTACTGCGCGATTGATGGATTATTTCTGCGTGCCGACGATCTCGGCGTATTCGGTTTTATGTATTCACCCTTTTCTCCCTTCTGAATTTTTTACTCAAACCCCCTTATCTAGGAACTCGTATGAAAAAGAACACAATGACTTTAATGGCTGCTGGCGTTTGTGCCGCTGTTGTGGCGCAGGTTGCGAATGCGGCTTATGTGCCAAATTTTGGTGGGACATACACATTCCCATCTCAAGCTAGCGCAGCAGCGGCAGGAGCGTATAACGGAACTGTCCAAACTGGTCTTACACCGAGTTCCGTCACAAATTCTGCAGCTACAACTTGGAGTTCCTCTGGTGGCAACTTTCGTGCAACCAATTGGGGCACTGGAGCAACAACTGGCTCAGACACCTTCACCGGCAGTATTGACTTAACCAAATACATTGGCTTTTCACTCGTTGCCTCGGCTGGATACAGCTTTGACATTACTTCAATTACTTTTGGTCTTGGGCGAAGTGCGGCAGGAGTTCGACAGTGGCAATGGCGCTCGAGTGTTGACAACTATGCGGCAGCATTGACGGACTACACCAACCTTTCGACTGGTCTAACAAACAGTAGTGGCGTACTTACAAACACCGACACGAATGGAAGTTGGACGGGTAAATTGAATCTTTCTGGAACAAGCTTTAAGGCTCTGACAACTGTCGATTTTAGACTGTACGGTTACAACTCGGAGGCAACAGGCGGTACAGCTGGGTTGCAAACTTCACTTACTTTTGCACCTGCCCCAGGTGCCGTCGCCTTGATCGGTCTTGCAGGCATGGTGAGCAGCCGCCGCCGTCGCAACTAACCCAAGCAAACAATGGTTACTCGTTGGCCGTGTAAACGCACTCGGCCAGCGAGTTCCCAGCCCCTCGCGCTCACAAGGCGCGGGGGGCTTTTTTTTGCCAAGGTAATGCTCTTGAAATTGCTAGTGACTGTATTTATTGGAAAGCGCCAGCCACCGCGGCGTATCTGTTAAATCATGCGCGCTGCCTGTTGTAACTGACGCACACACAAACCTAACATTTGGAAATGGCGTTTTTCATTCGTAAATGCGCATTGAAAAACTATTTTTCAAAATCGTGAAATTGCGTGATCAAGGTCACCTGTTTTTTGCGTTTCTACCCATAAGAAAACAGGTCTTTCAAAGGCGAAAACCTTAGCGGACACGTTTGATTGGATTGAGTTATGCGAAGTCAGTTGCGGCAAGAACCGCGGCTGGCCAATGTCGGGTTGGTTGGGCAACGGCGGTGCGAACCGCAGTTGGTCAGTGTTTGATGACAGATTTTTTGATGGAACATTTTCTCGTTCCGACTATCTCGGCGTATTCAGTTTTATGTTTTCACCCTTTCCCCCTTTTCTCCCTTCTCAATTTTTTACTTAAACCCCCTTATTAAGGAACTCGTATGAAAAAGAACACAATGACTTTAATGACTACTAGCGTTTGTGCTGCAGTTGTGGCGCAGGCCGCGAATGCGGGCGTGTTTACCGCCGGCAACCTCCTTGTCTCCCGTTTTGGCGACGGCACCACCGCCCTGACCAGTGCCGCAACCGCAGTGGCAATCAACGAATACACGACCGCAGCCAGCCAAAGCAGCGCGGTTCAGAGCATCGCCTTCGCGACGAGCGGCACGAACCAGTTCACCGACTCTGGCAGCGCGACCAGCAACGGCTATCTGAACACCTACAACGGGTACGTGGCGATCTCGGGCTACAACGCCGCCACCGGCACCGCGAGTGTCTCCAGCAGTAACAACAAGGCCGTGCAGGTGCTCGACAGCACCGGCAGCGTCGTCAATCGGGCGGTCTTCCCGACGGGTGGCGCAAACGGCACGCCGCCGTCGCCGTTCTCCGGCAACAACATCCGCAGCGCGATCGCCACCAGCGCAACCAACTTCTACGCGACCGGCAATTCCAGCGGCACGCCAATCACTGGCGGCGCGTGGTATAGCAACAGCACCACCTACACGCAGGTGAGCAGCACCGCTACCGGCCAGCCGACCAACATGCGCAACGTCGGCATCTTCGGCGGGCAGCTCTATGCCTCGGCGGCCACGGGCACCAATCTCGGCGTCGTTGCTGTCGGTTCCGGCCTCACCACGAGCGCGGGTCAGACGTCCACCCTGTTCATCAACGCCGGCACCGGTGCCAACACCTACGGCTTCGTGATGTTCGACACCAACAGCGACAGCACCATGGATCTGGCGTACCTGGCAGACGACCGCACCACCGTCGGCGGCGGACTCCAGAAGTGGATGCTCTCGGGCAGCACCTGGACGCAGTCCTGGGCTCTTTTGGTGAACGTTGGCGGCTCGCTTTCCGCCACGTCAGGCACTGGCTTCGCGGGCATTCGTGGCCTGACCGGGACATGGGATGCGGTGAACGGCGCTCAGCTTTACGCAACCACCACGGAGACCAGCAATAACCGCCTGATCTCGATCTTGGACAACGGCGCCACCCCAACCACCGCCTCCAACCTAGTGTCGGCCGGCACCAACTACGCATTCCGCGGCGTGGCTTTCACGCCGGGTGCCGTCCCCGCCCCAGGCGCCGTCGCCTTGATCGGTCTCGCAGGCATGGTGAGCAGCCGCCGCCGTCGCAACTAACTCACACAAACTTGGTTACTCGTTGGCCGTGTAAACGCACTCGGCCAGCGAGTTCCCAGCCCCTTGCGCTCACAAGGCGCGGGGGGCTTTTTTTGTATCAACCCCAACTTCTGCGGGCGTGCGTGCTGAATTTAAAACCGCTTGGTGTGACCACCACGACCCACACAAAATACTTTTTACAAAATCCGCAGTTACATCGCATAAATACGCATCAAAAAACTATTTTCCAAAATCGTGAAATTGCGTGATCAAGGTCACCTGTTTTTTACGTTAACTAAACAAAGAGAACATTTGCAATCAACACCTGAATGCGTCCACGGTTGGCAGCATTTGCAAATGACTCCTCTTTATAAAAGATTCATATCTATGAACAACCTTCACAGCGTTTCTAAACACATCATGACCGTGTCGGCCGTGTCGCTTGCTCTGACCTGCGCTTGCGCACATGGCGGCGTGTACCAGTCCGTGTTCACGCTCAACTCCCCGTACCTTTTCACGCCCACTGCCGCCACGCAAGTGGTTTTGCAATGGGCAACCGAGGCGTCGAGTGGGTCGATCACAAGAAGCGACCTCACATATTGGAGCGTTTCACTTCGCGATGCAGCGGGTGGCAATCTTTACACCGACAAAGTCATCACAGGCTCTAACGTGAACGCCATCGGCGGGATCGCTCGCAGTTTGTCCGACATTCGCTTTGCCTTCTCGTTCGACACGCAGTCGTACTCGGTGTTCGACGCAATGTATTCCGGCTCGCTTCTCACTGGCGCAACGGGCATGCAATACAACGCGTACTACTACAACAATTTTCCAGGCGAACCAGATGATGCCTTAGGCATTTGGCGCAACGGTGACGAGAGCACCCGATTTGCGCCAGGATTCTCCTCGCATGTGTTCACCACCATCCCCGCCCCAGGCGTCGTCGCCTTGATCGGACTTGCAGGCATGGTTGGCAGTCGCCGCCGTCGCAACTAACTCAAGCAAACAATGGTTACTCGTTGGCCGTGTAAACGCACTCGGCCAGCGAGTTCCCAGCCCCTCGCGCTCACAAGGCGCGGGGGGCTTATTTGTATCAACCCCAATTCCTGCGGGTGTGCTGAATCAAGAACTGCTTGGAGTGACCGCCACAAACGACCCACGCAAAATACTTTTTCTAATAGTGGCATTTGTGGTGCGTAAGGGCACATTCTTAAACTATTTCCCGAAACTTTCAAATTGCTTGATCAAGATCATGTGTTTTTTACGTTTACATCTATGGAAGCAGAGTTAATGTCACGGGACCTACCGTGAACTGAGTCCAAAGTTTGCAATCGATTGCACCCGCAGTGAGAACTGCCAACGCAAATCGACTCACTTTGCTGGCAGCGATTACAAACGCAGTGTGGACTGCGGATGGATCAAGGCCCGACTCGCTTTGCTCACGTAGAGCAACGCGTTTATTACAACGCTGGCAGGCGTTTCTGCTGTTTGGAATTACCGCCATTTCAATGTGGTTTGGTGATTATTTAAATCTTACGACTCAAGGAATTTCACATGCGTACTCAAACTTTCAGACGCCTCAATGACAGCAAGGAACTTACAATGAAAAAGAACTCACTCACCCTCTTAACCATCGGCGCCTGCGCCGCGAGCGCCATGCTTGCCTCGGTCGCTTCGGCGGCCATCGGCACCTACTCCCAGTTTTCGCTCTGGGGCCAAGACGTCGTAGCCTCGGGTTCATCGGTGGGCACCGAAACCTTCAACTCATACAACGGCTATTACGCTTCTCCGCTGACGGGAAGTGTTGGCGGCATCAATTGGTCCGCCACTGCGACCGGAGGTCTCTTCTGCCATAGTACGTACGGATATTTCTCCACAAACAACCCTGTTGCCGCAACATTTACATTTGCTCCCGGAGTGATGGCCGTGGGCGCAAACATCTTCGGCACCGACTCTAATTTCAACATCGTCGCGGCCAGGATCACGGTGACCCTTGCGGATGGGTCCTTCTACACCGCATCAACGAGTGGCGTGACAGGCTTCGTTGGATTCATCTCCACCATATCTGCTATCTCCAGCCTGACCATGAATGCAGTCGGCTCCGGCAACGTCTATGTCACCGCGGACAACCTGTACTTTGGTGTTGGCGGTGTTGTCCCCGCCCCAGGCGCTGTAGCTTTGATCGGACTTGCGGGTCTTGTGGCCAGCCGCCGTCGACGCAACTAATTCACGCATTCACTTCACTTACAATAAAGATCGCATCCACTGCCGTGTAAAACGCACGCGGCGGTGAAATTCCCAGCCCCTAAGCTTCAAACCTTGGGGGCTTTTTATT
>CAIKXA010000119.1 GCA_903831295.1 uncultured bacterium | reverse complement strand
GTTGCGGCGTGAAGGTCACGCACAGCAGCGTTCGCCGCAAGCGAATGGGCCACATTAATTTGGCCGCGCCAGTTGTGCACATTTGGTTCTTCAAGGCCATGCCAAGCCGTCTTGGCAATCTCCTTGAAATGAAGACCAGCGATCTTGAGAAGGTTGTGTACTTCCAAGATTACGTCATCACCGATCCAGGCGCCACCGATCTTGAATTTAAGCAAGTCCTCACTGAAGACGAGTGCCGCAGCGAGCAAGACAAACATGGCTCCAGCAGTTTCTCCGCCATGATGGGCGCGGACGCCGTGCGTGAATTGCTTTCCGATGGCAAGTTGGATTTGGATGAACTCAGCGTTGAGCTTCGCCAAAAGCTTGATGAAACCAAGAGCAAGCAGCGTCAAAAAGATTTGTCCAAGCGCCTGAAGCTTGTTGAGCAAATCCGCGGCAGCCAAAATGATCCACAGTGGATGGTGCTTGATGTTGTTCCAGTGATTCCACCAGACCTCCGTCCATTGGTGATGTTGGAAAGCGGAAATTTCGCCACCAGCGATTTGAACGATCTCTATCGCCGCATCATCAACCGCAACAATCGTTTGAAGAAGTTGATGGATCTCAACGCGCCAGAAGTCATTGTGCGCAACGAAAAGCGCATGCTGCAACAGGCGGTCGATGCGTTGTTCGACAACGGTCGTTGCCGTCGACCAGTGCTTGGTTCAAGCAATCGTCCGCTCAAGTCGCTCACCGACATGATCAAGGGCAAGCAAGGCCGATTCCGCGAGAATTTGTTGGGCAAGCGCGTTGATTATTCGGCGCGTTCCGTCATCGTGGTTGGTCCAGAACTGAAACTGCATCAATGCGGTTTGCCAAAGAAAATCGCGTTGGAATTGTTCCAACCGTTCATCATTCGCAAGCTCAAGGATCGCGGACTTGCCGACACCATCAAGAGCGCCAAGCGCATGCTTGATCGACGCGACCCAGAAGTGTGGGACGTGCTTGAAGAGGTCATCAAGAATCATCCTGTGCTTCTCAACCGCGCGCCAACTCTCCATCGCATGGGTATCCAAGCGTTCGAGCCGGTGCTTGTTGAAGGCAACGCAATTAAAATTCATCCGCTGGTCTGCACTGGTTACAACGCCGACTTTGACGGCGATCAAATGGCCGTGCATCTTCCACTTTCGGTGGAAGCGCAAACTGAAGCGCATGTGTTGATGATGTCAACGCACAACATCTTCAGTCCAGCCAACGGAAACCCAATCGTCAGTCCTTCGCAGGACATCGTCATGGGCGTGTACTTCCTCACTTGCACGCTTGAAGAAGCGCCAGCGTCGATGGATCGATTTGTCGAAGGCGACGGCGCCATTGGCGATGAAGAGCGCAAGCGTTTGGCCAAGATCCCCCACTTCCTCAGCCCAAATGAAGCTATTTTGGCTTGGGAAACTGGCGCGTTGGATTACCACACTTGGATTGAAGTGCGCCTGGATCGCTTCAGCGAAGTCGTGATGGATCAATCGAAGCCCGCGCAAAAAATGCGCGCCAACAAGCGCATGATGACCACCGTTGGTCGTTTGTTGTTCAGTGAAATTCTTCCCGATGGTATGCCGTTCTACAACTGCTCCCTTGGCAAGAAAGGCGCGGCGCGCGTCATCGATGACACGTTCCGTCAAATGGGCAAGTCGCACACCATCACGCTGCTTGACCGCATGAAGGAAACTGGTTTCCGCTACAGCACGCGCAGTGGTCTGTCATTCGGCATCGCCGATCTTCGCGTGCCCGCGGAGAAGACCAAGTTGATCGAGGACGCGCAGAAGCGCGTGACCAAGATTCAACGAAGTTATGAATCCGGCGCCATCACGGATCAAGAACGCAAGAATCAAGTCCTTGAAGCGTGGGCCAAGTGCCGCAACGAAGTTTCCGAGAAACTTATGGACACGCTCAAGAATGATCGACGCGATCAAGAAGGCCGCGAAAATTCCGCCGAGGCCAACAAGGCCAATGCGCTTCGCCGCTATCTGAATCCTGTGTACCTGTTCGCCGACTCTGGCGCCCGCGGTAACAAGAGCCAGATGCAGCAGCTCGCCGGCATGCGCGGACTCATGGCCAAGCCAAGTGGAGAAATTATTGAAACACCAATTATTTCCAACTTCCGCGAAGGCTTGAAGGTTCTTGAATATTTCAGTTCAACCCACGGCGCCCGCAAGGGTCTCGCCGACACCGCCCTCAAGACCGCCGACTCCGGTTACCTCACGCGCAAGTTGTGCGATGTGGCCCAGAGCGTGACGATTTGTGAGGAAGATTGCGGCACAAAGCGCGGCATTCCAAAGAAGGCCGTTATGAAGGGTGAGGATGTTGAAGTTCCACTTCGCGATGTCCTTCGTGGTCGCACCGCCCTCTTGGCGTTGATCGATCCACGCAATGACAGCACGATTGTTGGCGCGGGTCAAATGATCGATCCAGAAATCGCCGGCAACATCGAAGATTTCCTGGGCGAAGATGGCGTGTTCCAAGTTCGCAGTCCATTGGCCTGTGAATCGCAACACGGAATTTGTCGCACGTGCTACGGCATGGATCTCTCCACCGGCAAGGCCGTTGAAGAAGGCATGGCCGTTGGCATCATCGCGGCGCAAAGTATTGGAGAGCCTGGAACTCAGCTCACCATGCGCACCTTCCACACCGGTGGAATTGCGTACACCACCGCCGCGGAAAGTGAATACAAGGCCATCAACGCTGGACGTGTTGAACTTGTCGACTGCAACGATGTTGATGTCACCGATGCCGCGGGCAACACCCGACGCGTTGTGTTGAAGAAGACTGGGTTGCTTCGCATGCGCGACGCCAAGGATCGGGAACTTGAAAGTTTCAAGGTTCCTTACGGCGCGTTCGTGATGACCAAGAACGGCGAGAATGTGAAGAAGGGCCAATTGCTCATGCAATGGGATCCGCACAGAATGCCAATTCTTGCCGAGAAGTCAGGAACGATTCAGTTCATGGACATCATCGATGGCGAAACCATCAAGGTCGAAAAGAAGGCCGGCGGAACTCTTGAAACCATCGTGATTGAACACAAGGGTGAACGACATCCACGCATTGAAGTGCGTGATGCCAACGGTCAAATTCTTGACTTCCACCATTTGCCAGCCAAGGCCCGTATTGAAGTGCAGGACGGCTCCAAAGTTGTGGCGGGACAGATGTTGGCGCACACCCCGAAAGAAGCGGCACGTTCCGCGGACATCGTCGGTGGTTTGCCACGCGTGACCGAAGTGTTTGAAGCACGAAAGCCGAAGGAACCAGCCGTTCTTGCCGAAATTTCTGGCAAGATCGAACTGCTCTCCGACAAACGCAAGGGCAAGATGACAATTCGCGTTCTTGGTGAAGCCGAAACATTCATGGAGCACCATGTTCCGCAGGGAACACATTTGCTCGTGCATGCTGGCGACAATGTCACGGCAGGCGATCCACTTGTGGAAGGCCCGCGTGATCCAGCCGACATTCTTCGCATTAACGGCGAAGACGCGCTGTATGTCTACATGCTTGATGAAGTGCAGAACGTGTACCGCGCCCAAGGCGTGCCAATTTCTGACAAGCACATCGAAGTGATTTTGCGCCAGATGCTTTCCAAGATGAAGATCACAAGTTCAGGTGACACGGGCGTTCTTCTGAACGACGTGATGGATCGTTTCAACTTGAAGAACGTCAACGCGGCGCTTGATGACATGCTTGTGGTGGAAGATTCAGGCGGAACAACTCTTGCGCGAGGCAAGATGTTCACCAAGGATGAAGTCAAGGAAGCCAACACAAACGCGGAAGGCCAGGACAAGGCGAAAGCCAAAACCCGCAAGCCTAAGCGCGCCACGGCTCGAACTCTTCTGCTTGGAATCACCAAGGCCAGTTTGCAAAGCGAAAGCTTCCTTTCAGGCGCCAGCTTCCAAGAGACCACCAAGGTTCTCACCGAAGCGGCACTCAAGGGCGCGATCGACACGCTCGTTGGTCTCAAGGAAAATGTTCTTCTTGGACATTTGATTCCAGCCGGAACCGGTTACAAGGCGTATCAGGCAATCCGCATTCAAAAGTTGGTTGAAGAACCAATGGGCGATGAGGACAATGATTTAACCGAGCTTGAGGCGGCCGCCGATGAAGCGGAATCCTTGGGCGCTGAGCGTCAAGGCTCTGGTCCAACTGTTGGCGACCGCGTTGCGGCGCTGAACGAAAGTTCCGAGCAAGGTTCATTGATCGCAATCGACGAGTCCGAAGCCGGCAACGATTCGGATTCTGAGTGAGCGCATCTCAAAAGAATGATCCACCACCTGCCCCAAATGGGCCAGGTGGTGGTACGCCTTGGTGGCGCGATGGACTTCGCTTTGAATGCACGTGCTGTGGAAATTGCTGCAGCGGCGAACCCGGCGCCGTTTGGTTCGCCAAAGAAGAAGGCCAACAAATGGCCACTCGACTTGGCTTAAGCGAGAAAGATTTCTTGCGCGACTACGCCAGAAAAATTGGCTCAAAGTGGTCGCTGAAAGAAATCACCGGTCCGGCTGATCTTCATCGCGGCCATGATTGCATTTTGCTGGATCGCAAAAGCGTGCCTGGCAAAGCCTTGTGCAAGGTGTATCAAGACCGTCCAAATCAGTGTAAAACATGGCCTTTTTGGGATCAAAATATAAACTCACGCAAGGCTTGGGATGAAGCCAAGAAAGCCGCGCCGTGCCCTGGCATGGGAAGTGGTCCGCTTATTCCTGCCGAGAAAATTCTTGAGGCTCTTTTGGCTGAGCGCGCCTCAAGCAAGGACGCCGCGTGGTGATCGACGCGGGCTTTGGTAACAGCGCCGAGGAACTTTCACAACATATTCAAGCGTGGAGATCGGCGGCGAGCGACCCTCGCGTGGATGCGCTCATGCGTGAACTTGAATCGGATGCGCAAGAGCAACTTCGCATTCATCGACCGGTGTGCTTGGCCAGCGGCAAGTGCTGCAACTTTGAACAACACGGCCACTCCATGTGGCTCACGGGTTTGGAAGTGGCGTGGACACTTTCCAAGCTTCCATCCGCGCCAACCACGGCGCAAGTCGCCGCCAGCGTGCGCTTGGGAAATTGCCCCTTCCTTGTGCAAGGCATGTGCGGCATTCATCAAGCGCGGCCACTTGGGTGCCGAGCGTATTTCTGCGATCAAGCGGGCCAGGGTTGGCAAGAGGCCATGATGGAATCGTGGCTAGGACGCATTCGTTCATTGCATACGGAACTGGAAATCGCATATCGCTACGACGAATGGCGGCGCCTTCTTGGGGCATTTTCAGCGCAAGAAGCGATGAATTCCGCCGTCGCGGGGTGATGCCAGCGCGTTCCCATAAATCCAAAAATCGCCTTAGTTTCCCGTAATTCCAAGTGATTTCAAATCGTTCCTCGTCTAAGATGACCCAATGCCCCGCGCCGTGAAAAATAAAACCATTGAACGCGTCGCGTTTGTGAGCTTGGGATGCCCCAAAAATTTGGTGGACAGCGAAAAAATGTTGTCGATGCTGCGCGAAGGCGGACTCACGCCCGTGAATGAAAGCGACTCACCCGACGCGATCGTGGTGAACACATGCGGATTTTTGGAGGCGAGCAAGGAGGAAAGTTTAAGCGTGATCCGCGAGGCGCTTGAGCGCAAGGATCGCGGCGAGTTGAAGCGCGTTGTGGTTGCGGGATGTTTGGTGCAACGGCACCGCGCGAAAATTTTAGAGTGGGCTCCGGGCGTTGACTCAATGATCGGCGTGTTTGATCGCGACCGCGTTGTGGAAGCCGTGACCGGCGTCACTCCTTCGCGAACAAATTTAGGCAGCGACGCGGATCATCCCCCCTACTGGATCGCCGCCAACGCTTTGCAGGCGGCGAAAGAGCGCGGCATGAAAACGATTGGCCTCACCGTCAATGGCGCGGATGGAAAAGGCGTTGGCTACTTTGAATCCGATTCCAATCGCTTTCGGCTCACGCCACGGCACTGGGCCTATTTGCGAGCCAGCGAAGGCTGCAATCAACGCTGCGCCTTCTGCACAATTCCGTCAATTCGTGGGAAAATGCGCTCAAAATCACTTGATGATGTGGTGGCCGAAGCCGGCGCGCTCATGGATGACGGCGCGTTTGAGTTGAACATCATTGGTCAAGACACCACAAGTTGGGGCTTTGATATTGGCGACGAGCGTGGCTTGCCTGGGTTGCTTGCGGGTCTTGACCGCGTGGCACAAGAGCGCGGCGGCGGTTGGATTCGTTTGATGTACGCCTATCCCAGTAAATTCACCGACGCAATGATCGACGCCATCGCCACGCTTCCAAGCGTTGTGAAATATTTGGACATGCCATTGCAACACGCCAGTGATTCCATGTTGACGCTGATGCGAAGGCACATCACCAGCGATCAAACGCGCGACTTGCTGGCGCGGCTGCGTAAGAAAATTCCAAACCTGGCTCTGCGCACAACATTTATTGTTGGCCACCCAGGCGAAACCGAAAAAGATTTCGAGCAATTGCTTGAATTTGTTCGCGAGCAACGCTTTGAAATGGCTGGTTGCTTCAAGTACAGCCACGAGGATGGAACTCCCAGCGGCACAATGAATCTTGATCCAAAGTTGCGCGTGCCGCCAGAAGAAGCCGCACGCCGCGAAGAAGCGCTGATGCTTTTACAGCAGGAAATAGCCTTTGAACACGTGGCCGCCATGGCGAAAGCCAATCGCCGCCTTGAGGTGTTGGTGGACGCGCCAGCCGAAGGCCGCACCAAAAAGGGCGAGCATCTGTACACAGGTCGAGCTTGGTTCCAAGCGCCACAAGTGGACAGCTCCACCATCATTCGTTCCAAGCGTGAATTGTCGCCTGGCGAATTAGTCATGTGTGAAGCGGTCGACAGCCATGAATACGACTTGCTCGTGAAGCCCGATGACGAGACAGGCCGAAGTATTTCTTTGCCGTTGGCCAATACACGCCGCGCCAAATAAATCGATAGCAACACATAATTCCATGCGTGCGGAATTTCTAAACTCGCTCTAACGCACACAACAATTGCACACCCAACGCGAGAAAAAAACAAGCACTATGAGATCCCATTGGGGATTATGGTTTCACATGCATGAGCATGTGCCCATGTCCATGCGCGCCAAGTTCTTGGTGCACTGGCGCGCCAACGTGGGCATGTTGAGGGAAAAGAAAATTCTTGCGCTCTCGTCCTTCATCGCCATATTGCCATCATTGGTGTTTGGCTTGGCGCTCTGGTATTTTGATCCTTTGAGTCAACGGCGCTCTCCGGCAACCCCTATCAATCTCACGGCTTTGCTGGCGTTGATTGGGGGCGGGATGGCGTTCTGGCTGGCGGTGCAACACCTGTTCTTTGTCTACACCATGAACCGCTATTACGCCCCATTTGTGCGCCGCGAAATAGCATTATTGGGAATGCCCATGTGTCCCGAGTGCGGGCATCTCTTGGCCAACATGCAGGTGCGGCGTTGCCCGGAATGCGCGACGCAGATTCAATCCAACAATTCTTAATTTTCAACGCAACTTCAATGCCGCCGTCGACTAGAATGCTCGGCTCAAGTTATTCCATCAATGCACATCCGCAACTTCTCCATCATCGCTCACATTGACCACGGCAAAAGCACGCTCGCTGATCGTTTATTGCAAGCCACCCATGCGGTCAGCAGTCGACAGGCGCGCGAACAAATTTTGGACTCCATGGATCTTGAGCGCGAGCGCGGCATCACCATCAAAGCCAGCGCCGTCACTGTGCAACATATTTTCAAGGGCGAAACCTATCAACTGAATTTCATTGATACCCCAGGCCATGTTGATTTTGCATATGAAGTCAGCCGCGCGCTCACCGCTTGCGAAGGCGCGGTGTTGGTTGTTGATTCAACCCAGGGCGTGCAAGCGCAAACTGTTGCCAACGCATACTTGGCCACCGCCAACAATTTAGAGTTGATCCCGGTGATCAACAAAATTGATTTACCCGCCGCGGATCCAGATGGCGTGGCCATGGAGATGGAGCAAGTGCTTGGAATCCGCGCCGAAACCTGCATTCTTGTAAGCGCCAAAACTGGCCAAGGCATTCAGGAATTGCTTGACGCGATCTGCGAAAAACTTCCGCCGCCACCACCGCCAAAATCAAACAAGTTGCGCGCGCTTATTTTTGACAGCATTTATGACGACTACAAAGGCGTGGTGGTCTACTTCCGCGTGTTCGACGGTTCAATCAAGTCGGGCGACAAGATTCGCATGATGAGCACGGGACGCACCTTCGCGGTTTCAGAACTTGGTCGCAACACGCCGTTCCCGCAAAAGATGCAGCGCTTCGATCACTCAGAAGTGGGCTACCTCGCAGCCAGTATTAAAACGCTTGCCGATGTGCGCGTTGGCGACACCATCACTCTTGACTTGGATCCCGCCGATGAGCCCCTGCCTGGATATCAAGAGCCAAAGCAAATGGTTTTCTGCGATTTTTATCCCTCTTCAAGCAATGAAGATGGAAGCAGTGGCAAGAAAGGCGAGTTTGAGGCGTTGCGCGAGGCGATTGAAAAATTGCATTTGAACGACGCCAGTTTCACCTTTGAAGTGCAGCACTCGGAGGCTCTTGGCTTTGGATTTCGCTGCGGATTCCTTGGTCTTTTGCACATGGACATTGTGCAGGAACGCCTTGAGCGCGAGGGCGGCGTGGAGGTTGTGCAGACGGCTCCAACCGTGACGTACATGATCGTCGGACACGACGGCAGCAAAGTTGAAATTCACAATCCCGCGGACTTGCCCGACATGAGCCAAGTCTTGGCCATCGAAGAGCCCATCGTAAAAATTGAAATCATTTGTCCCAATGAAAATATTGGCGACTTGATGAAACTCAGCGACTCGCGCCGCGGCGTGTTCAAGACCCAGCGTTATCTCAGCGATACCCGCCAGATTCTGGACTACGAGTTGCCGCTCGCGGAAATTATTTATGACTTCTACGACAAGCTCAAAAGTATCACCCGCGGATATGGAACCATGGACTACGAGGTCATTGGTTTCCGCGCCAATGATTTGGTGAAGGTGAACGTGCTGGTCAACGGCGAAGTGGTCGAAGCATTGAGCTTGATCACGCACAAAACCACCGCCGAATATCGCAGCCGCATCATCTTGGAAAAACTCAAGAAGCAAATCGATCGCCACCAATTCGAGATTCCGCTTCAAGCCGCCATCGGTGGCCGCATTATCGCGCGCGAGTCCATCAAGGCGCTGCGCAAAAACGTTTTGGCCAAGTGCTACGGCGGCGATATCAGCCGCAAGCGTAAATTGCTGGAAAAGCAAAAACGCGGCAAAAAGCGCATGAAAACCATCGGAATGGTCAGCATTCCACAAGAGGCCTTCATGGCCATTCTTGACCAAGGCGATTAAGCCCCCACTTCTTTGCATGCAAAAACTCCTGGTGAGTTCACGCTTATTTCCAATGGCGATTGGCTTTGAATTTGACTTATGGATGCCCGCCAAACGCTTTCGTCCCGTGGCGTTAAACTGACCAAATGAAAAAAATTGAACGCATCGCTCTTTGTCTCACCATTCTCACCGTCGCATGGCTTTTAGTTGGCCGTCCCGTGCCGGACTCCAGCGCCAACGCGCGCGCGGTGAACATGGCGGACCTTGGTCCCGCCCAAAATATTTTGCTTGAAAGCAAAGATGGCGTGCTCACATTGCGCAACGAAGCCAACCATCTTGCATTTGGCGATCAACCCACTTCGCGCGCCTGGAGTATTGCCGCGGTGCATTTGGACAAGGTGCTGAAAAAAATGTTGACCAATGAGCGCTTTGTTGAGGAGCGAAATCAATTTGACGAAGCCGCCAAAAAACAGAACGCCGACTTTGAGCGTCAAATGGAGGAGATCAAAGCCAAGTACGGCGACATGCCCAAAGACAATCCGGACTTGGCCAAGGGCAAGGAAGAAATGCAATCCTTGTATTCGCGTTATCAAAAATGGAACGAAGGCGTAAGCGGTTCCCAAAGCAAACTCATGGCGGGGCAAGTGGAATCGGCGTACAAGGAATTGGTGACGGCGGTTGATGTGGTGGCAGACCGCCAAAAAATAGATGTGGTCTATCGCTTTATTCCAGCGTCGGTTCCCTTTGAAACCTCGCAATTGGGCGACACCATGCTGCAAGTTCAGGCGCGCACATTCTTGCGCGCGCCGGAATCATTGGACATCACCGCCGATGTCATGAAGGAACTTGGCCTGAAAGATTGATGGTCGCGGCCACATGGGTGGCGACAGCCTGAGATAATTTTTGCGCCAATTTGGCTTTGACATGCTCCATCGATGGACATTTTTCCCCAAGGCATTCACGCATGCTTGTCACTCCGCGCTCTGTGAGTCCGCACGGCACAATCAAATTGAACGCGACAAGATCTGGATTCACATTTAAAGCGAGTCCATGCATGCAAACCCATCGGCTCACGCGCACCCCCATGGCGCATATTTTTAAATCACCTGGCTGATCCTTGGCGCGCACCCAAACTCCCGTGGCCTTTGCATCGCGGTGCGCGGCCACACCCATGTCCGCCAACACTTCAATCACCGTCTCCTCCAGCAACCGCATGTAGCCATGAATCCGCAAACCCATGCGCTCCAAATCAAGAATGGGATACGCCACCAATTGACCAGGTCCATGCCAAGTCACATCGCCGCCACGGTCGGTCTCCACGCACTCAACACCAAGTTGCGCCAAGCGCTGGGGCGACACCAAAACATTTTTCGACGCATCAGGTCTACGACTCACAGTGATCACCTGCGGATCGTGTTCCACCAAAAGCAGCTGCATTTGCCCGCGATTTGCCCGTGCCGCAACAACCTCCGCGTGGGCGGCGCGCTGCAACTCAAGCGCACACGCGTAGGACATTCTTCCAAGATCTTTCACTTGCAGCAATTGCATTGAAATTCAAGTTTACGCTGCCAAAGCCCGCGACTGGCAATACAATCCGACGCATGTCCAAGGTGCATTCTTCTGCGATTTTAACTGGCGATGTTCAAATTTCCGACGGTGCGGAAGTGGGTCCATTCTGCATGCTTGATGGAACCATGGGGCCTATCACCATCGGCCCTGGCACGCGTTTGATGCACCAAGTTTCCATGCAAGGGCCGCTCACTGTTGGCGCGCGCAATCGATTTTATCCAGGTTGCTCCGTTGGATACCCCCCGCAAGACTTGGGGTTTGATCCCGACAAGGCCGGAGCTGGTTGCGTGATTGGTGACGAGAACACCTTCCGAGAATCCGTGAGCATTCACCGCGCAAAAATGGAATTGCCAACGCGCGTTGGCGACAAAAATTATCTCATGGCCAACAGCCATATCGCCCATGATTGTTGGGTTGCCAACAAATGTATTTTCGCCAACAATGTTTCTCTTGGTGGACATGTTGAAATTGGCGATGGAGTTATTTTTGGCGGAGTGTCCACTGTGCACCAATTTGCTCGCGTGGGCCGCGGCGCGTTTCTTGGTGGATTGACCGGTTTAAGCACGGATTTGCCTCCATTTTTCATGCTGACTGCGATCAACGTCGCAGGCAGTTTGAATTTGATCGGAATGCGACGCAGCGGAATGCAACGAAGCAACATTGATACGGTCCGCTGGGTGTACGAGGTGGTCCAGCGAAGGAAACTTTCAAGACCGAATGTGTTGATCGCTTTGGCTGAGCGCAAAGAAAATCCTATCGTGCAGGAATACATGCGCTTCATTGAGACCGCAAAACGACCAATTACTCCTAGCACTGGAAGCGCGCTACGTGGTACTTCCATCACGACCACCGTCGAATAAATGCATCCACCCATTCGCATCCGTATTTTAGCCAGCGGCAGCCAAGGCAATGCCGCTATTGTTTCACTTCGACCGCGCGATGCGGCGCCCATGCATGTGATTATTGATTTGGGTTTGTCGCCGCGCAAATTATGTGGCGCGCTTGCCGTGGAAAATATTGCGCCGAATGAAATTGCCGCCATTCTTTTAACGCACGCGGATTCGGACCATCTGCACGGCGGATGGGCGCGGCGATGGCCATTTAAAAACGCCAAAGTGATCGCGCGCAAAGCGCACCATCACGCGATCGCCCACGCCGGAATTCAAACCACGCACATGCTCGACGCGGAGGCTGAATCTTTCAACTTTTTCCCGCAAATTAAGCCCATCGCCTTGCCGCATGACAAGGCTGGCTCGACTGGTTTTCGCATTAGCGTAGATGGCTCCACGCTGGGGTGGGCCACCGATTTGGGTCGAATGTCCAGCGACGCGCTTGCATTTTTTACAGGCGTAGACGCGCTGTGCATAGAAAGCAACTACGACTTGCATTTGCAGCGGCGTTCATCGCGGCCGGATTTCTTGAAGGAGCGCATCATGGGTGGTCACGGCCATCTTTCCAACGCGGAAACTTTGCAGGCGGTGCTTCATATTCATGGCCAGCGCGCGCTGCGCCACATTGTGCTGCTTCACCTTTCTTCGCAGTGCAACTCGCAGGAGTTGGTGCGCGATTTGTGGAACACGCACGCGCCAGAACTTGCCGGCAATATGCAAGTGGCCACGCAAACGCTTCCGCTGCCGTGGGTTTGCGTGGGGCAGCCGCGCTACTGTAATTGGAGCGAGTCACTGTTTGCGGCGCACCATTCATCTTTGAATTCAAGCTGCGCCGGATAATAAAAACCAACGCTCACTTTCATCGCCAAAGCCACTTCATTTCGTGCGCTAGTGTTCAAAATCAAGCAAATCACGCTGCCGCCCGAAGCCCCGCCGCCTTCGCTACGCTGCGAAGTCCTTCATGAGCGACTTCATTGGACATCACTGTGGCGTGGCCTTGGTGCGCTTAAAAAAACCGCTGGCGGAATTGCAACGCATTCACGGCGACCCACTGTGGGGGCTTCGAAAATTATATTTGCTGATGGAGAAGCAACACAACCGCGGACAAGATGGTGCCGGAATTGCCAGCGTGAAATTTGAAACCGCCGCGGGCGAGCCATTTCTTTCACGACTTCGCAACAGCAAGCGCAGTCCAATTGAGCGGCTCTTTGACGCGGCGCTTGGACCCGCGACAAAAATTTCCGAACATGATCTGCGCAACATGGATCCGCTTGAACTCAAGCGTCGCATTCCAATGTTGGGCGAAGTCATGCTTGGGCATCTTCGCTACGGAACATTCGGTGGTCGCGGAGAAAATGTGTGCCACCCGTATGTCCGCCGCTCCAATGTCGCCAGTCGAAATCTGGCCATCGCCGGCAATTTCAACTTGACCAACGCCACGGAACTATTTCAAACGCTTGCCGCCTATGGGCTTAACCCCGTGGGCGACACAGATACGGGCGTTGTGCTGGAAAAAATAGGTCATTTCCTTGATGTTGAGCATGATCAATTGCGCGCCAGCGCGGGTTCTGGCAGTTTGAAAAACTTGGACGGCGTTGAACTTGCGCATGCCGTGGCGCAGGAACTGAATCTCACACGCGTTCTTACAAAAGCCACCGCCGACTTTGACGGCGGATATGTGTTCGTTGGTTTGCTCGGTCATGGCGACTGC
>CAIKXA010000118.1 GCA_903831295.1 uncultured bacterium | reverse complement strand
TGGAGCAGCTTGGATTTTTAGGTGAGGACATGCGGCGCCGATTAAATGTGGCTCGCCGGCGACTTGTCAAAAAATAAGCGCGCTCGAATTGCACTTTGTCTGGCGCAGCGGTCGCATTGGCGACAATCCACTCGCTTTCGCATGCCATAATTTTATCTTGGTGAAACTTCTCGCATATAGAAAATTCTTTACCATGCGCGCACACGATGCAAATGCAACACAACAATTTTAAGAAGGCGCTGAAGGAAGGTCGTTTGCAAATTGGCCTGTGGAGCAGTTTGTGCAGCGCCATCGCGGTGCAGGTGTTGGGCGACAGCGGCTTTGATTGGATTGTGATTGATGGCGAGCACGCGCCAAATGAACTACAGGACATTGTGGCGCAAATGCAGGTGCTTTCAAGCACAAACGCTTCCGCGATTGTGCGTCCGGCGTGGCTTGATACGGTGGTGATCAAGCGCATTCTTGATGCAGGCGCGCAAACAATCCTTGTTCCATTTGTGCAGAACGAGGAGCAGGCCAAACTTGCCGTGGCCAGCGTGCGCTATCCGCCCGCAGGAATTCGCGGTGTTGCGCCGGTGATCCGCGCTAGTCATTACGGGCGCGTTGATAATTATCTCAAGCTGGCCGACGCGCAAATGTGCCTGCTAGTGCAAGTTGAAACCAAGGAGGCGCTTGTGAATTTGGAATCCATCGCAAATGTGGATGGTGTGGATGGCGTCTTCATTGGTCCTTCGGATTTGGCGGCGTCGCTTGGTCACATTGGCAATCCGGCGCACGCGGTTGTGCAGGCCGCATTGCTTGACGCGGTCACGCGGCTGAAGACGCTGGGCAAGCCTGCGGGAATTCTTACATCCAATCAAGACGAAGCGCGCCGCTACATAGATTGGGGCTACACATTTGTCGCTGTTGGCTCCGACATAAATGTGTTGCGATTTGGCGGCGACGCCTTGGTGAAAAACTTCAAGTTGTAGCTGAGTTGGCTACCATAATCACACATGCGTGATTTTGTGTTGATCTACTTGAACGGCGTAAGGCGCGAAATTCGCGGGCGTGAAGCACTGATGATGCTGTCGGATTGGCTGCGCAAAGAAGCCGGTCTGACAGGAACAAAAATTGTGTGCGCCGAGGGCGATTGTGGTTCTTGCACTGTTCTGCGCGCGTTCCCGGATCTTGCCGCACAACCCAACTTCAAAGGTGGCGCGAATGTTGGCGGCCACCACGCCACACATATTGCTCCGCTTGAATTTGAAGCGATGAACTCCTGCATTGCCACTGTGGCGCAAATGGATGGCTCGCACATAGTCACGGTGGAAGGCATGCAGTGCGGCGATGAATTGTCGCCCGCGCAAGTGGCTATGAAAAACTGCCACGCTTCGCAGTGCGGATATTGCACGCCGGGATTTGTCATGGCCATCAGCGCCATGTTGGAGAAGCATGGAGGCGTGGTTGCGGCGCAACACATAGATGCAAAGATGGCCGCGAATTATCTCACGGGCAATTTGTGCCGCTGCACCGGCTACGCGCCCATTGTGCAAGCTGCGCTCACTGTTCGCGCCACAGAAAAGCATTCGGTTGCGGGGCGTTACTCAAACACTGCGGCGATTACGGACGCGTTGAACACGGCGAAGAAGTCGTTGTTGATCGAGCACAACGGCGTGAAATTATTCGCGCCAGTTTCGTTGCGCGAGGCCGTTACCTTTGCGGCGCAGAACCCTGGCTTTCAAGTGCTAGGCGCGGCTACTGACATGGGTGTGCAAACCAACAAGGGCAAGCCGTTGCCACGCGTGATGCTGAGTTTGCATTTAGTCAACGAGTTGTATCAAGCCAAGCAATCTCGAGCGGGCATTGTTGTGGGCGCGCGTGTCACGCTTGCGCAACTGCGTCGCCTGTGTGAAACCACCGCGCCGGAGTTAGCCAGTTTTCTGAATTTATTTGGCTCGCCGCAAATTAAAAATGTCGCCACGCTTGTTGGCAATATCGCCAATGCGTCGCCTATTGGCGACACGCTTCCGTTTTTACTTATCGCGGGCGCGGCGGTGCATGTGGCCAGTCGGCCCGGTGGCAAGGGGCCAATTCACAAACGCAAGATTGAGTTGACGGATTTATATGTTGGCTACAAAAAGTTGGCGCTTACGCCTGGAGAAATTATTACGCACGTGTCTTTCAACGCCACGAATTCCAAGGAACTTCAGCGGCTTTATAAAGTTTCGCAGCGCAAGGATATGGACATTAGCGCCATCAGCGGCGCGTTTTCTATGACAATGGCTGGGCGAGTAAAAAGTTCCGCGGTCAACGCCACAACGCACGTTGGGGCACACAAAACGAAATCACCGCTGCACGTTGTGTCGGCGCGCATCGCATTCGGCGGCGTTGCGGCCACGCCAATACGTATGCCAGAAATAGAAGCCGCGTTGGTTGGCGACTTCACTATGGAAAAAGCGCAAACCGTGGCGCACATGATTGCACGCTCCATCACGCCACTATCGGATGTACGTGGCAGCGCGGCGTACCGGCGCGTGACGGCCGCGAATTTGTTCATGCGTTACGCCAGCGAGGTGTTGCTTGCGTGACGCTTCAAGTGTTGGAAAAATATTCGTGATGAATAAATCTTGCCGCTGCATATGCGAGGTTCTTAGTGGCTAATTCTGTGCACCAACAGTCAGACACAAATTCCGGGGCGTCATCATCAACATCATTGTTGAAGGATGTTGGCTCGCCGCCGCACGATTCCGCCATCACGCATGTCACCGGCAAGTCGGAATTTATTGACGACCGACCCGTGGTCAAAGGCGAACTGCACTGCGGACTTGTCTACAGTCCGTTTGCGCGCGCGCGCTTGAAATTACTTGACCTAGCGCCGGCGCTACAAATTGCCGGCGTGGAGTGCGCCATCACGGCCGCGGATGTGGCGCACAATATGTGGGGCGGAATTTTTGCGGATCAACCCATCATTGCAGCGGGGGAGACGCACTTTGTTGGCGAAGTAGTGGCGGTGCTGGGCGCGCAAAGCAAAGAATCATTGGCACAAGGCTTGGCTGCCGTGGTGGCGCAGTGGGAAAAACTTCCTGACATTCGCAGCATTGATGAGGCCGTGGCGCAAGAAAGTTTCATTGGTCACCTGCGAACCATTTCCCGGGGCGACGCGCAGGCCGCGCTGAAATCTTCGCCGCGCACGCTCGCTGGCGTTTTAAAGATTGAGGGCGCCGACCACTTTTATTTGGAAAGCCAAGCCGCGATTGTGTATCCGCGTGAGGACGGCCAACTAGAAGTGCATTCATCCACGCAGCACCCAACGGAAACGCAACACGTGGTTGCAAAGGCGTGCGGAATTCCTTTCAGCGATGTCGTGTGCGTCGCCAAAAGATTGGGCGGCGGTTTTGGTGGCAAAGAAACCCAAGCTTCTCCATTTGCGGCGTACGCGGCGCTTGTGGCCAAGCGCACTGGCCGCGCGGCGCGCATTGTGTTGACCAAGGATGAAGACATGATCATCACGGGCAAGCGCAACCCGTTTCAAATTCACTATGAATGCGGCTTTGATGACAGTGGAAAAATTCTCGCGCTTGACGCCATGTTGTACTCCGATGGCGGCGCATACGCGGATTTGTCCACGGCCATCATGGAGCGCGCGCTGCTGCACTGCGATAACGCGTACTTCATTCCCTGCGCCAGATTGCGCGGCCAAGTGTGTCGCACCAACTTTCATCCGCACACCGCGTTCCGTGGTTTCGGTGGTCCCAAAGGCGTGGCCATGATTGAATGCATCATGGAGGACATTGCGCGCGTGATTGGCCGCGACGCCTTGGATGTGCGCAAGTTGAATTGCTACGGTTCGGGGCGTGACACAACTCCTTACGGTCAACTTGTGGAAAATAATTGTCTGCCCGAACTGTTTGAAACGCTGGAGAAGAAGTGCGACTACCGCGCGCGCCGCGATGAAATCAATCAGTGGAATAACGATATCAAGCGCAATCCACACGCGCATCCACGCGGACTTTCCATGACCGCCGTGAAGTTTGGTATTTCATTTTCCACGCGCTTCATGAATCAAGGCAACGCGCTTGTGAATGTGCACACCGATGGAACTCTACAGGTTTCCACTGGCGCCGTTGAAATGGGACAAGGCGTGAACTCGCGTATTGCGGCGCTTGTGGCGGAGCAATTTGGTTTGCCAATCGCCGCGGTTCGCATCATGCCCACTTCAACCGAGAAGAATGCCAACACATCACCCACCGCCGCAAGCGCCGGCACGGATCTCAACGGATCAGCGGCAGTGATAGCGTGCGAGAAAATTAAACAACGACTTGCGGCGCTGGCATGCGCATTGCGTGGTATCGCGCAAGAACATTGGCCCACCAAGACGGCGGGTTTGGGTACATGGCCAGAGATTTCAATTGCAAATGGCGCGCACGCTTTCACAGTGCTTCCATGTGGACTATTTGATGGCGCAAATGCAGGTGGCGCTGGCTCAAACACTAAAAATAAAACACTTGTTGAGTTTCGCAACTCGATGGTTGTTGTGAGTGAGCCCGCGCAACCCGAATTTAAAATTGACTTCGCGCAATTGGTGCGCGAGGCGTATTTCAATCGCACCTCTGTCAGTGACTACGGACATTACGCAACCGCGCATCTCACCTTTGACAAAATAAAAGGGCAGGGCCGCCCATTTCTGTATTTCACGCAAGGCGTTGCGGCCAGCGAAGTGGAACTTGATCCTTACACCGGCGAAATCAAAGTGCTGCGCGTTGACATGCTGATGGATGTTGGCCGACCCGTGAATCATGCGCTGGACATGGGCCAAGTCTTAGGCGGATTTGTGCAGGGAATGGGCTGGGTCACCACAGAGCATCTGGTCTACAACGACAACGGATTGCTTGTGTCGCATTCGCCAAGCACATATAAAATTCCAAGCGTTCAAGACACGCCGCGTATTTTCAACGTGGACTTTATTGAGAACTTGGGAAACACTGTGAATGTGCGCGCCACCAAAGCCACGGGTGAGCCGCCGTTGCTGTTGTCGATTTCCGTGTGGACCGCGGTGCGCGACGCGATCGCGTCGGCGCGTTCCAATGTTTCAAGCGAACTGATTCCGCTTGCTATTCCCGCCACGGCGGAACGCGTGCTACGTGGACTTTCACCAGAAATGTTCGCGCAGTGGGACGCGCCTTCAATCCCATGAGCCGTGTGATCACCGACTATCTAGAGCAAGCCAACAAACTTGTGGAGCGCGGAGTTGTGTTTGCAACCATCACATTGGTTCAGCCAGAAGGACATGTGCCACAGGACATTGGCGCCAAAGCGATTGTGACGGAGCGTGGACTTGTGTGGGGAACCGTCGGCGGCGGCCGACTTGAAGCGCGCGCTATTGAGCACTCGCTTGCCATGATCGCGCGCGCATTGGCCGGCGCTGAAAATAACAAAGTGGTCGATCCAGAAATGATTCGTTACGAGTTGCAGCGCGACTTGAACATGGTGTGTGGCGGTGCGGCAACTTTGTTCTATGAAATTTCCGCGGCGCGCAATTGGAACATCGCCATCTTTGGCGCGGGACATGTTGCGCAAGCCACGGTGGCGTTGCTGTGCACCTTCGCGTGCAATGTGATCTGCATTGATCATCGTCAAGAGTGGTTGGACAAGATCGAGCCGCGACCCAATCTTCAAAAAATTCTGGCCGCCGAAATGCCCGATGAAGTTTATAAGTTGCCCGCGGGAACTTTTTATGTGTGCATGTCGCAAGGCCACGCAACCGACTTGCCCATTGTTCGCCAAATTCTAAAGCGCGATCAAGCCGCGTTCATTGGAGTGATTGGGAGCGAGCCCAAAGCCCGAACTTTGCGCGGAGCATTGGTGAAGGAAGGCTTCACCCAGGAAGCCGTGGACAAGATTCATTGCCCAGTTGGGTTGCCCATTGGCAGCAATTCACCCGCAGAAATTGCGGTCAGCATTGCCGCGCAACTTTTGCAAACACGCGACGCGTTGGCGTAGGCCATTCTTAAATTGCATCACGCCAATAAGCGATCGGTTACAGTTCTTCAATATGAAAAATGAATCCGCTTCAGTCGCGTCCCCCAAAAAATCCGGCATGTTTAAAAAAATAATTATCGTATGCGCCGTGGCGGTCGTGCTGATTGGAGTAGCGGCGGTTCTCTTTCTAGACGCGGCCGCGGCGCGTGTTGTTGCCATTGCGGGCACGCGCGTTCTTGGCGTGCAAACAACGCTTTCATCCGCGCACATCGCCATTTTGGGAGGCACGAGTTCCTTGCATGAACTTGCCGTGGCGCAACCTGCTGGCTTTGGAACGGATCCAATGTTGAAAGTGAACTACTCGGGCGTAACCGCGAATCTTCCTGAGTTGCTTTCCAGCGATGTTGTGATTGAAGAAATTAATATCGACGGTGTGTTGGTGACTTTGGTGGAAAATGATGGAAAAGTAAATTTGCAAGTTGTGGCAGACACGCTGTCTCAATCTTCTACCGCATCGCCAACGCCAACGCCAGCACCAACTCCAACTCCTGCTCCAACAAATACGCCTGCTCGATCAGTCACCATTAAGCAACTCAAGGTCACAAACATCAAGGTTGTTGTGCAAGGGGATTCACATGTCACGGCTGGAAAAACTCTCGAGGTGAAGATCCCAGATATTATTGTGGCGGATCTTGGAAGTAAAACACCAGCGAGCGAAGTGGCCACGCATGTGTCGGCGCAACTTATGAATAGACTTTTACTCGCCATTGTGAAGGCTCAGATTGCTGGCTTGCCCAACGCCATGGCGAGCGGCCTACAAAGCGCGGCTGGTAAAGTTGAAAGTATTTTGAATGGCACCGCGGAATTTCCCGTTATCAAAGGAGCGGGAGCGGCGATCAAGCACGGGGTTCAAGATCTTGGCAAAGACATCAAGGATATTTTTGGTGGCGGTAACGCGGCGCCTCAGCCACCCAAATAACCGTCACTTCAGCTTGCTGGCCAAAGGATCGTTTGGCATTTTGTAAATGTGTTCCGCGTTCACAATGAACGCGCCGCCGTCGGTGGGCTGAAGGGTGCCTTCAACCGCAATCCACATCAGGGGTTTCAAAGATCCGTCTGCGGCAAGTGAAATTGCCAGCGGCTTTCCATCTTTGTCGGCGATTGTGACGGAAGCGGTGGCCTTGGCTAGGGCGCTTGCGTCTTCACAACAATAATCCGCGGGAGTTGGGCAATGTGCATCGTCACCCATTTCAAGACAGCTTTTCATAGAGGTATCCACCATGGTGAAAACCGCGCGATTGCTGACAAACGGATTTTCGGATCCACCAATTCTGCCAATCATGGCGATACGGTCCCCGGCCTTGGCGCTTTGGCGAACTTTTAAAACACCTGCCGCTCCCGCGGGCTCTTGCGTTACAAACAAATCTTTAGGTAGCGCGGAGTTTGTTGCAATCTTAGGCGGCGTCGGCGCGCTTTGATCGCACGCAATGGGTGCGAGACATAATAGAGCGGTTGTGACGATTAACTTGAATTGTGTGCGAAGTGATTTCATAATGCATTCTCCTAAAAGATTTTATACAAGATCCGATTTTAAAGCCGACGGAATGTCGGAACGAAGACAACGAAGAGTTGGCGGCAAACTTCCAATAAGCCCAAGCAATAATCCGGCTGCAAGCCCGCTGGCAACGCATGCGGCGTCAACTCGCAGCGAAAATATTCCCATGGAGAAGCGAACGCCAAGGCCATCCAGTAGAAAAACGGTAATCATGAGCGCGGGGATTGCGCCAGTGGCGACGGTGATGATGGATTCCTGGATCAAGTTCGCAACCACCGCGGCGCGTGAATATCCCAGCACTTGCAACATGGCGATTTCTCTTGAGCGCGAAGCGAACGCGGCATCAAGCGCGTTGAGTCCGCCAAGCATGGCGCCCAACGCCACGATCAGCGCGCTGACGGCGATTAAAATTTGTACGGGTCGAAAAAATTTCGCAAGGCCAGCGTAATACGCGGGTTCATCAATTGCCGCCAGTTCAAGGTCCGGTCGCTGTGCCGCGAACATTTCAATATCGCCAATATCTGCGCTATCCAACGAGATAACCGCCACGGAAATAGTTTGACGCTTGGTCAGCACCAGCAAGTCGCTGATTGGCACCCACGCCTCACCGTCAATCGCAACGCCAGGCGCGTCAATGATTCCGGTCACGGTGAATGGAATGTCATCGATCAAAATTTCTGGTGCGCTTGCAAAATTTTTGTCGGACACATCTAGCCGCGCGGCAAGTGATCTTCCAATAAGCGCTTCGGCGCGCCCAATTTCTGGAAGCCGCCCCGTGGAAAGGCGTGCTTGCGGATGAACCATGAACGCGCTGGGTTCAACACCGCGCACCATGACTAAGTCGCGCGCGTTTCCAGTTGGCGCGGGTTGATCCGCGCGCCGCAAGGGAAGTGGAACATGAAGCTCGGATGAAATAAATGCGGCGCCACCTAGCGATTTCATTCCGCGAATGCTTGCGGCAAGAACTCCCGGCGTGCTCGCAGAAATTTCGCTGCGCTCCACGCTCTCCTCACTGCCCGCGCCCAGCAACATGACATTGCCAACTGTTCCACTAGCGCGAATGCCGCGATCAAGCGCGCGAACGCTGGCCACCGCGCTGACCACCAAGAACACAACAATCGCGCCACCTCCCGCGGTCAATGCCAAACGCAATGGACTGCGTCCAATGTTGCGTGCGGCGTAGTGCAAAGGAAGAAATTTCATGAGTCCAACCCCGTGACAAACTGTTGAGTGGACGAGATGCGACCGCCACTGGCTGGATGGAATTTATATTTCATGAACGGAATCCCGCGACAATTGTTTGACGCGCGGCAATGATCGCGGGAACAATTCCTGCAAGCACGCTCAGCCCAATCGCAATGGCAACGCCGATCAATGCAATTGCAAATGACGGTGCGATGGCAATGGAAACACCCTCCATGGTCATGGCTGTGCGCGCCAGTGAAACCGCCGCGTATGAAGCGCCGGCGCCAATCATGCCGCCCACACCGCCCAGCAGCAACGCCTCCAACAGCACAAGCGTTGCCAAGTGAACGCCGCGGAATCCAAGTGTTTGCAGCACGCTGATTTCCTTTTCGCGGCTGCGCATGGATAACACGATTGCGTTGGCCACCAACGCGAACACTGCAACCAACGCCGCAATTCCCAGTGCCTGTGCGAAGCCCACCAACACAATCACATCGGTGGCGGCGCGCGCAACATGCGCGGTCTCGGCGCGCGTTGTGGTTGGCGATTGATCCTTAGCAAAGCGTTCATCAATGGCCTGCGCAACCGAGTCCATTTGCGCTGGGTCGCTCACGCGCACATCAAATTGCGTCACCACGCCGCCGGTTCCGCCGCGCTTGGCTTGCTCTTGCAAAAATGAAAGATGCACAAACGCGCTACTTTGGTCTTGCGGTAAATCGCTTTCAATAATTCCGGCCACAAACGCGTCCACGCCCGCGGCGGTGAATCGGTCGCCAGCTTTCAAGCGCCGACGCTGCGCAAGTTCGCGGCCAATCAACGCGCTGTCGCCGCGGCTCAGCCAGCTTTGCATGTCTTGAGCGCTGGCGCTACCACTGTGTGTGACGGCAAATTCTTGCGGCGGTACTCCACGAAATGTCACCACATCAAGTGATGCTCGGCAGTTGGATACAACAATCTTCACGGGCGTCACACTGGCCACGCCAGGGATTTTTGCAATAGCGCTCTCGTACGACTGCGGCAACTGGCTTGTGAATGGGCAAAATCTATTTTGCCTGTACACAATAAGCGCGGTCTCGCCCGCGGACTTTTGCGTGGCGCGCTCAACGCCGCTGCGCATGGCGTCAACTGTGCAGAATAAAAACACCGCAACTGCCACGCCCGCGAGCACCAATGCGCTTCGAGTTGGCCGACGCTTCATGCCGCGCAACGCAAGCGTTGCCATGCCCATGATGGATTGCGCGCGGCTCATGAAAGCACCGCCACATCTTCAACAAGTTGGCCCTTGTCTAGGCGCACCAAGCGTTGCGCGTGCGTGGCGGTGGAGGGATCGTGCGTGACCATCACAATTGTTTGGCCGCGCTCACTGTGCAACTGCGACAGCAATTGCATAATGCTCGCCGCCGCCACGCGGTCAAGATCGCCGGTGGGTTCGTCCGCCAACAACAACGCGGGTCGAGTGACAATGGCGCGCGCAATAGCCACACGCTGTTCTTGTCCTCCAGAAAGCTGACGCGGATAATGCGCGTGCCGATCCGAGATACCCACGGCTTCAAGGGCCTCGCTAACGCGCTCATGTCGTTGCGCGCGCGAAAGTTCATGCAAATACAAGGGCAATTCCACATTTTCATAAGCCGTAAGCACCGGCACCAAGTGATACAACTGAAATACATATCCCACGCTTGTGGCGCGCCACTGCGCAAGTTGAGCGCGCGAAAGTTTCGTAAGGTCTTGGCCATCCACCATCAATGTTCCAGCCGTTGGTCGATCAATTCCCGCGAACAGATTGAGCAGCGTGGTCTTGCCCGATCCCGATGGACCCATCAATGCAACAAAGGCGCCGCGCGCCAGCGTGAGGTCGATCGACTCAAGCACGCGAACTGTTTCGCCACCGCGTGAATAATGTTTCTCCAGATTGTCGCAGACAATAATGTCGCTGCTGCCATGAATTTGCGGGGTGGTTGCGTTAGTGTTTTGCATGTGGATCTCCATTTGAAGTTTGCTCGGCGGAAGTCGCGTTGTTCGAGAGTGGTGTGGCGATCGCATCGCCGCCGCCCGTTGCAGCCGCCGTGTTGTCCATGCGAACAATTTGTCCATCATGGGTAGCGGGCGAATCGGGCAGCACCACGAAATCACCAGGACGAAGTCCACTTATTACAGCGGTCCATTCACCCGCAGGCTGTGCGCACACAACCTCACGCGACTCAATGCGGCCAACACCGTCGCGCACATCAACAACCACTCGAACTGTTCCAATCCGTGTGCCATCAGTGGCCGCCACAGTTTGCGCCAACACAATTTCTGGCGCCGCAATTTCAGTGCGGCTTGTGGCTCCAGTATTCATGCCAGCGCCGTTGACCTGCATTGCGCCGCCATTCGCATTTTGCACCGCGCTCTTCTCCAATGACTTGGCGGCAGAATTATTTGCGGCACTCGTGATTTGCGCCGCGCTTGGCGTGGGTGCGCTGTCAAGGAAAATACGAACGCGCGCCAACATGTCGGGCACCAAACCATCCGGTGGATTTTCCAATAATACTTTTGCTTGCAGCGTGTTCTTGGCGATATCCGCTTGCTGCACAAGTCGCAATACACGGCCACGAACTGTTTGCCCAGGCATGGAATCAAATTGCACTTGCGCTTGCTGGCCAACGCGCAAACGTCCAGCGTCCGCAAGCGGAACATCGGTGCGCACTTGAAGATTTTTAGGATCAAATAATTGCACAACCGCCGCGTTTGATGCGTCCATGCCAACAAGAGATCCTGGCGCTGCGAGCCGAGCCATGACAACGCCCGCAACAGGCGCGCGCACTTCTGTGCGAGTTAAAGTGAGTTCGGCTTCCTCACGCGCCGCGTCGGCTTGTTCCACAACCGCTTTGGCGCCAAGAACTTTAATGGCAAGCCGCGCGACTTCGCCTTCGCTCACTCCGCCGCCCGCCACCAATTTTTGTTTGCGACTAAGTTCGTCTTGCAACATGCCAAGTTCGGCGGATTTTATTTTCACCTCCGCCTCGCTTCTGTGCAGCGCGATTTTCGCCTGATCGTTGATCAATTTCGCGACCACCTGGCCTTGCTCAACATGATCGCCCTCGAGCACCAGCACCTCACGCACTACGCCGCTTGTGAGCGCCGATGCCGCGATTGGAAATGGAGATGGCTCCACCCAGCCCGGCGCTTGCACAACCGCGCCGCGTGGAGCGGAAGGTTGGCCAGAGTTCATTTGCCCCGAGTTCAGCGCCTCGTTGTTTGACAATACGGCGTTGCTCGCTAGAGAATTTATTGTCACGCTTGTTGAAGCGCCCGCGGCGCGAATGACCACAGGCACCGCACGCACCGTTGTAAGCGGCGCCCACGCGCGCCAACTTGACCACGCAAGAATTGCAATCGCGCTGAACACAATCATCGCCGGCAACACCACGCGTGTTCCAATGCGAACGCTTGGCAGGGGAATGCTGGATGTCATACTTGATGTTGATGTCATGCTTGGTTTCTGTGTCATGGCATGACCTCCGCTGGAAGAAATCCCGCGGCTTTCGCCAGTGCAAGTCGCGCGGTGCGGCGTTGCCGCTCCAAATCATTCAGCTCCAACTTGGCGTGATTCAACGCGTGTTGCGCGTCAATGGCGTCGCGGCGCGAGCCCTCACCGGCCTGCGCGGAAAGTTGCGCGCGCTTGAATTTTTCCGCGCTTGGGGCCAGCGAATTTTCCGCGCTGATGTCGTGTTTCTCTTGCATAGAGACGGCTTTCAACATGGCGCCGCGCAACTCAATGATGGCCACTTGCCGCACGCGCTCAGCTTCTATGTTGGCGGTTTGTAATTCTGCTTCCGCCTTGTCGATGCGCGCCGACCCATTGTTAAAAATTGGCAGCTCTACGCTGGCGCTAAACATAGCTGATTGATCTCCCTCCATGTCGCGGTCAAATCCCGCGCCCAGATCAAGTTTGTTGGAGCGACTTTTTCGGGCAAGTTCAACTTTGCTCTTCGCAGCATTGGCCTGGGCTTGAGCTGCTCGCACATCAAGTCGACTGTTCGCCAAGGTCGAAAGTAATTTTTGCTCATCGGCAATGGGCGCATGGATTGCGAACGCCGATGACGAATCAGGCGCGCCTGTTCGCCAATCTGTGGACGCCTCCGCGCGGCCAAGCAATGCCATAAGAGACAACTGCGCTGCCGAAAGCATTTCACGCGCCTGCATCAACCGATGGTGCGCATCATTCAACTCCGCTTGTGACTTTGCAACTACGTCGCCCGTTGATTCTCCAACCGCGAGGCGCTCGCGCGCCATAGCCAACAAATTTTCAGTGATTTGCAAGTCATTTTGCGCAAAATTACGCTCCTCGCTTCGCATAGCCACTTCGTGCCAAGCCAGGCGCGTTTCAACCGCAAGCGCAACCGCGCTGGCGCCAAGCGACAGCAGCGCCGATTGATAATTGCCGCGCGCAACCTCGCTGCGCAGTGGTTGCTTCCATAGTTCATCAATTTGAAACATAAGCATCGCGAAAATTGGAACCGCGCTCATCGAATCAAGCGGCACGCCAGAATTGAAGTTTAAAACAGGATTCGAAGGCGTGGAAATTTCAATCGCCTCCGCGCGCAAGGCGTTAGTTTGTGAAATCATTTTCGCAATTGATGGACTCGCATCAAGCGCAATTGCGACCGCGTCCACTTCATTCAACGGATTGGGTAAAGCGGTCGCCGCCGCGGCGTGCAATGCCTGCGCGTCAATCGCCTTCGCATCGGGTTGCGTCCAGCTGGGCGCCACGCTTGCTCGGGTTTGCAAGTCCGCGCCAAGAGATGCGGGCTGTTCAAAATTTTGCGTGGCACAACCAGCAACAAGCAACGCGGTCAATGTCAAAATAGTGTTTGGCGTTGTCGCCATCACAAACACGCGCACAAAGCGCTCGGGCAAGTGTAAAAAGTTTTTCATGTTCAAACTCCAAAATCTTGAAAGAAAAATCACAGGAAAAAATGTGCAGGAAAATTCCTGGACATTTCAAGCGTGATTAGAATTCAAATGATCCAGTGTGAATGGATGGCGCAGCGTTGATTCACGCTTAAGGGCGGTCCCGGCGGATCATGCTGGCAAAGTTCAAGCGAAGGAATTTGGATTGTTGCCGCAGTGGCGATCGCATGAAAGAGCGATGGAGGAAGGACATATTCAACCGCGGCCATTTCAATCGAGGGTGATGTTGGCGGCGGCGCCTTGATCACGCAACATGCGCAAGTTTGGCAAATAGGCTTCGGGCTTGAATGAGAATCGTTTTCAGAAACCTTTTTAGTTTTCTCTGCGCAGCATGATCGCGTTACTTTCTTGCCGCCTATTGCCGTTGAGCCGTGAATGCCAGCACTGGATTTTTGTGCGCCATCGATGTAGGCCGCATTGTCCAAAAGAAAAATGGTCAATTGACAATGACATACCGGCAGCCAAAGGGCGGTCAGCAAAGTGATCAGCACTCGTGGAGTTGCGAACATGCGTGTGATTAGGCTAGCCCAAGAATTTCAGTTCGCAAGCCTCTATTTTAAATTTCTAAATAGTTTCACTTCCCTTTATTCACCAATCCAACTTTATTCATGCCATGAAACCTCGGTATTTGACCTAATTTCAAAGTATTTGCTCGACTTTTACGGTATTCGGATTACCCTAACTCACCTCACACCAATCATTTCTTTTCGGACTCACCACATTTATTTGTCACGACCCTCACCAATACATCCACACAAGGACACAACAAGAATGTCAACCCGTTACACACTTTCATTGATCGCCTCTCTTGCATGTGCCATCTCCGTCAACGCGGGCCAAGGCATTTCCAAAACCAATCCAATCAATCAGGTGCGTGTTGATGTGCAAAATTTGCCACGCACCCTCACGCCCACGGAAAAAGAATGGATTAAAAATAATCCGCAGATTCAAACGCGCGCGGTCACAACCACTCCACAGGGCGCGCTGATTGCCCCAAGCGAATACGCGCCATCTGAGGCCATTATTTATGGTTGGTCCGGCTCCACCAGTTGGAAAACAATTTTGGCGCAAATGGCAAAGCAAATCACCACCGTTGGTCAAGCCGATGTGATTGTTGTTGTGGCGAATGCAACCGACCTTGCGGCCATGAACACCAGCTTCAACAGCAATGGCGTGGACATGAGCCGCGTGCGAACAATCACTGGAGCTCTCAACAGTATTTGGATGCGCGATTATGGTCCGCG
>CAIKXA010000117.1 GCA_903831295.1 uncultured bacterium | reverse complement strand
TTCAGCTTCGCGCGAGTTGCGCTCAAGCCAATAGATCGCAGGGTGTCCCATGACCTGCGCAATCTCGCGGCCGAAATATTTGCGACCAATTCCGTCGGGTGTTGCCTCTTCGTCGGTGTACGCATTGGCGGGCGGTGGATCGCCAGGCATGACGGGATCTTTGCGGTTGGGTTCGCATGCGCAGAAAAATTCAAGCGCAACACATGCGCCAAGCAGCAGAAATGTGGATCGCATTCTCACGTCAATAAGCATAGAGCAAGGTTTATGCTTGGTCATAATTGGCACATGTAATTTGCCGAGTTGACGACTTTGATTTAATTGCTGAGGAACTTTTGGTGTTTGTGGTGAAGCTAAAAAAATTACTAGGCGAGTGCCGATTGACTGATACTCGACTGCTCTCACCCCCGCCGCGCAACCAGCACCACAATTTCCGCGGGCACATTGCGTCGATACGGGAACCACGCGCCCGCGCCAACGTTCACAAACAATCGGCTTACGCCCTGCTCATACAATCCGCTTGAGTGTCGGTGGGCCAACGCCATGTTTTTCTGCGGCTTGTTGCGTAGAGCAACTTGCCCGCCGTGCGTGTGGCCGGCCAACACCAACGGAATGCCGACGTCGCTTGCGGCGGCGAAGGCTTTGGGGTTGTGTGTTAACAACAAGTGCGGGCGCGTGTGCGCGATCGCTTCAACGGAAGCGCGAAGCGCCTTGGGAGATTTATTCCAATCAATTCCGGCCACGCGCAAATCATGTTCAGCGCGCCTGCGTGTTGCCACTGATTCATGCAGCACATCAAGTTTGTGATGCGCGGCCGCGGCGGCAAACTCAACCGCGTCATCAAGATGGTCGTGATTGCCCAACACCAAATAGCGCCCCATGGACGCGCGGATTTCGCCCATGGCTTTGAGCAACGGCTCGCAACCTTTCCATTCAAGGTCCACCACGTCGCCGGTGCACGCCAACATGTCAATGCGCGCGCTGTCGAGTCGCTCAACCAATTCAATGCCGCGGTTCAACGGCATAAGTTCGCCCCAATGCAAATCACTGAGGTGGCCAATGCGAAGTCCGTCAAACGCGCGCGGCCAATTTGGAACGGCGATTTCTATTTCACGAAACGCAATCGGTTGCTCCAAGTGGCGGCGCGTGAGGCGGCCCTTCAAGATTCGATCGATGGCCTTTGTGAAAATAATTTGGCGCAACTTGGCGCGCTGAAATTTCCCGCCGCGCTTGGGATGCGTCTTGGAATGAAGTTTCAGATGCGCTTTGCCGTGCGTTTTGTCTTGCGGTTTGGCGCTGGATTGATCGTCGGATTTATTGCCGGCCTTGGCGGAATTCGCGTCGCGCAATTTTGATTGATGTTTCGCGGCGGCTTTCTTTTTCATTGGCGTGCTCGTTGGCGTTGCATGTTGTGACTTGATTAAAACTTAACTGAAAGCCCCATGATCAAACCGCCAATGTATGAGTTCAATTCGTAGTCATTTGTGTTCACATTCTGCCGCAAATTTTCGTAGCCAAAGTACACGCCCACATTATTGTTCAGCCACGCGGTTCCCGTGGCGTTGATCTGCATGAACAATCCGCCGTCGCCTGGCCACACGGGTCCGGCCTCAATACCAACATCAACATCAAAGCGCTTTATAAATCCAAGTACCTCGCGTGTGTCAAAGAGAATTTTGAATCCGCCGCCCGCATACGCCGTGCCGAATGTTTCATTAAAGGAACTGCTTGAACCAGTCGCGGCGTTGGTGAGGGATTGATCAATGGCAAACGCGCGCGCGCCAACTTGCCCAAAGATTCGCAAGTCAACTGGAAGCGATTCATTGGCAACGGCGGTAAGCCACGGAAATTCCTGCTTTGAGAACGGGCGCCACAACCAACTTTCAGCTTCAACGCCCACGGTCCAGTAGGAAAAACTGCTGTTGAGATTTTGTCCCGCCGCAAACGCAGTGGAGCCGAACACGCCATTGCTTGTTGCGCCGATGGAACCAGTTGATTTGAAACTTGTGCCCGTGACACGCAGCGTCCAGTTTTTCCAAGTGGCGTTGATGTCGCCATAAAAGCTTGGCTCCATTGCGTCCAAACTTAAATCAGTGCTTAAGTCCAAGTTGGGCGCGCTCGCTCCGCCGTAAGTCACGTTGCCGCGCAATCGTGGCAGCCACAGTGCGGTATTGAGTTGCAATTCAATTGGCGCGCCTTCAAATTGCAAAAAGGAATTTGCGGGCGCGATAGCTTGCGGCGCGGGAGCGGCTGAAGCATTTACAACGGATTGTGGATTGTCGTTTTGCCCAAACACCTTCGAACCCAAACAAATGACACATCCAATCGTCATAACTTGAATACAGGCAAGAGACGCGCGTTGAGCAATGGGTTGCATCACGAAAGGGTATCGTTATGCCATGGACACGCCGCGCGCACCAGACCCGGAGCAATCACCCAACGCAATTGTGTTGGGTCGGCGCGCGTGGGTGCACCCCGACTCGCTTGTGTGGAGTTTTTCATGCAGCCCGGGGCCAGGCGGTCAACATGTGAACAAGACGGCCACCAAGGCGCTGTTGCGCGTGGACACAAATTTAATTTATGGATTGAATCCGTTCGCGCGCCAACGACTTGATGTACTCATGGGGCATCGGTCCGCTAAAGGCATGGCTAGCTTTTCGTCTCATCAACATCGAAGCCAAGCGGCCAATCGCGAGGAATGTTTGGATCACTTGCGCGCCATTGTGAAGCAGGCGGAAATTCAGCCGCGCGTGCGGCGCAAGACCAAGCCGTCGCGTTCCAGCAAGGAGCGGCGTCTTGATTCAAAGCATCGCGAAGGTCAGAAAAAACAAAATCGCGGTTGGCAAGGTGGGGATTAATTTCGGCGGCGACCGCGCGCAAGGCCGCCGCACAGCGCGATCAAACCAAGCGCGCCTGAGCTGGGTACTTGCGTGACCGTGAATTCATTGGCTGAACCAATGAATGTGGCCTGCGACAACGCGATGTCGTAACGAAATAAATTAAATGTGGTTGAACCATAGGGAACCGTTATTCCATCTGGCGAAATTCCGTCGGTGATGAAGTAATACGGATCGGTTAGAGATTGCTTTGTGTTCATGTCCACATTTATAAAAGTGGGAGTGATCGCGGAGCTAAATTCAAAGTACAACCATCGATTTGTTGAAACACCGTCACTGACAACATTGTTCGCGCCGACCAATGCCGATGCTTGAAACACATTCATGCTGAGCGATTGAATGTAGGTGGTGGCAAATGGAATCACGGTCGGTGTTGGATGCACTTCCAAGAAGGAAGATGGCGCGTCTGCTTTGGTTTGCATTACGCCAGTCGCGCTGAACCCCGTGCCACCGCTAAATGAGATTGAGTATTGATAGAAGTCCGCGCGCGCGCTTGTGGCAACCGCCAGTGCGGAAAGCGAAACAGTGAACGCGGACAATTTCAGGGGCGATGTGGACATCATGGGTATTCCAAAGGGAGGAAAGTGAAAGAATTAGATTTTCACTGTAACAAGCCAGCGCTGAAATCCCGCTATAAAAGTTGGGATTTATTTATTTTATGGCGCAAAGGCGATTTGATTGCATTCAGCGCCCCTGCCGCCACGGCGCGCGAGTCTTTTCGCACATGTGGGGCTTTGAATAACATCCAGACCTCATCATGAACATCACCCCTACAAAAACTGGCAGCGAACTTGTGATCGCCATCTCTGGCGCTCTCGACATCAACACTGCCACAAACTTGGATAATGAATTAAAGCTGGAGGGAATCGAACGCCTTGTCCTGGATCTGGCAAATTGCCCGCACATTTCCAGCGCCGGCCTTCGGGTGTTGCTGCGCGCCTACAAGCAAATGTCCACCGGCAATCGCAAGTTGGAATTAATCAATGTGTCGCGCGAAGTGTGCGGCATATTTGATTTAACTGGTCTTTCCAAAATTCTCTCTATAAAACAAAAGATGCGAGAAATTTCCATCGAAGGTCTGCAAATGATTTCCGAGGGAGTGTGCGGCGAATGTTTTCAACTGGACCAGGAAACGGTGGTGAAGTTGTATCGCGAAGGCGTGGAGCCGATTGTTGCTGAAAATGAAAAGCAATATGCGAAGGCGGCGTTTGTGATGGGAATTCCAACGGCTATTTCGTACGACGTGGTTTCCTGCGGAACTCGAACGGGCATTGTGTTTGAAATGCTTAACGCCGAACTTTTTAGCCACGTGATTAAAAAAGATTTTGCCAATGTGGACAAGCACGCCAAGACACTAAGTGATCTGGCTAAAACCTTGCACGTTGCCAAGGGCGATCCAGCGATCCTGCCCAACATGAAGGAATCTTTTCGCGGCTACATCCGGAAAATGGATGATTTTTTATCCCCTGAAGAAGTTGACTTTCTGATGCAGAAGTTGGAATCGATTCCTGATTGCGACACATGCGTTCACTTTGACCTGCACAGCAGCAACATCATGATTCAGAATGGCGAGCCCGTGATTATTGACATGGGTGATTTGTCGATTGGCAGTTATTTATTTGATGTCGGCCTAGTGTTCGCCATTTACGGCGTTGAAGAACTTGGGCTGAGCATGCGCGCGACCAAATTGCCCGTGGCGCAAGGCTTGGAATTGTGGAGCAAATTTCACGAACATTTCTTCGCCGACAAAAGCGAGCAGGAGCGCGCGTTCTTTCATGAGAACCGCTACTTCTTGGGATCGCTGCGCTTCGTGTGCGCCGCGAACTTCTTACCAAAAATGCGAGGCGAATTTGTGCCCATGATCAAGAATGTGTTTATTCCAAAAATGATGGGCAAGTGATGGACGTTCGCTGACTGTAAACGCGCGGCGATTTACAAGCCCGCGCGCCCATGACATTTTCCAAACGCCCTACTTCTTAATCGCGTCCGCGATGAACGCAATGATGTCGGCGTGCATCTTCTTCAAATCCGGTTCGTTGGTGTACATCATGTGGCCAGCTTCATATTCGGCGACATGAATGTTCTTGCGCAACTCTTCTGGAATACGAAGGTGGCGCAAACTGTGAAACATGTTGTCGGGCGGCGTGACCGTGTCGCGCCAACCAACCAGGCACAACAATTGCAAATGCGGATTGCCAATCATGGCGCGCGCAACATCGTCGGTGACCGATGTGTAGTGATTTCCGCCGCCGTGATTCCATCCACCAATTGAAGCGAGCGCTTCGTACGGCGTGTCAGCTTCGTACTTCAACTCCTCGCGGATGTATGAATTCATTCCAGCCGCAGCGACGCTGCCAACCACCGCCATGAACGGGTCGTACTGCGGACGCTGCGATGAGCGATCGCCGTCGCGGCCAGTGACGCGCGCGTCGTATGCGCCAAGCACCAAGCCTTGATCGCGCAGCAACATTTCGCGGAATAATCCGGCATCCACGCGCAAGTTGTGGTCTTCAATTAACTGCGCGGGCAAGCCCGTGAAGCGCGCAACTTTTACTGCAAGCGCGGCGCGCTCCGCCTTTGGCAATTCATGATCAAGCAGTAAACCCCGCGCATATTCGCCAAATGCAAATGCGCGCGCCTGTTGAATCACTTCACTCTGCGGCAACGCCTGCAAATCGGCGGGCAACCGTTTGTGATAGTGCGCCGTAGCCGCCAACGTTGGCAGCAACACTTGCAGCGGTAAATCATTCACGCCGCCATCGATAAGAACGTCGTAGTCAAACAAACCGCTGACAACAATTAAC
>CAIKXA010000116.1 GCA_903831295.1 uncultured bacterium | reverse complement strand
GAGGATTGAGAATAACTAACCCCATACACGTAAGGCATAACAAAGGGCGCAGTGAAATAAACACATGCGGCCGTTGCCAACGTGATTGAGCCAATCAAAGCGCAAGTACGAAGGACCTCACCACGAACACCTTCGCCAGACTTGACTGCTTGTGTCATGAATGCAATCCGCGACTGGGATATAGAGCTAGCAACCGCTGCTAAAGTTTCTGCCACACTGAGGGCAACGGCGAAGTTGGCAACCGTTGTACTGTCACCACCGGATGCCAATGCAATGACTACAACTCGTGTTACTAATGCCGCCAACGAACAAGCCACCCACGCACGAAATCCATAGCGTAGTTCTGTAACTGCAGAAATCGGTAACTGCGCACCCCGAGCCCCAGTTGACCCGCCGATGAACGCACGAACTCCTACCACAGTAATGATGGTTGCCAACGCCATCGCCCAGCCGGCCAATACGGCCGACTGAATGCCAAACGCGAAGAGCGCTAGCAGCAGCATCCCCGTAAGCACCCTCGCAGCCACGTCACTCCAAGAGAAGAGGGATACTTTAGCCAAACCAAGAGCCGCCGATTGAGTCAAGAGCAGCAGCATGGTGGCTAACGACACGGCAAGTATGGCCAGCATGCCTGCCGGTCCCATCTGCTTTAAAGTAGTTCCTACACCAATGATCCCGCCAATCACAAGCAATCCACTTACAACCACCCACGCACTCATGGTGATGCGGACAGACCGCCGAAGCAAGTCTTTCGCCCACTCGGGATGTAGGGCCACAAAATAAGGCAAAGATGATGACAAACCCAGAATGGCAAACTGCATAATCACACTAGACCATGCACTAATCACTGCAAATTCGCCGCGAGCGACTTCTCCAAGTCCCCGCGCAAGCAGCACTGAGGTCAGCAAGCCTATGACAACGCCCACAGCGCGCGCCGCGGAAACTCCAATCGATGCTCTCAGCCCATAGCCACGAAATTGCCTAAGCATGACTAACTCCATACTCTCGCCATGGCAACTTGTATGAGCGAATCTTAAGCAATATAACGCTCCCACCACGCCGCAAGGTTATACAGATACCAAGCCTCAGTGCCGCGCCCGGCATCAAGCACCGCATTTACTGCGCGCGCATCAAGCAACTCCGTCTCACGTACAAAGCGCGTGATTGACTTGCGCATCACTGGACCAAGGCGCTGACTAAACCACTCGTGAACCGGCGCACCGAATCCCTGCTTCGGGCGATCAATGATTTCATCCGGTATCAGCCCTCGAACGGCACGCTTAAGAATGTGCTTTGACACGCCTCCTCTAGTTTTCATAGAGGATGGAATACCCATTGCATATTCTACAAAGACGTGGTCTAAAAACGGAACACGACCTTCGATACTTGCGCCCATTCCCATTTTGTCCACGCGCATCAATAGCAACTCAGGTAGGCGCAGATGAAGGTCTGAATAGGCCATCCAATTGATGTGGCTTTTTTCCAAATTCGAATTTTGATACCGGGTGTACAACGGCTGAATTGCGTCCCATGAAGAAAGTCCCTTCAAGGATTTTTTTAAATCATGTCCAAGCAACACCTGCTTTTCTGCTTCTCTAAACGCCTCAGCGCCTGACCAAAAAACCGGCTCGTTGGACGCGCCTCTTCGCAGTAACTCGTACTGGCTTGATAAACCGCGCCCCATGAACCGTGCAGCAGCCAAGCCCAACCGCTTCACAGACTGAGGCACTGGTAAATCATTCGCACGCGCCAATTGCAGATACGTCTTCCACGAACTGTATCCCCAAAACAATTCATCACTACCTTCGCCCACTTGCGCCACGATAACCCCATTGTCTCGCGCAAGTTTCGACACATAGTAAACCGGCACGCATACTGGGTCGGCAATTGGTTCATCCTGCAACTCAATCATGCGCGGAATAAAGTCTATGAGGTCGTCAATGCTCAAGATGCGTTCGTGGTGTTCAGAACCGACACGCCGCGCCATGTCAGCGGCAAATTGCGTTTCATTGACATAGGATTCCGTGCCTTCATACCCAATACTGAAAGTCTTTACCGCAGTCGTCTCGCCTTGGGAAAAAAGTGCCGCGTTGGTGCTTGAATCAACGCCCCCTGACAGAAACACCCCTACCGGCACGTCACTCACTTTACGCAATTGAACGGCGATCTTCAGTTCGGCAAGAAGTCGCTCACACACTTCCGCTTCCGTTCGCTCTTCCACTGGCCGCACCCGATCACCAAGGTCATACCAGAGCCGCTCTGTTATAGATCCATCTCGAGAGACCTTTAGCAAGCCGCCAGCAGGCAACTTGCGGATACCTCGAAACAGTGTCTGGGGCGCTGGCGTGGTGAGAAATGACAGGTAGTGATAGAGCGCGGTGTGATCTATGGCCCTCTGCTGTGCCGGATCCGCGAGAAGCGCCTTGATCTCACTTGCAAATGTAATGCGCCCGTTATGCGCCGACCAATAGAGTGGTTTCACGCCCCTGCGATCACGGACAAGCCAAAGCTCCCTCGAACGCGTGTCCCAAATAGCAATGGCAAACATTCCCCGAAATCGCTCGATGCAATCAATACCCCAGCGCAGGTAACCGTGCACAATGACTTCGGTGTCACTGTGGTCCGTTTTCCAGGGACCGATACCTTCACTTTGG
>CAIKXA010000115.1 GCA_903831295.1 uncultured bacterium | reverse complement strand
CGTCATAGGAGACGACGTAGAGATTTTTTCGGGGGTCGTTCTTGGGAAGGAGCCCAAAGGTGCTGGTGCTGTTAGCCGAGTCTCGAGTTGTGACAAACAAGTCGCCATTGGCAGCGGCTGTTCCATTGGGCCCAACGCGGTTATTTTTCAAGATGTAGTAATTGGAACAGACTGCCTGATAGGGGATGGCGCTTCTATTCGCGAATGTGGTCGGATCGGCAATGCGTGCTTAATCGGTAGGTGCGTTACGCTAAATTATAACGTACGCATTGGTAACCGAACGAAGATTATGGATCTAACGCATCTCACGGGAAACATGACCGTTGGTGATGATGTGTTTGTTAGTATCCATGTTTCCACAACAAATGACAACAATTTGGGGAGACTGGGCTATGACAACGCTTGTGTTGTTGGACCTGCGATTCATAGCAAGGCAATGATTGGCGCTGGCGCGAGCATATTGCCCGGTGTGTCTATTGGCTGTGGAGCCGTCGTTGCATCGGGTGCAGTTGTCACAAAGGACGTAGCTGACAAAACATTGGTGGCGGGCGTACCGGCGCGATTCGTGCGTTTGGTTTAGTGGTCACCCGAGTAGGGGGTTTGTAAAGTCCATGTAGCGCAACGGCAACATTCCATCACTTGGACTTAGCTATCGAGTGTTGGCAGATTGATGCACTTATGCTGTGAAGGCGATTACTCGTAAAGGTCCGCGTGCGCAAGTGCCTTACCTTGCGCATCTTTGCCGGACAGCGCGGGAGTCATGCCAGTCAGAGGCCACTGAATTCCAATGGCGGGGTCGTCCCATGCAATGCAGCGTTCGAACTGGGGCGCCCAGAAATCAGTGGCTTTGTAGAGAAATTCCGCTGTATCGCTGAGAACCAAGAACCCATGCGCAAAGCCTGGCGGTACCCAAACTTGCTTGTTGTTCTGCGCGCTAAGTGTTTCTCCAACCCACTTTCCAAATGTGGGGGACGATTTTCGAATATCAACCGCAACATCAAACACCTCCCCTTGCGTTACGCGTACTAACTTTCCTTGTGAATGTTGAATTTGGTAATGCAATCCGCGCAATACGCCCTTGACGGATCGCGAGTGGTTGTCCTGGACAAACTGGGGCGGAGGTTTACCCAGAGCTTGTTCAAATGCACGCTGATTGAAACTTTCGTAGAAGAAACCACGATCGTCGCCGAAGACATTGGGCGTGAAGCAGATCACATCAGGAATAGCCAGTTGCTTGACCTGCATTAGTGTGCAAATTCTTTCAACACTTGCATCAAGTAACGGCCGTAACTATTTTTGACCATAGGCGCGGCAAGCTTCTCTAGTTGCGCTTGATCAATCCATTTTTTGGTAAATGCAATCTCTTCGGGACAGGCAATCTTTAAACCCTGTCGGTGCTCTAGTGTGGCAATAAAGTGCCCGGCTTCTAGTAGCGATTCGTGTGTTCCCGTGTCAAGCCACGCAAAGCCACGACCCATGATCTCTACGCCCAGCGCGTCGCGTTCGAGATAGAGGCGATTTAGGTCAGTAATCTCTAACTCACCCCGCTTTGATGGCTTGAGCGACTTTACCAGGCTCACGACATGCTCGTCGTAGAAATACAGTCCCGTGACGGCGTAATTTGACTTTGGGTGTGATGGTTTTTCTTCTAGGCTTATGGCTTTACCAGCGGTATTGAATTCCACCACGCCGAAACTTTCGGGGTCTCGCACGTGGTAGGCGAACACAGTCGCGCCAGCAGTGCGCGTTACGGCATTCTCTAGAAGTTTTGGAAAGTCGTGCCCGTAGAAGATGTTGTCGCCGAGCACCAACGCGCATGGGTAACCATCAATGAACTTCTCGCCGATAATGAAAGCCTGCGCAAGGCCATCGGGGGATGGCTGCACGGCATATGAGATGTTCAATCCCCATTGCGTGCCATTACCAAGTAGCTGCTCAAAGCGCGGAGTGTCTTGCGGCGTGGAAATAATAAGTATGTCGCGAATGCCAGCCAGCATCAGTGTGCTAAGTGGATAATAAATCATGGGCTTATCAAATACGGGTAGCAACTGCTTGGACATGGCAAGCGTGGCTGGATGCAGCCGCGAGCCGGTGCCGCCAGCCAAAATAATGCCCTTGCGACTGATACGGTCACTCATGTCGTTGCTCCGTGAATAAGTTCTGTTACAACGTTTCGACAATCCGTGCGCCAATCGGGGCACGCAATGCCAAAGGTACCTTCGAATTTGTCCACGCACATTCTGGAATTGCTCGGTCGAGGCGCGGGCAACGGATACTGTGAGGTAGGTATGGCGGCAATGCGCGCGGGTGTAACTTTAAGCGTGGCGCCGCAATCAAACGCACACTGCACCGCGTAACTGGCCAAGTTGTGCCAACTTGCTTCACCGTCCGCGGTGACGTGGTATGTGCCCAAATGCTTGGCGCGCGTGGTGGCGTTCGCTTTATCAAAGTTGATCATTTTTGCTGTGGAATGCGCCAGAAATCCAGCAAATGTGGGCGCGCCAATCTGATCATTGATAACGCTAAGCGAATCACGCTCCGCGGCCAGGCGCAAGATGGTGCGTACAAAGTTCTGGCCGCGCGCGGCGTACACCCAACTTGTACGCAGTATGAAATGGTTGCAACCGGAATTTCTGATGGCGGTTTCACCAGCTAACTTGCT
>CAIKXA010000114.1 GCA_903831295.1 uncultured bacterium | reverse complement strand
GATGTCGTTCACCCTTGCGGACTTCGGCGGAATTACCATGAACCAGGAGGCAATGGGCCCCTTGACCATCGAGTTCGTCCGCTCCGGCTCCAACGCCTCTGGATCGCTGACGATCACGAACTTGGTCGCGAATGGCGCATCCATCCCCGCTCCGGGCGCTGCAGCTTTGATCGGTCTTGCTGGTCTTGTAGGTAGCCGCCGTCGACGCAACTAATTCACTTCGTCACTTCACTTGAAATAAAAATCGCTTACATCGCCGTGTAAAACGCACGCGGCGGTAAATTCCCAGCCCCTAAGCTTCAAACCTTGGGGGCTTTTTATTTGCGGTTCGCTTGTATGTGCGCGGGCGTTACTATCTTGCGCTTCATGGTCGCAACTTCTCCACGAGATATTTCTGACGCGCGCGCAGCGGCGCAATGTGTGGTTGAAACCCATCGACGACTTGCGCAGTGGCTGCGAGTTGGCTTGACCCTTGCGGAGGTGGATTCATTTTGCGTGGAAGTGTTCAAAGAGTTGAAATGCGAAAGCGCTTTCAAGGGCTACAAAGTGCGCGGGCATCCGCCATTTAAAAGCCACACATGTCTAAGCTTGAATGACATGGTGGTCCACGGCGAGCACGATTCCGTTGTGGAACCGCTGAAAGAAGGCGATTTGTTGGCGCTAGATATTGGCGTGAAGCACCGCGGATTTATTGGCGACGCCGCGTGGACCTACTCCATTGGCTCCGCCACCGAAATGGGTTTGCGATTGCAAAAGTGTGGCCGCGAAAGTTTGCGCCGCGGTATCGCCGCCATTCGACCGGGTCGCCCGTTGATTGAATGGGCCAAAGCTGTGCAGGGATACGTGGAAAAAGAAAGTGGATTTTATTTAGTGCGCGGTCTTGGTGGCCACGGCATTGGTCGCTCGCTGCATGAATCACCCTACATTTCAAACACCGCGCCCACGTATCCCGGCGAGTGGAATGAAGCGTGGAAGACATTCGAGCCCGGCATGTTGCTTGCGGTGGAGCCCATGATTTCTTTGGGCACCAATGAAGTTCGCTCCAATGGAAGCGCGTGGCCAATTTATACCGCCGACGGAAGTTTAAGCGTGCACTATGAGGCTGATGTCATGGTGACCGCGAATGGTTGCGAAGATTTAACCGCGGGCATGAGCGAATTGCCCGATGTGGTGGGATGCAAAAATTGAAACACGCGAGTGAAACAACCAAGCCACGCGTGGCGCTGTTCGAGGCTGTTCACCCAGTGGCGGCGACCATTTTGCAAGAGCATGGGTTCACAGTGGACTCCATGAATCACAGCCCTAGTGCGCAGGAATTGGCGGATCTTGCCAAAACATCCACGCTGATTGGCGTGCGCAGCAAAACAAAACTCTCGGCGCAATTGCTGCGCGCCTCACCCGAGCTGACGGCCATTGGATGTTTCTGCATTGGCACAGACCAAGTGGACCCCTCCGCGGCGGCATTGGGAATTCCAATCTTCAACGCGCCATTTTCAAACACGCGCAGCGTGGCTGAAATGACATTGGCGGAAATTATTTGTCTTTCGCGCTCGCTGTTTCAGAAAAGTTCGCAATTGCATGTTGGGCGCTGGGATAAAAGTTCTAAAAATTCGCGCGAGGTGCGCGGGCGCACGCTTGGAATTATTGGATACGGACACATTGGAAGCCAGCTCAGCGTGCTTGCGGAATCATTGGGAATGCGCGTTGTTTATTTCGACACCGCGCGCAAGTTGGCGCTGGGCAACGCGCAATCGCTGCCAACACTGGACGCGGTGTTGGCGACCGCTGATTTTGTTTCACTTCATGTGCCCGACATTGCCTCCACGCGCGGTTTAATTGGCGCGGCGCAATTGAAACAAATGAAGCCGGGCGCCATGTTGGTGAACAACAGTCGCGGCAAGGTGGTTGACCTTGTGGCGTTGGCTGCGGCCCTGAAAAGTGGCCATGTTGGCGGCGCGGCGGTTGATGTTTTTCCAGAGGAACCCGCCGAAAATGGCGCGGGTTTCACCACGCCTCTCGCGGGCTTGCCCAATGTGATTCTTACGCCGCACATTGGCGGCAGCACCGAGGAGGCGCAAGAGGCGATCGCGGTGGATGTGGCCGAAAAACTAGCTCGCTTCTGGACGCAAGGCGGCACAGCGGCCAGCGTGAATTTTCCACAGGTTGATCTTCCCAATATGCGAAGCGGACAAGTTCGCATTTTGCATGTGCATCAAAATGTGCCCGGTGTGTTAAGTAAAATGCACACGCTTCTTGCCCAGGCTGGCGTGAACATTAACGCCGAGCATTTGCAAAGCGACCAAAATACTTCGTATGTGATTTTGGATGTGGATGCTTTTCAAGACACCAACATTATGAGCGCGCTGCGAACGCTTCCTGAAACAATTCGCATGCGCGTGGCGGGTTAAAACTTTAAACCGAATTTTGCGCGCGGCCCCGCAAGCATTTTCACAACACATTTGCGCGGTTTTTCAAACGATTTAATCATTCGCCCCGCGGGCGCGCAACACCTCACTATCATTGGCGCATGCTCACAACCATTGCAATTCAACTCGTTGGCCAACTTATTTCCACGCACATATTTCTAAGCACACTGGCGTTTGCCCCGCCAGTTGAGCAAGCGCAAACACCCCTCATGGCGCCGGTTGTGGAAACCGTGCAAGGCGAGCAATTCACCGATGAAAACCGTTGGTTGGAGTCGCTTGAAAAAGATTCGCCCGCTGTGCGTGACTGGACCACATTGCAAATTGACCGCACACGCGCCGCGCTTGACGCCCTGCCCTGCCGCGCCGCAATCGCCGCGCAACTTGAGCCGCTTATGAAATTGCCCGGAATGGGAACGCCCGTGATGGCTGGCTCGAACATTTTCTATGGCGAGCGCAGCGGCGATCAAAATCAAGGCGTGCTCATGACGCGCGCCTCCGCAACTGCAACGCCGCGCGTGTTGCTTGATCCAAACAAGATGAATGAAAAAGGTTTGCTGTCGCTTGATTGGTGGCGGCCAACTCAGGATGGAAAATTGCTGGCCTATGGCAGCAGCATGTCTGGCAGCGAGATGAGCGAACTGCGCGTGATTGACGTGGCCACTGGCGTGGCGTTGCCCGATGTGATCACTGGCAAGGTTGATTTCGAATCATGGACACCCAAGGGCGACGGCATTCTGTATTCGTCGTTGCGCGACGCGAAAGATCCGTACAGCCGCGAAGTGCGCTTTCACACATTGGGACAACCTGTTGAAAGCGACGCACTGTTGTTGAAGCAGACCACGCCAAGTGATGTGCCATTTGGTGGCCTGAGCCGCGACGGGAAGTGGTTGATGTTGGGATACAGCCATGGTTGGCAAGCCAACGATTTGTCCGTTGCGAATTTTCAAAACTGGATGCAAAGCGGCAAAAAAGATCTGAAAATTGTTCCCGTGGCGGTTGGCATCCCGGCCAAATTTTCGCCCGTGGAAGTTCGCGGCGACATCATGTTCATGCAAACCACTCTGAACGCGTCCAACGCATGCTTGATGGCTGTGAACCTGAACCACACGGAGCAAGCCAATTGGAAAGTGATTATTCCAGAGCGCAAGGATGAGGTTCTTGAGAGCGTTAGTTTTTCGCTGGACGAAATGATTGGCAGTTACACCAAGCATGTGTGCTCGCGGCTTGAGCGATTTGATTTCACTGGCAAGTCGCTTGGTGAAATCCCGCTGCCTGGTTTGGGAAGCGCTGGCATAAGCACCGATGAGGAACACACCGACGCGTACATGAGCTACACCAGCTATGACGAACCGCGCACTATTTATAGAATTGAAAATCTTTCAAAGCCAACACTTTCCGTGTGGTGGAAGCCCAACATTCCGGTGGACCTTTCCAAGTTCATGGTGGAGCGCGTGCGCGTGGCCAGCAAAGATGGAACCATGGTTCCGCTGTTCATGGTGCGCAAGAAAAGTCTTTCACCCATGGGCGCATGTCCCACACTTTTGTACGGATATGGCGGCTTTAACGTGAGTTTGGAACCGGGCTTTAATCCCACGATTATCCCTTGGATTGAAGCGGGCGGCATCTATGCCGTGGCCAACTTGCGCGGCGGCGGCGAGTACGGCGAGAGTTGGCATGAGGCCGGCATGCTTGGCAATAAGCAAAATGTTTTTGACGACTTCTACGCCTGCGCCGAATGGTTGATTGGAAATAAATGGACCGACTCATCGCACCTTGCAATTCAAGGCGGAAGCAACGGTGGATTGCTTACGGGCGTGGCAATCACGCAACGACCCGAATTGTTCGCCGCAGCCGTGAGCCAAGTTCCCTTGCTTGACATGTTGCGCTATCAACAATTCTTGCTGGCCAAATATTGGGTTCCTGAATATGGCTCAAGCGAGGACGCCAAACAATTCGCGTGGTTGCGCGCCTACTCGCCGTACCAAAATGTGAAAGCCAACACCAAGTATCCCGCGGTCATGTTCACCGCCGGGGAAAATGACAGCCGAGTGCATCCACTTCACGCGCGCAAGATGACGGCGCGCATGCAAGCCATGAGCGCCAATCAAAAAGATGCCAAGCCGATTTATCTTTGGGTGGACCGCGAGGCGGGACACGGCCAAGGAAAACCACTTGCCAGCCGCATACGGGAAAGCGTGGATTTGTGGTCGTTTTTGATGTCGCAAACAGGTCTTTGCAATCCAGTTTCAACGGGCGCATCGGCGGCGGTGGCGCCGGTTGGGACAAGCAAAAATTAATTGCGGGCGACGTGGTTAGCCAACAACTTGTAGCCGCGCGAATTCAAGCACCAGGGATTTCACGCCCACCTTTTGAAACTTCACGCGCACCATGGTGCTGCTGCCGCGCGGCGACAATGTTTCAATAACGCCCAGACCAAACAGCGGATGTTGCACGCGCATGCCGGCCTTCATGCCGCTTCCACCAGTCGGCGCGTCAACGCCATCATCGGTGGATTCACCTTGATCGGCGTCCATTTCATTTTCATCCCAGCGCTGCCCGCGGGCGCGGTCGTCGCGCTCCACGCTGTCGGGCAGTTCGCGTATGAAACCACTTTCAATGCACGACATGGGCGTGCCGCGCTGAGTTCGCACCGCCGCCGCGGTGATTAAAAGTTTTTTCTCCGCGCGCGTCATGCCCACAAACAACAAGCGTCGCTCCTCCTCCATTTCCTCGGCGCTTTCAAAGCTGCGCACGTGGGGCAAACTTCCTTGCTCCACGCCAATGATGCAAACAAAGGGAAATTCAAGCCCTTTTGAAGCGTGCAGCGTCATCAGCGTCACGGCGCCAAGCTCTGGATCAAACGCGTCGGAGTCCGCCACCAACGACACTTGCTCCAGGTACGCGCGCAACGCGTCAAGCAATGTGTTCATGGGCGCCACGGCTTCATCCATGTCGCCGCCACTTTCACGCTTGAGTCTGTCCACCACGAAGTCCGCGGACGCGCTGACAACCTGCGCCAGATTTTCCGTGCGCGACTCATCCGCCTCCGTGTCAGTTCGGTCGGCCAACAAATAGTAGGACTCCAAACCGCTCTCTTTGAGAATGCGCGCGGTGAAATCGCCTAGCTCATCTGGCAATCCATTTTCTGCGGCGTGACGCCATGACGCAATGCGCGTGGCCAACTCCATGGCGCTGCCCGCGGCGCGCTTGGTGGCACCAGAACTTTCGGCGTGACGCAAACCCTCAAGCAGCGTGACGCCATTTTTGGCGGCCCACAATTCAATCTTGTCGAAACTGGTCGATCCCAAACCGCGCGTGGGCGTGTTGGCAATTCGACCCAGCGCCAAGTCGTCGCTGGGATTGGCCGCAAGACG
>CAIKXA010000113.1 GCA_903831295.1 uncultured bacterium | reverse complement strand
TTCGGCCTTGCCGCGCGCCTTGGTCACGGCATCAATGGCGCGCAGATACGCCACGCCGCCGCCAGGAACATAACCTTCCTTGGCCGCCGCGCGTGTCGCGTGAATGGCGTCATCAACACGATCCTTGGTTTCCTTCAGCGCGATCTCCGTAGCCGCACCAACATTGATCACCGCAACGCCGCTGGTGAGCTTGGCGTAACGCTCCATCAACTTCTCACGGTCGTATTCGCTGGTGCTCTTGTCATGCATGGACTTGATCTGCTCGGCGCGCGCGGTCACATCACTTTTCTTTCCGGCGCCTTGAACGATTACAGTTTCTTCCTTGCTAATCACAACGCGTTTGGCTGTACCAAGCTCGCTCAGCGCGACATCTTCCAAGTTGCGTCCAAGATCCTCGGCGATAAATGTTCCACCAGTCAGCGTGGCGATGTCGCCAAGCATGGCCTTGCGGCGATCACCAAAACCAGGGGCCTTCACGGCGCACACTTGCAACACGCCGCGCAAGCGATTGACCACAAGAGCGGCGAGCGCCTCGTTCTCAACTTCTTCCGCGATGATGAGCAGGGGCTTGCCCGATTGCGCGATCTTGTTCAAAAGTGGAAGCAAATCAGCCAAATTTGAGATCTTTTTCTCATGGATCAGAATTTGCGGATTCTCAAGAACGCACTCGGCCTTCTTTGGGTCCGTCATGAAGTATGGCGACAGGTAGCCCTTGTCAAAGCTCATGCCCTCGACATATTCAAGAGTAGTGTCGGCGGTCTTGCCTTCCTCAACTTCGACAACGCCATCGGCGCCGACTCGGTCAATGGCTTCAGCGATCAACTTGCCAAGGTGCGCGTCATGGTTGGCGCTCACGGTCGCAATCTTCTCAAGATCGGCGCGACCCTTGCACTTCTGCGCCATTTCAATCAGCGCGTTGCTGGCGGCTGTTGCCGCAAGATTAATTCCGCGTTGCAAAGCGACGGCGTTCACCGCGCCCGCTACGAACTTCAAGCCACCATTAAAGATGGCCGCCGCTAGAACCGTGGCGGCGGTGGTTCCATCACCAGCGACGTCGGCGGTTTTCTTTGCCACTTGATGCACAAGCTTTGCGCCCATGTTCTCGAAAGGACATGGCAACTCAACTTCCTTGGCAACGCTGACGCCGTCTTTGGTCACGCTTGGATTGCCGAATGATTTTTGCACGATCACATTGCGGCCGGTTGGGCCCATGGTCACCGCAACAGCGCGCGCGATTTGATCCACGCCACGCTTCAGTTCCGCGTGCGCCAAAGCCTTGAATTTCATTTGTTTATTGCTCATTTTTGTTTCCTTTGATTGTGCGACTTAGCCTTCAATGATTCCTAGAAGTTCACTCTCACGAACAATGAGGTGCTTGGTGTTTTTGATTTCAATTTCGGTGCCTGAATATTTTCCGTACACAACGGTGTCACCCTTTTTCACAAGCGGTGTTTGGCGCGTGCCGTTATCCAGCAACTTGCCTGGACCAGTGGCGACCACTTTGCCTTGCATTGGTTTTTCCTTGGCGCTCTCGGGCAGAAAAAGTCCGGATGCGGTTTTGGTTTCAGCGTCGAGTGGCTTCACAAGAATGCGATCTTCAAGAGGACGAATGTTTGACATGGTGTTTTCTCCGTAAAAGTTTTTGTAGGTTGGATGAATGAAAATAATTTAGTGGGCGTGTGAATGATCATGGGCCGCTGGCGCGTCCTTGGCTTTTGGAGCCTCGGTGATAACGCAATCAGCGCTCAACAGAAGACCAGCCACGCTGGCCGCATTTTGCAAAGCGCAACGATCAACCTTGGCTGGCGTGATCACGCCGTCCTTGATCAAGTCGCCGTAGGTTCGAGTGAGAGCGTTGAAGCCATTGTTGCCAGTCATGGCCGCAACTTTGGACACCACAACGGTGCCCTTTTCACCGGCATTTTCAGCGATAACGCGCAGTGGAACAGCAAGCGCTTCGGCGATCACATCAAAGCCAAAGGCCTCATCGCCTTCAACAGTGGCACGCGCCTTTTTAACGGCCGCAATGCTGCGCACAAAACTCACGCCGCCGCCAGCGACCACGCCTTCGGCCACGGCCGCGCGCGTCGCGTGAAGCGCGTCTTCAACACGGCTCTTCTTTTCTTTCAGTTCCGTTTCGCTGCTCGCGCCAATTTTAATTTGCGCAACGCCGCCGGCGAGTTTGGCCAAACGCTCTTGCAACTTCTCGCGGTCGTAGTCGCTATCAGTCTTGTCCATCTCGCCGCGAATTTGTTCGCAACGATCCTTGATGCTCTTGGTGCTGCCGGCGCCTTCAACAATTGTCGTGTTGTCGGCGTCAACGGTGATTTTCTTCACTTGACCAAGTTGCGCGATGGTGATCTTGTCCAAATCAATTCCAAGATCCTTCATGATGGCTTGACCACCAGTCAGAATGGCCAGATCTTCAAGCATGGCCTTGCGGCGATCACCGTAGCCAGGAGCCTTCACGGCGCACACATTCAACACGCCGCGCATCTTATTAATGACAAGCGTGCTCAGCGCCTCGCCGGAAACATCCTCCGCGATAATCAGCAACGGCTTCTTCACATCCATCACTTTCTCAAGGAAAGGCACTAGTTTTGTGATGGAATCAATCTTGTCCTCGTAAATCAGAACCAGCGCTTTGCTGAATTCAACCGTCATCTCGTCGGTGTCTGTGATGAAGTTCGCGCTGAGGTAGCCGCGATCAAATTGCATTCCTTCAACCACATCAACGATTGTTTCAAGGCCCTTGCCTTCTTCAACCGTGATCACGCCGTCCTTGCCAACTTTCTCGAAAGCCTTGGCCATCATGGCGCCAACTTCCTCGTCGTTGTTGGCGGAAATACTGGCGACGGCGGCAATGCCACCGTTCACGCTTGCCACTGGCTTGGCCAGCGACTCAATGTTCTTTGTAACAACTGCAACTGCCTTGCGAATGCCGCGCACCAACGCGTTAGCTTCGGCGCCGCTTGCGATAAATTTCAGACCGCTTCGGAAAATGGCTTCAGCAAGAACGGTGGCGGTGGTTGTTCCGTCGCCGGCGTCATCACTAGTCTTGCTCGCGGCTTCCTTCACAAGCTTGGCGCCCATGTTTTCAGCCTTGTTTGAAAGTTCAATTTCTTCGGCAACGCTCACGCCGTCCTTGGTCACAGTTGGACCGCCCCAACTTTTATCCAGCACCGCGTTGCGTCCGCGTGGACCAAGCGTGCTCTTCACGGCGGCGGCTAGTTTTTCTACGCCAGCCAAAAGTGATTTGCGGGCTTCAATATCGAAGGAGAGTTGCTTGACGGACATTGGATTTTTTCTCCGTGAGAGTGTTGGAAAGTTGGTGAAGTGTCTTGACGCTCGAAATCCTCAAAATGAGGGAGCCTTTGTGTAGATACAAATGGGATGCCAAAGCACATCGGATAGGCTGCTCTAGCGTAAATGGCGCCAATTCAATACATAAGTATTTGCAAAATATGAGTTTAAGTCGTTAAATCAGCGAAATTCTCGCCATGTTTAGGTCACAAATTACCGCTAAAAGACCGTAAATGATCCGGTCACAAAATTTGAATTGGTTCCATTGCCGCACTTATTCAAGTCGGTCTGCCAACCTGACAGCACCAAAACGCAGGTATTGAACCAAGGTTGGCACAAGTCCGTGCAGTTTCAAATCGCAAGGCCCTAGCAGCATGGGTCAAGCGCTTCATTCCGGGCTCGCGCCTGGCGCAAATCTAAAATTCACACTTCAAATTTCATGGGCGGTAACAGCAAACTTCTGGCGATCCACCATGCATTGGCGACTAAATAAGCCAGTCCAAAAATAAGCACGGCGCTTTCTACGGCAACCAGACTGTCGGACACCATGGCGGCAACTTCCCATCCCAATTTGTGAAGAAGAATGGGGGATGCGAACGCGCCAAGCGCGACCAAACCCAAAGTATAAATCAGTAAATTTATATTTTGCCGCGCGGATCCAGCTTCGCGAAACGCTTGCGAGCGGCGGCCGCACACCAACAACAATCTTCGATAGCTGATCAATACCATCGCAAACGCTGGAAGTTGCAGCGCTGGGGAGGACATCTTGAGCCAATCCATCACCCATTCTTGTTGCTGCAATTTCAAGGCGCCCACCATGATCACGATCAGTGTTGCCACCCACAACAACAAGCCGCCATTGAGCCACCCGCGCCACTTGCGCATTTCCGCACGCAGGGCAACTTCATGTGCGAACAATCCAATCAAAGCAAACACGCACGCCAAAGCAATCAATACGCACGAGGCCGCCCAGCCAAAAAAGCGAATTTGTTGCGCAATGCGACTGGTTTGACCTGACAAAGAATCAATGAACGCAATCATTGGTCCCGCTGATTGCAAAACCGCGGCAAGCATGCACGCCAATGGGATTGCCACCAGGAATGTCGCAACGCGCGCGGGCCGTTGCAGCGCCACCAATGCGCGAATTTTTAAATCTGAATTGACCGCCAGCGTCGTGGCCACAGCGAGTCCGCATTCGGGGCACACATCAAAAAGATCACGCCCGTGCAAATCATATTTGCAACGATCGCATAAAATATGTGAGGCCAGTTTGGGCATGAAGTTGAAAGTTATACTGATTCGCTTATGCGCATCGGCACACAAAAACTTCCTGACAATCGCAAGGCAATCGTGCTGCTTTCCGGCGGTCTTGATAGCGCCGTCACGCTTGCGGCCCTGCATGCGGAGGGATTTCACTGCTGCACGCTTGCCATTGATTACGGCCAGCGCCACCGGGTGGAATTGGAATTTGCCCAGCGTGTTTCGCGCGCTCTTGGCGCAAGTGAGCACCGTCAAGTCACGGTTGATTTGCGCACCCTTGGTGGAAGCGCGCTCACTGCCGACATTGCCGTTCCAAAGGATCGCGACCTTGCGGGTGTCGATATTCCAGTGACTTATGTGCCGGCGCGCAATACAATTTTCCTTTCCGTGGCGTTGGGTTACGCCGAATCGGTGGGCGCGCGCCATATCGCTTTCGGCGCCAATGCTTTGGATTATTCAGGTTATCCAGATTGTCGACCGGATTTCATCGACGCCTTTGAGCGCCTTGCCAATGTGGCCACGCGTGATGGCGTGCAAGCCGCCGCGGCGGGACAGGCGTGGTTTAAAGTGCACGCGCCATTGCTGCGCATGAGCAAGGCGCAAATTGTTTTGCTGGGAAAAAAACTTGGCGTGGACTTTGCGCTGACAACAAGTTGCTACGACCCTGGCGTGAATGCAAAGCCATGTGGCTTGTGCGATTCATGCCGATTGCGCGCCAAAGGTTTTGACGAAGCCGACGTGATTGATCCGCGTGTTTTGTGAAGCTTGAGCGCGTGGCATGCGGCTGAAAATTTTAATTTACAAAAACTAGCGCGTTCCAATATCCAAGTTCTTCACTTCAAGCGCGTGCTCAAAGAACGTTCTTAAATATCCAAGTTCTTCACTTCAAGCGCGTGCTTCTCAATGTAGTTGCGTCGCTGCTCAACATCTTCGCCCATGAGAATGGAGAAAAGATTGTCGGCATTGCTGGCCTGATCCCATGTCACCTTCAGCAGAGTGCGCCGCGCGGGATCCATGGTGGTGTCCCACAGTTGAATAGCCTCCATTTCGCCCAGTCCTTTGAAGCGTTTCACCTCAATGCCGCGGCGGCCAACTTCATGCAATTTCTGCAGGATTGAAGGGATATTTGGCACTTCAACCATTTCTGTTTCCTTTGATTTTTCGTTCTGCACAAGCCAGCCGTAGCGCGTGGGTAAGCGCTCGCCGGTCACGCCTTCTTCTTGAACCAACGTCCAGTGGTCCATCACCATGCCGGACTTTTCCAGCGACTCAAAGATCTTGTCAATCTCGCGGTTCTCATGCAACGGACGCAACGTGGCCAACTTCGCCAAGTCCTCGCCTTCGGTGCTTGCGCCAACTTCAATCAATTTGAGTTGTTGTTTGGCCAACTCCGCCATGGCGTCAGCCTCGCGATGAAACAACGCGTCGTGACCGCGCCACGCAAGAATGAAACTTGGCAAACGATTCTTGCCTTCGGGATCTTTGGCGCGCGTCTCAAGCAGGCGCGAAAATTGCAGACCGCGATACTGACTGACCAAGCACAATTCTTCCAGGCGCGTCAACTCGCGGATCACGCGACGCAGCGCGTCGCCGTCAATGCGGCTTGTTTCCTTACCTTTGCTGTCGCGAATAATCAGCGCCGCATTGCTGCGCATAGCCAAACTCACAAGCACTTCATTCATGCGGTGGTCGTTCAACACATATTCAATGCTCTTGCCGCGCGCCACTTGATACAGCGGCGGCTGCGCGATGTAAATTCTTCCTAGGCGCACCAACTCCGGTATTTGCCTGAAGAAGAATGTGAGCAAAAGTGTGCGAATATGGCTTCCGTCCACATCGGCGTCCGTCATGATGATGATGCGCCCGTAGCGAATTTTAGACGCGTCAAAATCCTCACGAATACCGCATTGCAGCGCTTGAATCAGCGTGCGAATTTCCTCAAAGCCCAGCACCTTATCCAAGCGCGCCTTCTCCACATTGAGCAACTTTCCACGCAGCGGAAGAATGGCCTGCAACACGTGATCGCGCCCACCCTTGGCGCTTCCACCGGCGGAGTCACCTTCAACGATGAACAGCTCGGTGCGTTCTACATCATTGCTTGAGCAATCGGACAATTTGTGCGGCATGCCGCCAGAATCAAGCGCGCCCTTGCGCTTGATCAAATCGCGCGCCTTGCGCGCAGCTTCGCGCGCCTCGGCCGCCAACTTCGCGCGGTTCACAATCACTTTGGCTTCGGCGGGATTCTCCTCAAGCCATGCGCCGAGTTGCTCGGTCACTGCTGCGCTGACAAAAGTTTCCACTTCTGGATTCAACAATTTTTCCTTGGTCTGATTGTTGAACGTTGGATTGGGCAGCTTCACACTCACCACGGCGGTCAAGCCTTCGCGCAAATCCTCGCCGGTTGGAATGAAATCTTTTTCCTTGAACAAGCCCATGCGTCGTCCATAATTATTGATCACGGTGGTGAGCGATTTGCGAAACGCCGTGACATGGGTGCCGCCGTCGCGGTTTGGAATATTGTTGCCGAATGCCAGCAAAATCTCGGGAATTCCGTCGGTGTATTGCAGGGCCAACTCGCAACTCATTCCACTTTCAGCGTCCTCGCGGCGCACCACCATCACTGAACTCATGGTGGTCTTTGTGGTGTTGATGAACTTCACATATCCGCCAATGCCAGTGCCGTCGTGGAATGTTTCATCGCGTTGTTGGCCTTGCCCGTCAACGCGCTCATCGATTAAGCGAATGTGCACGCCCGGATTTAGAAACGCCAACTCGCGCAGGCGATGTTGCAAAAGTTCGTAGCGCAATGTTGTGTCAGGAAAAATAGTTGGATCTGGCTTGAACGAAATGCGCGTGCCCGTGCGGCCGCTAGTTCGCTTTTCTACCAAATGCAGCGGCTCCGCCAATTCACCGCGCGCGAAAGTAATTTTGTAAAGACCAATGTCTTTGGAGACTTCAACTTCCGTCCACTCGCTCAATGCGTTCACGCACTTCACGCCTACGCCGTGCAAGCCGCCGGAAACTTTGTACGCGCCGCTGTCAAACTTTCCGCCCGCATGTACCTCCGTTAAAATAACTTCCACCGCGGGGCGACCATTGATTGTGGGATTTTCATGTTTCATCGGGTCGACGGGCATACCGCGGCCGTCATCGCCAACAGTGCAACTACCATCCACGCTCAGCAGTACGGTGACGTGGCTTGCGTAGCCAGCCATGGCCTCATCGATTGCATTGTCCACGCACTCGTACACCAAATGGTGCAGGCCTTCCAAGCCCGTGCCGCCCACATACATGCCCGGGCGCTTGCGAATAGCGTCAAGCCCCTCAAGCACTTGAATGGAATCGGAGTTGTAGGAACCGTTGGCGGCGTCTGAAATTGTTGGTGTCTTGTCTTGTTTGGTCATACTTGGCACGATGAAAAAGGCTTTCATTTTCACATAAAGCGCTAGACGCGCGGGACGAAAAACTTCGTTCGCTACGCGGGCTTTTTTGTGATGTTTCATTCTACGCTAAACGCCAATCAAAGGTGAAAAAATCGGCTGTTTTTCTTGTGCGCAAGCGGTCTTTTTTCTTGAAAAAATGTCCGCAAAATCTTGCGCGCGGGTGCAAATAATTCCATTGAAACAACCGCAAACTAATCCCCAAAAAATGCCAATAACGCACTCTATTTTGCCGTCATTTCGCCTAAAATTTCCACTCGGCTTTCATGAATCTAAATTTGTTGCGTAAAGTCTATTGCGTTTATTTACATTGAACCGATTGAAAGCAAGCACATTCGACATGAGCGACCACGCCGACAATTCCACGCCCGCAAATATCGCTCGCAACAACGAGCAAGTTTGCGCGCCTGAAGCAGCGATCAAAAATCGCCGCGGCTTTCTTTCGCTTGCTCTGCTCTTTGCCGCGGGTTGTGTTTCCAACAACAAGTCCGCGCGCATGCCCGATCCTGTGTGGCCCGATCTGAAAGATTCCGCGCCAACAACCAACAAGCCCAAGCCCGCAATTGCCGTCGCAAAATCCCCTAAATCCAAAGATTTGGCTTTTGTCATTGACCGTGAAAGTTGGTGCCCAAGTTCTGGCTGCCCGTCCGTTCCGCTTCTTAATCCCATGCTTCCTGTGAAATACATCACCGTGCATCACGACGGAATGAGTCCGTTTCTTGCCAAGGATGAACGATCAAGTGCGGCTCGTGTGGAACTTATTCGTACGGGTCACCGCGGCAAGGGTTGGGGCGACATTGGCTATCACTTCGTAGTTGACCGTGGCGGCCGTGTTTGGGAAGGCCGCGACATGAAATACCAAGGCGCTCATGTGAAAGAGTGCAATGAAGGCAATTTAGGTATTTGTTGCCTTGGTAATTTTGACGAGCAAAGCCCAAGCGCCGAGCAAGTTGCGGCGTTAGAAAAGTTGCTGAATGTGATGATGAACAAGTACGGTGTATCCGTTTCGCGCGTGAAGACGCATCAGGAATGGGCCACCGCGCACACCGCGTGTCCTGGTCGCAGTTTGCAGGCGGAAATGCGTCAAATGCGCATGAAGCGGCTTACTTTGCGTGATGGCAACGCGGCGATCTTGGCGTGAGCGCCTTAAGAGCCGTTTAACTGGTCGCAAACGTTAGGGCGCATTCTTTGGTGGTTCTTGCGTCGATTGCTCCTGAACTTGCTTAAACGCTTTCCCGACTTGCCCAATTGTTTGCGCGGATTCCATCCCGGCCGCCTGTATATTCGCCTTGGCGCGGCGGTCATCGGCGGCCAATTTCTCCTCAAACTTTGGATCGTTCTTTTCCTGATTTTGCACCAGTGTCCACATTAAAAACGCAAAGGCGCCCATGCTGACAAAGGTGAAAGCAATCGCGGTTATGGACATGCCAAAGAAGGTAGCCGATACCGTGGCGTAAAAACAACAACGCCGCCCGTTGAAGGCGGCGTTGTCATTAGGTCATATCAGTAAGCGAATATTGTCAAACTATTTTTAGCGTCGACGACGGGCAACCAAACCAGCTAAGCCGATCAAGGCAACAGCGCCAGGTGCTGGAACTGCAACGAGTGCTCCAGTGACGCTGATGTTGTCAACGCGACCTGTTCCAGCTGCTGCGGTGGTTGAAAGGCTGCTGAATCGAAACAAGACATTACCTTGGTTCGCGGCAGAAATTCCTACAATCGTTGTAGTGGTAAAGCCTGTTTGATTAGTGATAGTGTTCCAAGATGTGGTACCAGTGCCAGCCAATCCAGCCTGAACAACGGTATAACTTGCGAGCAGGGTTGTAAAGTTTGCGCCGCCATCGGTGCTCATGGTTAGACTGAATGCAGAAGGCCCAGTACCGCTTCGCGTCTGATCCCAGCTTACGGAAATGTCGGAGTAGCCAGTTGTTGCCATGCTGACTTGGTAATAATCGCCAGTGGTCCAGTTGTTGGAACTGAGCGAATAGGTGCTGCCGTTTCCAGCTGGTGAAGTCCAAGTGGTTGTGGTTGCGGAAGCCGTGTGGAAGCCACTCAAGCTTGTGCCGCTGGTGAGGGCGCCCAAATCAGCGGCGCCGTAGGTGTAATTAGATCCAGTCGTAGCCGCGGCTACGACGGTTGACATGCTCCAACCAGCTATTACATCGGCTGAGGCGGCTGATGCCAAGAGAGATACTAATCCAGCGGCAAATAGACTTGATTTAAACATTTTGTAATCCTTGAATTAGTGAGTGGGAAAGGAAAGGAACATGACACGTAGTCAAATACTGCGCATCACACCTTTAACTTGCTCCCGAAAAGCGATAAAGCAAATGATATTTTCAAAAATAAATCCTATTTTTGCTTTTGCGCTGCGGCATTATTTGGGGATGTTTAAAAAAGTTTCTTGGTGGAAATTTATTTAAATGCGCGAAATTTTTACGTTGAATAGAGAATGAAAACTTCTCAATATGTTGTAAATAAAGACTTTATATGATTTAACTGCGCTTCAATTTGTCTGGCGGCATTGAATTGTTATAAGACTTTAAATTTCAAATCTTTAGGAGCAAGCGGGCCATAGCAACGCTAATTGGATTTCATTGTGCCACAATGTGGCTATTCCCTGCGCGCACGATGAATCCATGAAAACAGCGGCACAAAAACAGCGTTGGTTTGGGTTTTATGCCTCGGCGACATTGTTCGCTTTTGCGTTGTCCGCGTTGCTAGCAGCCACCAACGCCGCGCCCAGGAAAAATCACCCCGACATGTTGGTGCCAATTGTCATGTACCACCATGTTGGCGATTGGGGGAAGGCCAATTCGGATTGGGCTCCTTATGTTGTAAAGCCTCAAGAATTTCAGCGACAGTTGGACTGGCTTGTGGCGAATCAATATCACACGATTACATTTCAAGAATTGCTGGCGTATCAGTCCAGCAACATGCGACCGCCGGCGCATAGCGTCATTCTTACTTTTGACGACGGATGGGCGGAGGATGTTGACATAGCCAAGAATTTTCTTGCGCCGCGTGGAATGCGCGGAGTGTTCTTTGTGTACACCGGCGCAGTGGCGCAGCAGGACAATGGGTCTGGATATGTGTCGTGGAATCAAGTGCGGCAACTCGAGGAGGCTGGCCAAGAAGTGCAATCGCACACGGTTTCGCATTCGCCATTAGACACGCTGGCGCCTTCGCGTTTGCAATTTGAAATGATCAACAGCCGCGACGAAATGCAGGCGCATGTGGGGCATCCGGTTGAAGTGCTCGCGTATCCCTTTGGTCGTCATGATGAGCGGGTAATTCAAGCAACTCGCGACGCTGGATATAAATTGGGAATTGCCGCAGACGACGAGCCCGTTGCTGTGCTGCCGCGCAGGGAGTGGGGCAACTTTCAAGTGCGCCGCTTTAAGGTGGGGTATGGCGATGGCATTGATGTGTTCGCCGCGCGCATGGCGGAGCACGCGCAAAAATAAGTTGAGCGCTGGTGCGGGTGTCTTGAGAATTGACATCTTGAAATTCAAGCGGGGGCTTGCGCAAAAAATAAGTTGCGGAAAAAAGGCAGCAAAAATTTTTATCGTTGTGAATCCATTTATGTTGCGTCTTCTTGAAAGGAGGCCAACTCATGGTCGCGATCAAATCTTTATGTGGTGCCACGGAGGCAAAAATGCAAGAGGGTGTACATGGCAAAGAGCAACAGAAGCGTGCGCGCAAAAAAAGCGCGGGCGGGCTCGGTAAATTTGGCAAGTTGGGTGAAGTGGAAGCGCTTGGTGAAGTAAACGACCTCGCTGCATTGGCGCGTCAAATAAATGGCGCTGAAGATGGCGGCGAAGTGAGTGGCGAAGCGGCGCCGCCAACGCGTCCGCGAAAGCGTGGATTGCGGGCGGATGTTTCCCAGCAACGCGAGAAAGCCATAGATCAATTGGTGGCGGACGCAGCGGAGCGCGGCGACTGCGTGGATCGCTTTTACTGGATGTTGGTGTACGACCTGGAAATGGCGCCCATGACCAGCAATTTAAAGCAACTCACGGATTTGGGATTGGCGGTACCGCCGCCGGCTGAAATGGACGAGCGTGAGTTGCATGAAAAGTTGTGGGAAGTTGTGGAGTCGCTTGGTGATTTGGGCGTGTATCTATTGCATACGGATGGCTTGAGCGATCGTGAATTATATTGCAGGCTGTTTCACGAAATCTTGACGGAGCCCGTAAGAGACTTGCCGCCAACCGAAGGCGTGAGTGAGTTCATTGATTTACTTGGTGGCACGGCGCAAGCATGCGCAAATGCGGAAGGTGTTGAAGTGGTGGTAAAAGTTGATCGAGATCGCTTCCTTCCCAAGCCAGAGGGTGGCGAAATAAAAGAGAGTGGATAAAAATGAAAGGATCCAGCTCACCTCGAGCTGGATCCTTCAGACTCGGTTTAATGCTTTGAAATACTTTGCATCGCCAAGTCATGGTCGAGTGACTCACTCAACACTTTGACTATTCAATGCAAAAAACAAAATGCAAGCACACAAATGTAAATATCAAATTTTTACTTCAAAAATGATGTAATTCACTTTTGGAGTGGTCATAAGTGTTAGACAGGAACTTTGGTGAGCCGTGGCTTCAAATTACAGAATTCTTGGAGCGTTCAGGGATTTTGTTGCGATGTGGGGTGGAATCGTGGCTTGATTAGAAAGAAGGGCTTTCGAGATGCAAGGCCAAGCCGCTTTATGGCCGAACTTGTTATACAGTTCTATCGTGAAATCAATTCTTCAAATTGTGGCAGTGCTTTTGCTAGCGAGTTGCGCCGCTGAGCCCGAAAAAGTTTCCAGTCCCAAATTAATCGGCGCGTGGAAAAGTGATTTTGATTCGACAACATTAACTTGCGAAGACACTGGCTTGTTCACGTTGACATTCACCGGACCAAAGACGCGGCCAATCGTGGGCGACTACACCTTTGACGGAAAAATTCTCACTTTCCGTAATCGCCCCGAGACCAAATTGTGCGTGGATGAAATTGGCGTGTATGAAATCAAGATTGATGGCTCATTGTTGATCGCCCGCAAAGTAAAAGACTTCTGCCCTTTGCGTGAAAAACAAATGGATCATTCTTGGACGCGAGTCAAAGAGGCGGGGGTTGGCTCTTCGGCAGTTTCCGCAACAGAAAAATAAATTTTTAGCGACGTTCCGTGGCGGACAACAGGTCTGCTTAAATTTTTGCTCGTTCGCACCGTCACGCCCACTGAAGCAAAGCTAGACTTTATCGATGCAAGGACGCACACTTTTACTAGATCCACGACTGAACAAAGCCACGGCATTCACGGAGGCGGAGCGCGAAAAATTGGGCTTGATTGGGTTGCTTCCCGACGGAATTGAGACCAGCGCCACGCACATTCAGCGCGTGAACACGCAGCTTGGTCATTGCACATCGCAACTGGAAAAATATGTTTACTTAAGCGAGTTGGCTGATCGCAATGAGCGGTTGTTCTACATGCTGTTGCGCGCGGAGCCGGAAATATTGATGCCAATCGTGTACACGCCAACCGTTGGCGAAGCTTGCCAGCAATTTGGACACATCATGCGCCGACCTCGAGGCTTGTATGTGAGTTTGAAGCGCCGCGGAAAAATAAAAGACGTGCTGCGCAACTGGCCTGAAAAAGATGTGCGCTTTATTGTTGTGACAGATGGCGAGCGCATTCTTGGGTTGGGCGATCAAGGTGTGTGTGGCATGGGCATTCCAATTGGAAAGTTGGCGCTGTACGCCGGCTTGGGTGGCGTGCCGCCCAATGTCACGCTGCCGGTGACGCTTGATGTTGGAACCAACAATGAAACGTTTCTGGAAGATCCGTTGTATCCAGGCATGAGGCAGCGAAGAATCACGGGCGATGAATACACATCCTTCGTGGATGAATTTGTGGACGCGGTGCAGGAAGTTTTTCCACATTGTTGTATTCAATTTGAGGACTTCACCAACAAGACCGCCATTCCGTTGTTGGAGCGGCATCGTAATCGCGTCTGTTGTTTCAACGACGACATTCAAGGCACGGCCGCCGTCGCGGTGGCTGGATTGTTCGGCGCCTGTCGCATTATGAAAAACAAAGTGCGCGATCAACGCGTCTTGTTCTACGGCGCTGGAAGCGCTGCGATTGGAATCGCCGAATTGTGCGTGTTGCAAATGACGCGCGAAGGGTTGCCGGAGGCGGAGGCGTTGAAGCGATGCTTCTTGATGAACTCAAAGGGGCTTGTGACCGCGGAATCCGCGGGGTTAAGCGATCAGCAACGTCGCTTTGCGCATGCGAACCCGGCCACAAAAGATTTGTTGCAGGTGGTCGAAATGGTCAAACCCACTGCGTTGATTGGTGTCAGCACAATTGCGAACGCGTTCACGCCGGCCGTGATCGCCGCCATGGCCAAAATGAATCCTCGGCCAATTTTGTTTCCATATTCAAATCCAACTAGCAAGAGCGAGTGCACGGCCAAAGACGCCATCGAACATTCGCAAGGCCGCGCTATTTTTGCCGCAGGCAGTCCATTTCCACCTTTGCACTATCAAGGGAAACTTTTTGTCCCGGGGCAAGGCAACAATGTTTACATTTATCCAGCGGTTGGTTTGGCCGTGTACGCCACGGAGGCCAAGCGCGTGACCGACGACATGTTCCTGCGCGCCGCCGAAAGTTTGGCGGCGCAAGTGACGGAGGAGGATTTAAATGTGGGCTTGATCTATCCACCTGTTGCGGAAATCCATCCAACGCTGATCAAGGAGGCGGTGGATGTGGCGACTTTGATTTTTGACCAAGGTCTTGCTGGGGTGGAGCGACCCAGCGACATTGACGCTTTTGTGCGTGGCAAAATTTACAATCCAACTTACTAAAATTTTATTTGGCGATTCATTGGAGCGAGTTTCTTCCGCGCTGGTTTTTTGCAATCCACTCGCTGTGAATTCAGAGCACATGAAGCGGTTTGATAAAGTCGCTTTATTTTTTGGGCTCACGAAACGCGAGCAAACGCAAGCCATTGATGACCACGGCAACCGTGCTGCCTTCGTGCATGATCACGGCAAGCGTGGTGCCTATCAAGCCGCTTAAAGTCAGTGGAATCAGAATGAAGACCATGCCCATGCTCACCGCAACATTTTGACGGATCACTTTGCGCGCGAAACGCGCCAAGCCAATCGCAAATGGAATCCGCTGCAAATCATCAGCCATAAGCGCTATATCCGCGGCTTCAAGCGCCACATCCGTGCCGCCGCGGCCCATGGCAATTCCAACCGTGGCCATGGCCAACGCGGGCGCGTCATTCACGCCGTCGCCAACCATGCCAATCGAGTGATATTTTTCCAGCAACGATTTCACGCGGTCGATCTTGTCTTCTGGCAGAAGTTCGGCTTCGATTTCGTCAACTCCAACATCGTTGGCAATCGCTTGCGCCACGCCTTTGCGATCGCCTGTGAGCATGATCACGGGTCGGACATTCAGGGCGTGCAACAGGCGAATCGCTTCTGCGGCTTCTGCGCGCGGTCGATCCGCAAGGGCGATGAAGCCTAGGACTTTGTCATTACAACTCAACACCACCACGGTGTTGCCACTGGCATCGTGTTGCGCCAGCGCGGTGTTCATTGCGTCGGTGAGAGCGGCGCCGCGCTCGCGCATAAGCCGCGCGGAGCCCACTTCAATGGTTTGGCCCGCGACAGTTCCAGTGACGCCTTTACCTTTGATGGCGGTCACATTCTCGGCCGCGGCAACGCGAATATCTTTCGCCTCCGCGGCGCGCACAATCGCGCGCGCAATTGGGTGCTCGCTGCGTTGCTCAATGGCGCTCGCTGTTTCCATAAGTTGCCGCTCGCTCACGCCAACCGCGGTGAACATGGCGACAATTTGCGGACGCCCATTGGTAAGCGTGCCGGTTTTATCCAGCGCAATGGCGCGAATAATCGCGAGCCCTTCCAAATGCAAACCGCCCTTGATCAACACACCAGATCGCGCGGCGCGGGCTACTCCAGAAAGAACGGCGGCGGGCGTGCTGATCGCAAGCGCGCAGGGGCTTGCGCCCACGAGCATTGCAATTGCGCGCAAAAGTGATTCATCAAATGTAAGCCAGCCAAAATATTGGGGAACAATCAGCGCAGCGATCGTTCCGACCACAACGCAAGGCACATAGACGCGAGTGAACGCCTCGGCCGCGCGTTGAGTTTGCCCTTTTTGTTGTTGCGCGTCCTCCACCAAAAGAATCATGCGCGACATGGTGGATTGCGAACTTGGCCGCGATACGCGAATTTCAAGACTGCCGTCGCCATTCACGGTGCCCGCGAAGACCTCGTCATTCACATCTTTTTCAACAGGCACGCTTTCACCGGTGATTGGACTTTGATCGATGCTTCCGCTGCCCGCCAAAATAATTCCGTCGGCGGGCAGGCGCTCGCCTGGGCGCACCACCACGACATCGCCCACAACAAGTTGCTCCACTGCGATTTCAATTTCTTGCACGCCACGTTTTACTTTTGCAAATTTCGGAGCCAGCTTTCCAAGCGCGCGTATGGCCTTGCGTGACTGACCCATTGCGTAATGTTCCAGCGCGTTTCCAAGCGAAAACAGAAACAGTAAAAGTCCGCCGTCAATGCCCTCGCCAATCCACGCCGCGGCAATGGCGGCAACCACCATGAGAAAATCAACATCAAGCCGCGCCCTTATTGCCAGGCGCAGGCCCACAAGAAACGCGTTCCATCCCGCCACGACATACACAATCGCCAGGCACGCAAGAGAAACTTTGTGGTTGGTCACAATCCATTCACGTGGCAGCAATGATTGAAGAAACACATTGTGGTCTGCGACAATCCAGCCGCGCTGCAAGCACCAGGCAAGCATTAAAAAAATGCCGGCAACAAATGGAATCCACAAATCATTGCGCCACCAGGCGGCGGAGACTTCGGACGAATTCAATTCGCCGTCTTGAGATTTTTGCGCGCCGCTCATGGCTTGAAGATAGCGGCGATTGTTCCACGGTATGGTTCTAGGGAACGCAACCGCGCGAGAAAGATGTAGGCAACGACTGGGGAGCAGTCGTAATTTTCGAATATCCAAACCACTTTCAATTGAAATTGCGGACCGTGAACAACACTCGGACTTGGTTAGAATGATTTGCATGGATTCATTTGAATTTCCACCACCAACACCCAGCGATTTAGGCGACCAAGAAATTGCGCGCGAGAGCGACGCGCTTGATGGCGTGCGTGTTGCTTTGCTTGTCACTGGCGGAATTGCCGCAATGAAGACGCCATTTTTGGCTCGCTCGCTTCGCCGCCACGGTGCCATTGTGACCGCATTTTGCACGGATGAAGCGCTGCGTTATGTGGCGCAGGACGCCCTGGCTTGGAGCACGACTTCACCCGTCATCACCAAACTTTCCGCTCGCGCTGAGCACTTGAGCGACGACGCGCCATTTGATGTGTATTTGGTGGCGCCCGCGACCGCCGCAAGTATTGGCCGCATGGCGCACGGTATCGCCGAGGGCGCGGTTGGAGCCACGTTGGCCGCCGCGATTGGACGGATGGAGCAGGGCAGGGCTAAAGTTCTGGTTGCGCCAACCATGCACGGCAGCATGCATAATTCAATTTTAGTGAAAGCCTTGCGTGAACTTCATGACATTGGCGTGCGCATTATCACTCCGCGTGACGCGTATGGAAAACATAATTTGCCCGATGATTCCGTTTTGGTCGCGGAAGTTTGCGATGCCGTAGCATCCTTGCGATTGCGTCGCTGATCAATTCATTTTGTGGTTGAGTTTTCAAATATGCCTGGCACTATTTGATGTACATCTAAAGGATTTTCCAAATGATTTTTTCGATATTGATTCCGTTGATTCTGTCGCAAACTCTCCCGCCAAATCCCGCGCCTGCCAAACCCGCACCGACATCCAAGGGCGATAGCGTCTTGGCGAGTCGGCCGCCAGTTGGATTTCGCGGACCGCCAGTTGCATTGACAAAGGAAACTCAAGTTGTTGATGCGCCGGGACCCACCGTTTCGATGGCGTTTGGGAACGTGGTGGCTTTTTCTGGTGATCGATTACTGATCAGCGGCGCCGTGATATCGCGGCGCATGGGCGCCGATGGACAAATTTTCACATTTGAATTTAAAAATGATAAATGGACATCAGTCTCGGAGATGGTGCAAGTGCAGGCATTGGCTCCCGATGAAGTTGCGATTCAGCGCATTGTGGCTGATCCAGAATTTCTATTGACCAACATTTCCCGCAAAGGCAAATCCAGCGAGATTATTTCCTTCGCGCCAATCGAGGGCCGCGAGGCGTGGAAGCAATCTGGTTCAATCAAGCCTCCTCCAAATGAAACTGTTTTAAATTTTGCTTCGGCCATGGCGCTCAGCAACACGTTGCTGGCGGTGAGCGAAGTGAGTTCACGTCCCAATCAAAAAGACGAGGACTTTCCAACAAATCCGCGCGTGTTTATTTTTCAGCGCACCACCGAGGGATGGAAAGCGCAAGGAGTGATTCAACGCGAAGCCAAGAAGGCGCCGTGGTGGTTTGGAATTTCTTTGGCCATGGATGGCGACACATTGGCGGTGGGAAACCCAAGGGCGTTGATTCCATTCACAACAGACAAAGTTCGTTCAAGCCAAGAGCCCGCGATGGTGTGCGTGTATCGACGCACCGCCGAGGGATGGAAACTTGAACAGGAAATTGACAACAGCGGCTTGAGTCCGTGGCATGGATTTGGAGTGAACATTGCGTTGCAGGGCGATTTGCTTGTGGTGCGATCCATGAATCCGTATGACCGCGATGAGGAAGTGGATGTGGGAGTGTTGCGCAGGGTGAACGGCTACTGGACAAAAGAGGGTTCGCTTACCCCCGCGCAAGGCGTGATGAAAAGCAAGGCATATGGATACGCGCTGGCCATTGATCAAGGTCGCATTATTGTGGGTGACTCCATGGCTGTTGAGGGAAGCGATAGCAACGGTCGCGTGTATGTTTTTGAAAAAACCGACAAAGGTTGGCAGGAACAGTGGCGACTTGCGCCTAAAGTTTTTGTGTCTCCCAATTCATTTGGAAACACCATCGCTGTTCATTGGCCATGGATTGCGATTGGCCGCACGCGCAGCGAGCGCCTGGGAATTGAACCGGGCGGGGCTTTGCTTTACAAATTAGAAGAGCGCGCGCCGCAACAAGATGGCGCGGCTGCCGCGGGCACAAATCCCGATCCGAAATGATGGGATTTATTTCCACCAACGAACGCTGAAGGCCAGAAACATCGCGCCGCCCGCCATGGAAAAAGGTTTCTCCCAGCCTTGTGGCCACTGAATGGGCGCCAAGGGATTGAGCAAAACCAAAAGCGCCGCAAATATGCCGCACCAAATTGAGCTTTGATTGCGGGCGGCCAAAAACGCGCTGATTCCAGCAATACAACAGCAGGTTGGACGCAGCCAACCATCGGCGTTGGAGATCCAGACTTGGGTCAAAATGCCAAATTGATACGCGCCGATTGCAAGCAACCACGCGCCAGCAAGCGCATTCACGATTAGCCACCATCGAGTCATATTTGCATATCGGTCAAACTCTGGCTCTGGCTACACTCGCAACCGTCACAGTATCCGTGAGTCGCAATGTCAAATAAAATTACAATCGCCCTGTTGCAGCACGCAGCGCCTCCAAGCGAGCCGCGTGATTCTTATTTGAAGCGTGGCGAAAAAATGGTGCGCCGGGCTCAATCGCAGGGATCTAGAATTATTTTCACGCAAGAATTTTTCGAGAATTCTCATTGTTGCCATGCGGATGTGTACGGCAGTGTCACGCAGCTCTTTCTAGATGGTGCCAAGTGATGAAAGTGGATCCAATTGGTCCAATAGATTTGCAGCAGTCCGCCGCGAGCCAGGGATTCTCAATGCCCGCGGAATGGGCGCCATTGGAATCCGTTTGGTTGGTGCGCCCGCACAACGAAGAGACGTGGCCCGGGTGTTTGGAAGCGGCGCAAGCTGAATGGGATGTGTGGCGCGCGTCCATGGAAGCAGTTGTGCGCGTGCGAACTACGGATGAATTGGGCATAGCCACCAGCGATTCTTGGATTCGTGATTTTGGTCCAGTCTTTGTTAAGAACAAAGCGGGGCAAGTCGCGGCGCATTCATTTGTTTTCAATGGTTGGGGTGGCAAGAACCAAGTCAGCGCGCTTGACAACTCGGTGCCCGACGCCTTGCAAACCGATCTTGGCATACCAATGTGGCGCCATCAATTTGTTTTGGAAGGCAGCAGCATAGACAGCAACGGCGGAGGTACTTTGCTGGCCTCGCGCAAATGTTTGGAAAATAAAAATCGCAATCCAGAATCTGGCGTGGGCGGCATTGAGCAAGTTCTGCGCGATGCGCTTGGAATCACAAATATTATTTGGCTTGTTGGTGGCATAGAAGGCGGCGACACTGACGGCCATGTAGACGATGGCACGCGATTTGTTCGTCGCGACGCAATTGCGGCCGTGCGGACCACCCCGGATCACCCTGATTACGCCAAGCTTGAGGCGAATTGGAAAGTGTTGCAGGAGGCGCGCGACGAGCAACGGCAAAAGTTTGAATTGCTCGAGTTACCCGCGCCAAAACCTTTGCACTATGAATTTCCATCGGATCGATTTGGTCCAGGCGGTCGACGAATATTGCCGGCGAGCCACGCCAATTTTATTTTCGCCAACGGAGTGATCTTTGTGCCGGCGTTTGGCGGAGCGAGTGATGAGGTCGCATGCCGCATGTTGGAAAATGCCACAGGCCTTCGCGCACAACCCATCATGGCCAAGGCGTTGGTTGTTGGTCTTGGAAGTTTGCATTGTTTAAGTTGCCAGCAACCGCAAGCCAAGCAATGACCCAGGGTTTGATACGAGTCGATGAGCCGAAGCCCTCCACGGACACCAAGACGGACGCGGAAATTTTTTTAGTGGAGTGCGCAAGAACGTTGCATTTGTATGGCGCGCCCGCGCATGTTCTAGAGGCGGAGTTGGTGCGCACAGGTTCGCGTCTTGGACTCGCCGTGCAAATCTTTAGCCTTCCAACGTATCTCGCTATTTCGGTTGGACCGCTTGATCGCCAGCGCACATTTCATTTGCGGGTTGATCCAGGCTCCATTCAATTAAGCAGCCGCGATGAAATGCATGTGATTCAGCGCCAGGTTCTTGAGGGCGATATCACTTGCGCCCAGGGAACACGCGCCTTTCGTGAATTGCATTTACGTCCAAATGATTTCGGGTTGCTCTGGCAAATGCTCGCATACGGATTGTCCGCATCGGCAGCCGCCCGTTTTTTCACTGGCGGCCTTCGCGAAATTTTGGCAAGCGCGATTCTGGGAATGTTGATTGGAACCATGGTTGTTCTATTCAACATGCGAAGAGACCGTGCCGCGGTCACCGAATTTATCGCGGGAATCATCGCCACGCTCGGCGCATGGTTGCTCTCTTGGCTTTTTCCGCCGATGGGAACGAACATTGTCGTGCTTGCCAGCATCGTGTCGCTACTGCCTGGGTACACGCTCACAACATCGCTCACCGAGGTGGCCACGCGCAATTTAGCCAGCGGTGGAAGTAGATTTGTTGGTGCCACCATGACGTTGTTGGCGCTTGGATTTGGCGTGGCGATTGGCGACAAAATTGTCGAGCATTTACCCGCCATTCAAAGCATTGTCAGCGAACCGCTGTTGCCTTGGACCATTCTTCCCGCCGCATTTTCAATCGCATTTGCCATGTTGATTTTACTGCAAGCAAAAATTCGCGACAGTTTTATTATTTTGTGCGCGGTATTGTTGGGTTTGTACGGCGCACGATTTGGCGCGGTGTTGGTTGGCCCGCAACTTGGCGTGTGCATTGGCGCGTTTCTTGTGAGTTTGACTGGAAATATTTTCAGCCATGTCACCAAGCGCTCCCCCAACATGGTGATCGCACCCGGATTGATTCCATTGGTGCCGGGTTCGTTGGGAATGCGCGGAGCGTCAGCCTTGTTTCACAATGACGCGGCAAGCGGAGCGAGTTGGGCCATTGCGGCGCTTGTCGTCGCTGGATCGTTAGTCGCAGGACTTCTGGCGGCGAACGTGTTTGTTCCGCCGCGGCGAACGGCGTAACTCAAGCATGAACGAGTTCGCGTGACCTGGAAGAATATTTTTTTATAAATCGTTCAAGTGAAATTACATTTTTGCGTGCGTGTTCAAAACCAATTCAAGACGACGCCTTGATTGCGCCAGTCGATCTTGTGAAATGCGTCCACTGGCAATCGCGCGCGAAAGACCATCGATCGCCTGGATTTGCACGGGTAGATTCTTGCATACAAGAAGTATGTCGCATCCAGCTTCCACGGCGCGTACGGCGGCGTCGCCAATTTCAAAGCGGTCGGCGACGGCTTTCATTTCCAAATCATCGGTCAAAATCAATCCATCAAATCCAAGCGTGCCGCGCAGCAACCCCGTGATCACTTTCGCGCTGAGTGTTCCAGGCACATGTGGATCGATGGCTTCAAACACGACATGCGCCGACATGATTGCTGCGATATTGGCCTTCATTGCCGCGCGAAATGGAACAAATTCAAGTTGCTCCAAGCGCGTGAGTGGGTGCGGCAGTTTTGGTAAATCAAAATGGCTGTCAACATCGGTGTCGCCATGGCCAGGAAAATGTTTCCCGCACGCCGCCACGCCACAAGCCTGCATTGTTTGCACGCACGCCGCGCCAAGTTGGGCCACAACATTCGCGTCGCGGCTCAATGATCGATCACCAATTACGGGGTTCTTGGGATTGCTATCCACATCAAGCACTGGAGCCAAGTTCATATTCACGCCGCATGCGCGCAATGCCAACGCAGTTTCGCGGGTCCACTTCGCAACCGCGTTTACACCTTGGTGACCCAAGTCACGCGCGGCGGGTTGATCTGGAAACGACGCGCCGCAAAATCTCTGCACGCGACCGCCTTCTTGATCAACGCTGATCAACACGGGCCCTTGTGCCGCGTTGCGAATGGTCGCACTGAGGCGCGTAAGTTGCGCACTGTCGCGGTAATTGCGCGCGAACAGGATTACGTTGCGTACACCGCCCGCGAGCAATGCAGCCTCTTGCTCAAGCAATTCAGTGCCGGCGATTCCAATGCAAAGAAGTTCGCAGGCCTCGCGTCGAGTTTTCACGGCCTGAGATTGAACTATGTCGCTCTTCACGACGTCACCTTTATTTTGCAAGGCATGAACAAACGGGCAGTGGATGGATAGAAGATTTTGTCTATGAACACACCTTTATCTTCGCCGAAATTCATTTTGCGTGCGAGGCTATTTCGACGTGCGGCAAAAATTGCTGTGGTTCAAAGACATTTCATGTAACTGCTTGCCGCATCCGCCATTCATGATCGAACCGTGAATTTATTCAGGAAGAAGCAACAGCCACAATCCAATATCGGTGGAATTGGTTGTGCCATCATTATCAAGATCAGTGATCCCGCCTTGACCAAAGCGAGTCAGCATCACGCCAAGATCGGCCGCATTGATTACGCGATCGTTGTTGAAATCGCCTTGCGGACCGCACCACCCCAAGCCGTCGTCCGCGAGCAAGCGAACGCCATCAACACCCGCTTCAACAACGCTATTGCCCGTAGTGTCGCTTGCGATAAAGCGAACGCGTAGTTGGTTGGTGGCGTTGACAAAGTCTTGCACGGCAATCTGGCGGCTCACCCATCTTGCATTCGTTCCATCGGATTCAACCGTCTCCACATCAACCCAATTGAGTCCGTTGTCATCCGACAATTGCACTTTCATCACGGCTTGCGTTGGCAAAGTTGTGGACTTGTTCACGGCCCATCTTGAGTAACTCAAATATGGCGTGAACGCGTTTGTAGCGTCCAGCAGGGGACTTGTCAGCGTCACGTTTCCAGCGCGCAGACTGTTTCCTTCGATGTTTCCTGTGACAAAACATTTTCCGCTGCCATCCGAGTCAAGCAATGGATCACCATTGAAGCCACCCGCATTTGGCGCGCCGCGCGTCCATAGACCCGTTGTGGTTCCCGAAGAACTTGTGGTCCATGATTGATCGGTTTCAAAATAGTCAGCCCACAGGATGAGGTTGATCGATGTGGCAACTGCGGCATACCACTGTTGAGGAAGCGCGGATGGAGAAGTGCAAAGACCGCCCGTGGGGCCAATTCTTGCTGAGAAGCCAAAGAGAACGCGCGAGCCGCAGGTGAACGCAGGCGTGGTGAATGTGTATGTGTTTCCAGAAACAAGAACACCGCTGATGGATGAAGTGGTGGTTGCGTTCTCGTATTTCCAAATCATTTTTGGCAGAGCCGCGGCGCTGGACGGAGATGTGAATGTCACCGTAATTTGATCGCCACCAACCGTGCTGAATTGTGTTGGCAATCCATTTGGATACGTGAATGCGATCGATTTGCAAGCGCCAGTGGGATTGATCAGGGCGTTGCGAAGCGCGGTTTGGTTGTAACTGGTTCCAGAGTTGGATCCACCACTTGTGGTGCAACCACCGTTGGTATGAATTCCAACTGCAACGCCTAAGCCTTCAACAATAACTGGAGAGCCCGAATTGCCCCCGGTTGTGTCGGCGGTGTATCGCAGGGTGGTTCCTGAGTTGCTGGTGAACGCACCGGTATGCGTTTGATTGGTCTGGTTTGCGTTGCCTGTGTCTACGCCAAAGCCGGTGATGCGGATGGTTTTTCCGCTGGCTGCTGGCGGGGCCGCCAATGTAAAAGCGGCTTGTTGTTTTTGAAACGGCGTGAGTCCGGTGTTTGAATTTGGAAACACTCCAAAGTAGCACCAGTCATTGCCAATTCCACCGTTGGAATATTGAACGCTTGTGGTGTCGATGGGATATTGATCTTCTGGCGGCGGATTCACGATGGTTCCAGAGCTTTGCGAAAGCGGCACATTGAATTGAACCACGGAGAAAGTATTTCCGGGACAGTGGCCCGCGCTAAGAAACATGTGGTTTGCATCGTTGATCATCCAACCCGTGCAACCCACTGGGGTGATTCTGCAAACACGCGGGTCAATCGATGCGATTCGATCATCGGTGTTACCGCATTGGGATTTGCTGACCACAATGTCTTCGCCCACTTGCGTGCTCTTGATGGAAATACTGCTGGTGGAATTATTCTTGCCCGAGATCAACTCAATGATCACAATGTCGCCATTGAAGTAGGCGCTGGTGTTGTGCCACTGCGCCAAACTTTGCGCGTTGAGAATTTGCTCCGCGCCATCAAATAAACTTGTGATGCGAATGTAGCTATCTGTTTCAGTGTCGTTGGCGGCCAAGGCCAATTTGGAATCATCGCTAAATTCAAGGCGAAGCCAATTCGCATTTGGCGCTTGAACCATGGAGTACCACGCGAGAGTTTCCTCAGTAGGTGAGCTTTGCTGAATTCCAGACGAGGCATCAATGGCGACATCCGACCAAATCAAAGGGGCGTCTATCTCTGTCTCTGTGTGAACCCCGCCAGCTTGAGCAAATGAACACATCATGGCTGGCAAAGCCACTAGACCAGCAATAAATGAATCAAGGGTCAAACGCATAAATTTATTTTCAGCATGAAAAACTAAGAACTAGGAATCTCAACCTCTGTATTGCACAATAGACCCAGATTTCTCGGGTCAAAATGAAATTTTAAAATGATGCTGAAATAGCAAAGTCAATGTCTTATAACTTTGACGTTTATGGCATTCTTTGGAGCATTTTTATTGAATAGGTCCACATTCAAATGGCGTTTTCGATCTATTGAACGGGGTTCAGTTGAGCTAAAAAAGTCGCATAGCGACCCCAGCAAGAAGGCAAGTGCAAAGTCAACATGATGGATTTCATATTGACCGTCAAGATTCTCAAAAACGTCGTTGGGGCGGTGGTCCCAAGCAACTTTCCTTCAGCTATGAAATGACTTTGGTCGATTTCATTTATCTTGGTGCGAACGCAATGTCCATAGAAGGAGATCCAATTCCGCCAACGCCGCCGCGCCCTGATTTAACTTTGGATGCGCAGACCAATATGGTTCAAAATGCGGCACGGCTAGGAGATACCAAAGACACAATTGATTCTGGCGTGGACAACGATGTCACCATGCCAGTCGCGCACGTCGATTTGAGTGGTGGTCAGCATGCGGGGGCGGTTCAATCCTTTGCTCCGCGACTTGAACGAATTGGTGATTGCAAAATAGAAAAGCGATTGGGCGTTGGTGGATTTGGTGAAGTGTGGTTGGCCACGCAGGAGAGCGATCTGCTCAAGCGGCGCGTGGCGATCAAGTTGCTCAAGCGCGGGATGGATTCCGATTCCGTGCTGCGCAGATTTGATCTTGAGCGCAAGGTGCTTTCCACTCTGAACCATCAAAATATTTCGCGGCTCCTTGGCGCGGGCATGACCGAGGATGGGCGCTCTTATTTCATCATGGAATTTGTGGAGGGCTTGACGCTGGATATATGGTGTAAGCGCCAAAATTTGAGTGTTTCCGAGCGCCTGGAAATTTTTCGGCAAGTGTGCTCGGCGGTCGCCCACGCGCATTCGCTTGGAATTGTGCATCGTGATTTGAAACCCGCCAATGTCATTGTGGGTCCGGACGGCGTTCCAAAGTTGCTGGACTTTGGCATCGCAAAAATTATAAATCCAGATGTGAGCACGGCGGAAAGTGGACAGACTTTGCCTGGTGATGTTGGCCCGCTCACGCCCATGTACGCAAGTCCAGAGCAATTGCGTGGCGATCCACTGGCGGCCAGTACGGACATTTATTCACTGGGCGTGATTTTGTACGAGACCCTGACGGAGCAATTGCCGTTTGATTTCACCAACTTGCCATTTGAAGAAATTCGCCGCAAGGTGTGCGAGACAGAACCGCCTCTACCAAGCAACGCATGCGCGAACGTAACGGTGGCGATTGGTGAGACCAACAAGACCAGCGAACTGGGCAAGAAGACTACGCAGCAAGGCATAAAGGACAGATTGCGACGTAGATTGCGTGGCGATCTCGACAACATTGTGTTGATGGCCATGCGCAAGGAGCCTGGACGTCGGTACAAAACCGTGGACGCGCTGATCGCGGATTTAGACGCGCATGCCGCGAATATGACCATCTCGGCGCGACCCACAAGCGTTGGGTATCGCACGCAAAAGTGGATGCATCGAAATAGATCCATTCTTGCGGTGGCGGCAAGCGCAGCGATTTTATTGGGAATTGGCTGGGCTATTTTTGCGGGGCTCGCCATGAACGCCAAAAAAAATGCGGATGCGACACTGTTGAAACTTGAGGAAAATCGAAAAGAAGTTGATAAGCGAGTTGTAGATCTTAGTGCTGGAGATGCATTTTTAAGATCTCCTGAAAAGTCATTGATGGCGTTTATGGATCAAGAGAAAATTTTAAGATCCGATCTTCAAATAAATCCCAATGACCTGAAGGCCTTGCGGAAGCTGGCGGATAATTTGCAGCGACAAGTGGCGCTTCACAATAATTCAAAAAATATCAAAGAGGGCTTGCGTGTGTCGGGCGAATATCTTGGCCTAACGAATCGTCTTTACGGCATCACAAAAAATAGCGGAGATCAAATAAAAATCACCAGAGCCCTGCAAAGTCGAGGCGATATTTTATTTGCCAGCAAAGAATTTGGCGAGGCCAGAAAAATGTACGAGGAAAGTTTGCGTGTGCGTGAACAAATTCTGAAAGAAAAACCAGATGATCTTGACGCCGCGCGCGCGGTTGGGTTGGCCGTGGTCCGCATGCGGGAGCTTTCGGTCGAGGAGGGCAATCTTCAAGAGAACTTGAATTACTCCACGCAGTTGGTGAATTTAAGGTCCAAAAATTTGAAGCAAGCCAAGGGGGGCGACACGTCGAAGGTGGAATATGACTGGTTGTTGGCATGCCTTTGGCACGCGGAAGACCTTCGCAATATGGGTCGCCTTGAAGAGGCGCAAACTCAAATTACGCAGTATCTCATCATGGCAAACGCAAGGGCTCAAGCTGGGGATTCAGCGCAAAAACAAGATGAATTAAGTTGGGGCGAGGGATTGCTTTGCAAAATTTATCTTGACAACCAAGATTTAAAAAAATCATTAGAAGCAGCCAACCGAATGTGTAAAGCGGCGCGAGCAAGCGTGGAGTTGTCCAATGCGCTGAGCGCTTCATTGAATTCATTCATCGAAGCTGGAGGAATGAAATCACGCGTGTTGCTTGAGGCAGGAGATGCCGAGAGCGCTCTTGATTTGATTGATTCCACGGTATCGAGCGCGAACAATTACCGCAAAAACGCGGATTTGAAAATTACAGGCGTGGCGCTCTCTGATGAATTGCGCTTGATGATGAACTCCAATAAAATTTGGGCATTGCGAATGCTGGGGCGTAGGGACGAGGCCCGTCTCTTGGCTCGAGAAACTCTTCCGCTCACAGCGCGACCAGAAGAGGGAGCAAGTTGGTTCGCCGCAATTTCATCCGCGTACTCGCAGCTTGCGCTTGTTGCCGAGGAGCCGGTGGAGGCTTTGCGGCTCTCGCGCCTTGGAGTTGAGTGCGCAGCGAAGACCAAAGACTTGATGCTTGAACTTGAATCGCGTGAAGCGCTTATTGAAGTATTGAAAAAATTTGGAACCACTGAAGAATTGAAGTTGGAGATAGCGAACGCCACGCGGGTTGCGGAGCAGATCAAACGCCCGCGCGTTGGCGCCATTATGAAACGAATTCAGGCAGATGCGACGCCGGGCGCAAGCATGAATATTTCGCCATTGCCCGCTGCGTAAGTTTCAAACGCGCCTCCACTAGTCCCGCCAACACTGGCGCCAATGGCGAGCTCAAATTCACCATCTTCCAAGCCCCCACCAAATGCTCCAAAGAAGCAAAATATTTCTATTTGACCCAAATTCCGCAGTTATTTGGCACTTTTGCAATGTATTGAATCCTAGAAAATAAATTGCAATTGGTTTGGGAATTGGTTTATGTCATAATCCAAATTCGCCGATTCTTGATTGGTTCCACTATGGCAAAAACCACCCGAACATTAGACGCCTACCTTGACGCTTGGGAATCCAAGCGCATGAGTGGTGGTCGCGCATTGACGGAAGCAGAACATGCCGTTGTGTTGGAGGTTGGTGAATTGGTGGCGCGCTTGCGGTTGCCGTCCGATGTTTCTCCTGAGTTGGTGGATATTTTGCGACGCCATCAAAATGACGCCGCCGGAGCCCTGCAAATATTTGCTGAGCGGTTTGAAACCAGCGCCATTGAACTTGATCTATATCGGCGCAGTTGGCGCGATGTCCACGATGCCGCCTTTGAATGTTTGTTGCAATTGCGAATGGCGGCGATGAAGTCGCGCGACGCATCGGATGAAAAAATCCAATTGTTCAAGGCGGAAATTTGCACGTGGCGCGATCAACTTGCGCGCACGCGCCGAGAGCGCGAGCAAAGTCGAGCCGAGCGTGCGCAACAGTTGGCTGCGGATCAAATTCGATTTGCAGAGCAAGAACAAGAGCGATTAGAAGCGCAATCGCGCGCCGAAGCCGAAGCGCGATTGGCGCATGAGCAAAAAGTGGCTGAGCAAAATGCGATTCACGAAGCCAATCTGGCCGCCCGTGCGCAGCGACTTGAGTCGATGAAATCCACGCACGCGGCCTCAATTTCGCAATTACAAAATGAGATTCAATTGGCGCAAGAGGAGCGCCAAGGCTCCCAGAAAACACTCCGCGAAATAGAGGAACGAATCGATCAAGCGGAGCAAATGCATCAGCAAGTTTCCGAGGCGCGTGGCGCGGCCGATCAAGTTCGAGCTCAGGCCGTGCAGTCAAAAGAGAATGCGAATCAACTGCGAAACGCCTCTGAAAGCGCCTCTCTGGAGGCCAAGCGTCTGATGCAGGAGGCGGAGCAATACCGCGCATCAGCCGCCGCGTCCAAGGCGCACGCCGATGAAATTCGCGCCGCCGCGCAAACCGATCGCGAGGCCGCGCAAGAAGCCGAGAGCCGCTGGATGCGTGATCAAAATTTGGCCAAGGAAGCCCACGATCGTTGCGAGGCGACACGGTCGATTGTGGCCGAGGCCCAGCAACGCGCCGAGCGCGCGCAAGTTGTGGCGCGGGAATCGGAAAGTCGATCAGCTCGATTTGAGGAGGCTGTGCGTGTGGCCACCGAACAAGCGTTGCAAGAGCGCGCGCTTGTACAAACCATGATCGATCGCGTGGAGCGTGAGAGAACTTCAGTGGAGGAAGCACGTCAACGCGCCGATGAGGAGCGTAACGCCGCGGACGCCGCGCAACGGCGCGCCAATGAACAACGAATTGTGGCCGAAGAAGCCGCGCGCCGCGCCGACACTGAACGCATCGCGGCTGAGCAAGCATTTGCCCGCGCGGATGCCGCCGCCGCGCGCGAGCGCGAACTTATTGAAAGTGTTGAGAAGCAGCGCGAGTTGGCGATAGAGGCCATGCGTCGCGCTGATGAATTGTTGGTCACGGCGAAGACCGCGGGCGATCAAGCCAGCATCGCGCGCGCCGAACTTGGGCAATCAATCGCAATGCTCGAACGGGATCGCACCGCTGAGATTGAAGCGCGAGCCTCCGCAGATAGGGAGCGAACCGTTGCCATAGAGGCGGAGCGCAGCGCGCGGCGCGAACGCGATTCGGTGGAAGTTGCAAACAGCCGGTTATACAAGGAAATTGAAGCCATTCGCGAAGCGGATGCGCAAGCAGAAACCGCCTTCGCGCAGGCTCGAGAAGCCACCGCGTTGAGCCATGAAAAGCAACGTCAAGCCAGCGAGGCGCAGGCACGCATGGAAAAATTATTGGCCGAGGCGGAGTTGGCACAAGCCGACGCAACTCGGTTGGAGCAAGAAGTGGAGCGAGTGGAGCGCGACCTTGATCGTCGCCGCGCCATGGCCAAGGAGCAGGCCAATCGTTTGCGCGAACGGGGCGAGGCGTGTGAGCGGTTGCGCCAAGCGGTGGACGCCGCGGAGAAATCGTTGAAGATGGAATTGGAAGCCATGGCGTTGGAGGAGCAGGCCGTGCGCGAAGGCGCGGCCGCCACCGAAACACTTGAACGACTTGGCCGCTCACTTTCGGAGGCGCAAAATGCGGCGAATCAAATTCAACAACAACGGCTCGCGGTGCAAGCGGAGCACGAACTATTGGCAGATCAAGAAGCCATTGCATTGCGCCGACAATTGGAGTTGGATCAAGAGTTGACCCAACGCGTGGATAGCGCCCGCAAACGCGAGCAAGAAGCGCGCCATCGAGCCAGTCAACTTCGCAGCGAACTACAAGACATGGCGCACAGCGCCGTTGAACCCAAGCTTGATATGGCTTGATGTTCGCGTGGTGGTTTTTGGCGTGTATTTCATTTGGAATGTGTACCAACAGTTTCCACAACTTAGTTTCACGTGATCCGCGCCAGCGTTGAATTGTTTCTAAATCAGCAGCTTTGCCGCATCACGCGCAGCGCCGTTCGGTTTGCAATCCATAAAAATTATTGCGCAAGCCATGGAACGCCTTGTTTGGTCTAATCTGACCGTATGAACATTCGCTTTCGGCACAGTCTTTTGGGACAGTTCATTTTGTATGGAGTAGTGCCCTTCGTTGCAGTCGCACTTCTGGGCGCCGTGCTTGGCAGTTATCGCATCTCTAAACTGCTACGCGGTCTTGGCGAAGAGGAAGTGCTTGTGAACGCCAAGAGCATTGGCATAGATATCAATGAGCAAAACAATGCGTCGATTCAGATAGCGCAACTCTTAGCCTCCGCCGCGGAAAATGGTTTCTTTGGCAAGCGTGAGGAAAGTTTGGCGTTCGCCCGAAAAGTTCTTGAAACAAGTCCTGGATTTTATGGGGTGCATTTTTGCTACGAACCCAACGCCGATGGAAAAGATTCCTTCTATCTGAAGGCGAATGCAAGCACAAACGCCGCTAGCGCATCTTTGCCCGCCGAGGCCATGGATTCCAACGGCCGATTTATTCCGTATTGTTTTCGTGATTCAAAACAAGGCGATAAAATTTCGCTGAAGCCTTTAGATGAATTTGAAAATAGTTGGTACCAGGAGCCGCTTCAGAATTGGCGTGATCGCAAAAGTCATGAAGCCACTTTAGGAGAGCCTTACACATACCAAGGAGACATGATCATCGAGTGCACCGCGCCCTTGGTGATTGATGGGAAATTTGCGGGAACAACAGGCGTTGACCGTTCCCTGAGTGGAATTCAAGCCGTCTTGCAATCACAGGCAAATGAATGTGGAAACAATGTGTTTTTAGTCTCTCGTGGCGGCAAATTTATTTGCGCCGTGTCGCCACAAGACCAGAATGGAAAATCGTTGACCGACTTCTCGGGTTTAAAAACCAAACTCGTCGGCGCCACGGAGTGGGGGCCAATTTTCACTCCATTGCTCTTAGAACAAAAATCCGTCACCTTATGGTTGAACGATCCTGTCACAAATACAGAAACTATTTTTGCGGCGAACAAAATTACAAATGGTGGCTGGACGGTGTTGGTGGAGGTTCCACCAGGAACAATACAGGCCACAATCTCCAATTTCACTTTTGGAAATTCGATCGTTTTATTGGCTGGACTGAGTTTAATTGTGCTCCTATTAATTCGTTTGGCAAACCGCCTTGCGGGAAAAATTAAAAACGCCGCCAGCGCCGCGGCGGTCATTGCGCAAGGCGATCTCAGCCGTCGCTACGCGGATCCATCTCAGCAGGACGAGTCTGGACAACTTTTAGAATCCATGGATGTGATGGGTCAGCGCCTTTGCAGTTTGGTTAGCAAAGTTCGCGAAGCCACCATCACGATCACAGGAACCGCCAACGAAATGACCGCGGCCAGTCGGCAGCAAGACGAGGTTGCGCAATCTTTTGGAGCAAGTTCAAGTGAAATCGCCGCGGCAATTCGTCAAATTTCCGCCACCAGTTCGGAATTATTCCGCACCATGGAAGACGTCTCCGCCAACGCCCAAGAATCATCCCGCTTGGCCAAAGAGGGGCGAACGGATTTGCAGGACATGGGGTTCACCATGGACGCGCTTGCAAAGGCAACGGGAGATATTTCTAGTCGCTTGTCAGCGATCAACGAGAAGGCCTCCAACATTAATGCGATTGTGATCGCCATTACCAAGGTCGCGGATCAAACCAATGTGCTTTCGGTGAACGCGGCAATCGAGGCGGAAAAGGCTGGCGAAAGCGGCAAGGGCTTCCTGGTGGTTGCGCGTGAAATTCGTCGCCTTGCCGATCAAACCGCTTCCGCAACGATGGACATTGAACGCATGGTGGAGCAAATGCAAACCGCGGTTTCTGGCGGCGTGATGGAAATGGATCGCTTCGCTGATCAAGTCAGACGCGGTGTTGTGCAAGTTAATTCCATTGGGCAGCGACTCACGGGCGTGATTCATGGCGTGGGTGAAATTGGCGGACAATTTGGTGAAGTGACCAAGGGCATGCAAAGCCAAGTGCAGGGAGCCGAGCAAATTCGCCAAAGCATGGATGGCTTGTCACAAAATGCCAGCCGAGCTCGCGATGCCACTCGAGAATTTTCAGAAGCGTCTCAGTCGTTGATTCTTTCGATCAGCGTGCTGCGTGAGGCCGTGGCGCTATTTCGACTTGCAGAGCAACACAAGCGTTGAATCCAACCGAATCAAATTGAGGGGTTGAAGTGTGTTCTCAACGCGGCAGTTTTTGATGCAACAAAGCGTCACATAGCGCCAATGCTTTGAAGCGCGCCAGTTTCGGCAAGAGCTTTGGTTCACTTTGAAACAAAGGCTTGTTTAAGTTTGAAACAGGGTGTAGCCCTTGGATTGCAATTCCATCACTCGCAACCATCCATCGTTGTCCACTTTCACGGCGGGTAAAAGATCGGCGTTGCCAACGCCAAGTTCTTTCATGCGCACGCCGCAGACTTCTGTTTCGGCGCCGGACTTCTGCAAGTCAATCAACAAACTCTTCCACGGATTTCCAGTGGTGGTTCCCATCACGCGGTTAAACGCCGCGTCATTCAACGCAAGCACAAGCGCTGGTCCATCAAACACAAAAATCAAACTCACTTGCTTTGTTCCATCGTTCTTAGCCTGGGCTATGGCGTCACGCCAATCCGCAACGCCGTAAAAAATCACATCGGCTCCTGGGCGGCGGTTTGCATAGACCACTGTTTGCCACTTGTCCATTTTTGCATTGATGTCCGCCTTGATTTGCGGCGCAGGTGTTAGGCGACTCGCCGGCGCTCCTGCGAAAGGTTGTGTTGGGGAGGCGCAACTTACGGCGACAAGTGCGCTGATAACGGTAATAAGTGTTGTTCGAAGCATGGTGCAAGGATAATCACATATGGATCTGATCGCATGCTGGCGAAGAAACTAAAAATGCGGCAGAATGCCCAAATGGAGTCCGTTGTTCATGTGGAGCCGGCGCTTGAGGCTATTCCGCCAATTCATCCAGTTTTCAACACCGCTATTTGGTTGATAGCCATCTACGCCACGGTGCTTGGCGTGAAACTTTTTATAAAGACCAAAGGGGATTCCCGCGGGTTGGGAATTGGTCTTCTGATCGCCGTGTTTGGACTGGCGGGCATCGCCGCGGGTTGGGAATATGTGATCAGAATTGTCATTCGCAATCCGGATGAAAGCAGCACGCTCAGTGTTCCTATTTTACGAACGATTATGGAGTTGGGATTGCTCACGGCCTTGGTGAGTTTCACTTTGGTGATACTGAGCAATCTTTTTCTCGCCCTGAAGGGCAGCGATGTCAACCGATTGCAGAAAGCTTTGTTGAGATTTGGATTGTGGATTCTTGGACTATCCGTGATGTATCAAGTTCACTTCGCGGATCAATATTCAATCAAGACAATAGTGCTAGGGGTTGGTGGAGCGTTGGTATTTGTGGTTGGTCTGGGTTTGCAAAGGACGCTTACGAATTTATTTTCTGGATTTGATTTACAAGCCGATCGTGTGTTTCAAAAGGGCGACATGGTGCAGATTGGAGTAGGCGGTCTTGAAGGAGAGGTGTGGGACACCAGTTTGCGCTCCACGCGCATTTACACGCTGGATGGGCAAATGTTGATCGTGGCAAACGGCGAATTGCTGACCAAGGAAGTGTTGAACTTGGATCATCCAACGCCCACGTTAAGGGTTCGTCGCAATATTGGCATTTCCTACACCACGCCGCCCATGCGCGCTAAAGACGTGATGTTGCAAGTATTACGGCAAGATTCCGCGGTGTTGAAATCGCCCGCTCCCTTGGTTTTATTACTCAATTACGGCGACTCATGCATTAATTATGAATTGCGATTTTGGGTGGCGAGCCGCCAGGTGATGGATGAGATTGTGGACGGCGTGCTGAGTCGCGTGTGGTATGCGCTGCGTGAAAGCGATATTGAGATTCCATTTCCGCTGCGAACCATTCGCATGGTTGACATGAAGGCCGACGCGCAGATTGTTGCGGCTGGCGAAGAGCGCATCACGCGAACGGAGCAGATCGTGTCCAAGTGTCCGCTGTTTGATGAGGCGCACATGGGAAGTTTGGAACGGCGTGAATTGGCGCGCGACGCGCAGGAAATCACACTGCAGCCTGGAGAGTTAGCCGTGCGGCACGGTGAAGTGAGCGATCACATGTATCTGATTGTGCTTGGTTCTGTTCGCGTGCTGCTCAAAGGCAAAGAGCCAATCGAAATTCAAGCGCCGCATTGGTTTGGCGAAATGGCTTTGCTTCTCGATCAACCGCGTTCTGCGGATGTGATTGCAGGCGATAGCGGGGCAACGCTGTTGAGATTTGCCAAAGCAAGCGTGATGCCTGTGCTGAATCGGCGACCGGAATTCGCTCAGAAATTACGGCAAATTTCAGATGAGCGGCGTAACTCATCGGGATTGACGGAGGCGACAAATCGAATTCCTTCATTCAAAGATCGCGTGGTTGAATTGCTCAAAAGAATCGCAGTGTCGCTGAAGCCGTGGTGATTTTCATTTATCACCAGCGCAAATAATCAGCCTTTGAAATTTTTCGTATCACAGCGGTTTCGATTCCAGTGCAAATGGGTTGTGAAATTCAAATGGTATCGAGCGCACTCCATCGTCTCCAGGAAGCAGAACTAAAATATCAGGGCGTTTGCCAGCAAGTTCGGGTGGAATTTCAAAACTCCACTGCGTCGTCTGGGCCAACGCTGGATCTTGTTGAATGGCGGGCGAGCGACTTTGACCTTTTATTCTCTTGCCAGAATAATCCAGAATCAACTCTGGAATCATGGTGATTCCAGGTGATTTTGTAATTTCAACCGCGAACATATTGACCGGGTGGCAAGCGAATTCTGTGACTCGAATGCCGCGTTTGCTTAACGCCGCGGTCAGCAACTCTTTGGATTGGAATAATTTTACGGCATCGGGGATCAAATTGTTTTTGTCACCTCCAGTGCCGATGCGAATTTTACAGTCGGGCGGCACAGTATCTGTGGGCAATACTTTGACCACAACCAAACCATCTGGACGCGGTTTGCTGGAATAGAAGGGTTTGCCGGTGGAATCGACCAAGAAAAGAGTTGGAGGCAATCCCTTTTTGTCGCTTGAATAAAAGAATTGCAGATTGAATCGTTGCTGTTCTCCCAATTCCATGAGTTTGAATCCTTTTGCCTGCAATAAACTGCTTTGCGCAAATTGATAAGGCTCTCTTGATTCAGGCGCAACGCGAATCACATTCTTACCCAGTTTGAGTTCAAGCGTTCCTCCGATTTTATGAATCGTGGAAAGCGCGCTGGTTGGATCGGAGTCAAGTGCAACAGAAAACGCCAACGTTCCGCCAATGTTCGCGGCGTCGCCGGTCGCTTCCCGCCATGCGGCGCGATTGGAGTCGCCAAGCACTGCATTGATATTCACTTGATTTCCCGTGACATCTGAAGCCTTGAGCGAAATCAAACGGAATGATTTGGCGAAGAGGCCTCGTTCGCCTGCCCAACAGAGTTGAGTGAGAGATTTGGTTTCTCCTTGCTCTGGGGTGTGGGCTAAGAATACCTGAACGCCACTTGGAGAATTTGAAGCCAGATGATTTGCGCAGATGTTGGTTGTTGCTGCCGGCGCAAGCGCCATTGTGGCGCACACCACCGCAAGCCATGCACATTGAGTAAGCGTGAATTTCATAAGTGTGAAGTCTACCTTTGAAAGTTTTGAGAGAGAGCAATAAGTCAACACGCTCATTCCACAATTGAGTTCGTAAAAACACAACAGCCGCGGCGAAATGCCACGGCTGTTGGAAAGTTCAAAGAAAGATTCAAGCTCGTCGGCGACGGCTTACTAAGCCTGCGAGTCCGAGCAGTGCCAAAGCTCCCGGGGTTGGAACAAAACCAATGGTGAGCAATTCGGCTGCTGAGTAAGTAATTCCAGTTGTGCCAATGTGGCTCAACTCAAGCGAAGTAATGCTTGAGCCAGTTGTGATGAAACCACTAAACGTGGTTTGTGAGGAGATCGATCGGATAAAAGTTGTTCCATCGCTCAACTTAATCTTCATCAAACCACTTTTGAATGCGCCGGCAGCGTCAACATAATGAAAGAGTCCTCCAACGCCGTAGACGTTGCTGGATGAAAAGTCGAATTTCAGAGTGTCGGTCGCGACCATTGTTTGAATTACTCCAACTTGTCCAAGAACACCGCTTGGCGATGACGCGGACCATGAGTAATTGCCAGATCCGCCGCTAAATGCAGGTGCAGATCCACTGTAGGAATCAAATGTTTGCTCGTATTTTGCAAGCGAACTGTCGGCCAGTCCAGCATTGAACACAGCTTCGTTGTCAAAAACCAAAACACTAGCAAACGAAGTGGCGCAAATAAAAGCTGATACTGTGGCGACGAAAGGGAACGTGCGCATAGTGGGACTCCAAACCGTTAATCGAATTTTTTAAGTGAGGGAACGAAAGGGAACGTTAGAAACTAGTAAGGGAAGTGCTTGAAATATGCCACTAAACCAATAGTTAGCAAGTTTTAGATGACATATTTTAGATATATGTTGAAGAATTGAATGCAAAAGAAGCCGTAAAATGAAGAAGTTATTGGACAAATTTGATTTTTCCTCAAATTACACAAATTGGATCGTTTCAAACCGGAGTTTCAATTTCAAACATTTGATCAGCAAATCAAGTGTGCTCTATCTTCAATTGGTCCATGTTGGCAAACGCACAAATAGATTCAGAATCACTCGTGACCTTGCGGCATTTAGTTGCCGATGTTTTTGCAAGACGCATTGAGCCCAAAGAAATTGATATTCAGCATGGGCGCATTGTCGCGCTGCGGCCAGCAAGTGGGGATGTGGACGATGGGATTTTAATTCCTGGTTTGATTGACGCGCATGTTCATATTGAAAGCAGCATGTTGCCGCCAAGCGAGTTCGCGCGTGTTGCGGTGCGCCATGGCACCGTGGGCACGGTGAGTGATCCACATGAAATTGCCAATGTTTTGGGCGTGGCTGGAATTGAATTCATGTTGAGTGACGCGCGTCGAAGAACATTTCAATTTTGCTTTGGATGTCCTTCATGCGTGCCGGCCACGGCATTTGAAAGTTCGGGCGCCACGATTGACTCGCGGCAAGTGGCGGACATTTTAAAGCGTCCCGACATTCACTACTTAAGCGAAATGATGAATTGGCCTGGAGTGTTGCATGGCGATCCGGAAGTGTTCGCCAAGATCGCGGCGGCCAAGGCGCTTGGCAAGCCAGTGGATGGGCATGCGCCGCAACTCATGGGCGCGGACGCCGCAAAATATTTTGCCGCCGGCATTTCAACCGATCATGAATGTGTCACTTTGGAGGAAGCGCGTGGCAAGGCGCGACTCGGCATGAAGATTTTAATTCGTGAGGGTTCGGCGGCGCGAAACTTTGAAGCGCTTTGGCCAATTATTCGGGAATACCCGCATTTATGCATGTTTTGCACGGATGACGCGCACCCCGACATGTTGTTGAAAGGCCACATCAATGTGCTTGTGGCGCGCGCGGTTGAGCGCGGCGTGAATGTGTTTGACGCATTGCGATGCGCCACGGTGAATCCGATTGAGCACTACAACATCGGTAGTGGCTTGTTGCGAGTAGGTGACCGCGCCGACATGGTTTTGGTGAAAGATATGCGGCAATTTCATGCCGTGAAAACTTGGATTGCTGGCGAATTGGTGGCCGACAATGGCCAAGCAACATTTACCCGGCTTGCGGTGGACACGCCCAATCGATTTCGCCAGGCCACATTTACGGTGAATGATTTTTGCGTGGCGACCCAAGCGACTGGTCAAGTGCAAGCGCGCGTGATTGTTCCCCATGATGGCGAGTTGGTGACAAGTGAGGCTATTGAATCTCTTGCCGTGCGCGATGGCGTGATCGAATTAAATCCAAGCGACCCGCGCGACATAGCGTTTTTAGCGGTGATCAATCGCTACACGGATGCGCCACCCGCGGTCGCATTTATTCGCGGACTTGGCCTTGGTGAAAAAGCGATTGCCGCCAGCGTGGCGCATGACAGCCACAATGTTGTTGTGGCCGCAGGCACGCGCCATGCGCTGGCAAAAGCGGCAAACGCAGTGTTTCAAGCGCGCGGCGGCTTGGTTCTTATTGATGGCGATCGCACGCATGTGTTACCTCTGCCAATAGCAGGATTGATGAGCGATCAACCTGCCGAGCAAGTGGGATTGAGTTATGAAACAATGACCCGGGAAGTTGGCGCCACATTCAAGGCGCCATTTATGACGCTAAGTTTCTTGGCGTTGCTTCCAATTCCAGCCTTGAAACTGAGCGATTTAGGATTATTTGACGCGCGCGAATTCCGCTTCATCAGTTTGCAACTTGATGCCGCGAAATAAAACAGGCCGCTCAAAAGTGTGAACCAAGCACCCACCCGAGCCACGCAAAATCCCGCATCGCAGAATGGCTGGCGCCACAAGCAAGTTGAACACCCGCACAAACCCACAAATTCCCGCGTCGCAGAATGGCTGGCGCCACAAGCAAGTTGAGCACCCGCACAAGCCCACAAATTCCCGCGTCGCAGAAAGGGTGGCACCACAAGCGAGTTTAGCACCCGCGCAAGCCCCGCTTGCGTGGGGTGCGTTGTCTGAGCGACTGGTGCCACCCTTTCTGCAAAGCGCTT
>CAIKXA010000112.1 GCA_903831295.1 uncultured bacterium | reverse complement strand
ATTTTTCGGCGCGGACTTTGTCCTGAATTGAGCGCGCTGATTCTTGGTTGCCTTTGCCATGTTTGCCTCCCTGCTGAATTGTGAATGACTTGATTTTTGACTTGTTCAATGACTTTCTTGCATGTGTGCGAGTTCAGCCACTCTAGAAACAGCGCGAAAGCAATTTCATATTTGCCGCCAAATTTCTTGCACTTTGTCCCACCAACCTTGCGCAATCAATTCGCCTAAACGACATGACTGCGTTTCACGATTCAAATCGCGTCCATGCCTTCAAGAGAGTGTCCGCGCGGCGTTCGTGGCCATACTTTGGCTGTAATTCTGGCTATAAATCTGCTGTAATTGTGGCTGTAATTCTGGCTATTGCCTTAGAAATAGCCCCACAATGACCTTTACCCCCCAATGCAAATTGAATGATTAATTTATAAAAATCTTACAGATTTGATTTGGCGAAAGCGTGCGTCGCTGTCATACTGCAAACCCATAGCCCCACACTGGGGTTTCCATTTCGGGCGACGCATTTTCCGGAGACTTTCAATGAACCAAGCATCACACACTTTCGCCGGTTGGGTCACACGCTGTTTTAAATTTGAAACACTTGCCGTTGCCGCACTTGCTTTTGCCACCACTGACATTGCCTCTGCGCAAACTTGGTGCACAGTTCTTGAGCAAGCCCCAAACGCCGCCGTGGTGACAGACGCCACCTTGCGCGCGAATATTGTTGCAAGCGGATTTCCATGGCGCGTGCGAGACAATGCCAGCGGCATTGAAATGCTGCTTATTCCTAGCGGCACATTCACCATGGGTTGCAGCGCGTCCAATAGTTTCGGCTGCACTGAAGATGAGAAACCAACCCACCAAGTGACGCTAAGCAAGGCCTTCTATTTGGGTAAGACAGAAGTAACCCAAGCCCAGTGGCAAGCCAAAATGGACAATAATCCAAGCTATTTTCCTAGCAATGCCAACAACCCAGTTGAACAAGTAAGTTGGAATAGTATTGCTGGCTTTAGCACATCAACAGGTTTGCGCCTGCCAACCGAAGCGGAGTGGGAGTACGCCTACCGCGGCGGCACAACAACGGCGTTCCACAGCATGTCTGGCTACCCCACGGGCACCAACGATGACAGTTTGCTTGGAAACATTGCGTGGTACTCCAGCAATTCAGGAAACACAACACACGCCGTTGCCGGCAAAGCCGCCAATGCGTTTGGCATGTACGACATGTCAGGCAATGTGTGGGAATGGTGTAATGATTGGTATGAAAGTTCGTATTACAGCACAAGCCCATCTACGGACCCAGCAGGGCCTTTGTCAGGTTCGTACCGCCTGCTGCGCGGCGGCTGCTGGCCCGATAGCTCTGACAACTGCCGCTCGTCGGACCGTTACAGCCACATGGCTCCCGACAACCGCAACAGCACCGTCGGCTTCCGTGTCGCGAGGACTCCTGTCGCATCAGACTTTGCAGACACTGACGCCGACGGCGTGCCCGACTTCCGCGACAACTGCGTAAACATCGTCAATCCGTCACAGGCGGATTGCGACAACGACGGCATTGGTGACGCGTGCGAACTTGCACCGACGCCCATAGTTAATGCAAAACTCTGGGGCGCGGCTGGTGGCCCGTCTAAGTGCTGTTATGGTGGAATATCTTGTGGAAATACCGGCGTAGCTGGCGGCTATGTAAACACGTCTCTCGACAACATCACTCCTGGAACCACTCTGTTCATCTATGTTGGGCAAGGCGGATCATTTAATGGACTCACGAATACCTTCGGAGGTGGAGGTCGCGCTGGCGGAACTGACGGTGGAGCTGGTGGCGGAGCTTCCTACATATCGCTAACTCCAAACCCTATCGAATCACAAGCAAGTATGTTGCTTGCTGTTGCAGGAGGTGGAGCAGGAGGAGCGGTTGGACCGTTAGACACCTTTGGCAATGGCGGAGGCTTAATCGGGGCAACTGGTACATCGCCTGGTGACGGCGGCGCCCCTGGCACAGGTGGAACACAGTCGTCGGGCGGAACAAGCGCAACAGGCGGCTATGCCGGTGGTGGTACTGCGGGTTCATATGGTCAGTTTTTACAAGGCGGATTTGGAATGTCTTGTGCTGGCAATGGAGGTGGAGGCGGGCTTTACGGTGGCGGTGGCGGTCATGGCAATTGCGGTGATTGCAGTGGCGGAATTGCCGGAGGTGGTTCTAGCTTTATCAATGTCGCTTATGGGGCAATAATCCACAACAACGATCAAGGTATTGGACAAACAGTGCATCCCAATGCCAGCAGTGATTCTGACTGGGCAAACAACGCTGGTAACGGCACAAATGGAACTGGAAATAATGGCCGAGTTGTATTGATCATCAACAACGTGCGATACAT
>CAIKXA010000111.1 GCA_903831295.1 uncultured bacterium | reverse complement strand
GGTGCAGGTTCCCGCTGCGGTCCGACATGGCTTTCCAGCAAATCAAGATTAGTTGTGTCATCTGTGGTTCCCGCCACTGATGACTCGCTATCCATAGATGTAAACGTAAAAAACAGGTGACCTTGATCACGCAATGCAAAAGATTTACGAAATAGTTCGAGAATGTGCCTTTATGCCTTGAAATGGCATTCATACATAAAGTATTGAATTCAAAAATGCCCCCTGCCTCGCTTAACTCTGCCAATCGCAAGCCGTGCCCCACCTGCAAGAAGCCTGTTTAAAGCACTGGAATGTGGGGCATGGCAAATAAACGCCCCTATCGCTAAATGCGGAGGCCTAAATGCTTCCTAGTGCTCACAACGCCTTCTTGCGTGCGTCCAACTGTTGCTTGTACTTGGCGCGATCTTCGGCTTCTCTTTTGCCGCTCACGGGTATGCCAGTTTCAAAGTAAATGCCTTGCGCCAACGCCATGCGCTTGAGTTGCTCGCGCGACTTTTCCATGCGCACATGATTTGTCCGCGCGCTCTTCATGGCGCTAGGCAATTGCGTGTCCACTTCGCTGGCGGAAATCTGCGCGACAATTTTTCCCGCGGCGCCAAATATGTCCGGCTCAATAATCAACACGCTGTCTTTGGTAATGACCGAGGTGTTCGCTGCGTTGCCGCTCGAAGTATTCGCCGCGCCGTTATTCGTGGCACTTGTCAATACAAGCGCCTTTGTATTTGCGGCATTGGCATATGTGAAAAAACCTTCAAAGTCTTTGCTCCACGCAAGCTTTGCAACTTTGGCTTCTAGCGCGGCGCGCGCGGCGGCGTCTGAAGCCACCACCAGCACCAACGGTTGCAAATCCGCCGACGCAACCGCAAGCCCCAACTTAGCGCTCAGCGTCACTGGCAACATTGGAGTTTGCGCCACATCAGTGGCAACATACTTCGCAGCAACTTCATTCATTTGCTTCACCATGTCGGCGGTGTCGCTAAACAATTCACTTGGCCCGCGCCCTAGTCCCTGCACTTTCAGCGCGGGCTCGCCCTGCGGCGTTAAAATTGCGAACGCGGTGTTCACAGGATTGCCACGCAAGTTCTCAATGAATGCAGCCTCCGACTGCGACTCATATGAAGTCAGTCGGATGCACACAAATTTCTGCGCCACTTCAATGATGTCGTTGTGCGTGAGCCAGCCGTCGTCAATTTTCTTTTTGCCAGGACACCACATGCCCGACACGCCCGAGCAATGCGGCGCGCCCGTGACAAACAGAATTGGCTTGTTGGTGCGCTTTGCCTCCGCAAGCCCGCGCTCCAAAGTTGCGTACCACTGAATCGCCGGGTCCTTGCCCGTTGCGGGACTTGTGGTCTTGGTCTCTGGCCCACCGCCTTGCGCTGAATTTTTTGCGGAGTGCCCCGTGGAGTTGCTTGCGCTTAAAGCCTGCGCCAAAGTCGCACAAGACATAAACGCGCACGCAAATAAACAGGTCAATACGCGCCGCGGTGAAAGTGCCTTGGTTGCGGCGGCGCTAAATGTTGGTCGAACTTTTTGCATAGCAATCCTCCACCAGAATTGCGCCCGCCCAATGTCTTGGGGACAGCGGCACCGCCCATATTTATAAATCATTCCAATGATTCAGAACTATTTAGCGGCTCCCCGCCGAAACAGGCGCCGCAGTGGTTGGCGTGTCCGATGATGATTTTTTGTCTTTCGCCGACGACTCATCTGAATCTTTTTTAGTCTTCAAATCGTCGTCGGTCTCGTCGGAATCCAAAGTGTCGCCGGTACCTAAAAAACCTATGGATGCAAGCGAGGACATTGCTGGGGGAATAATATTCGCTGGATTGAGCACAGGATTGGATGGCTCACTAGTCGGAGAGCTGAGATCAAGGATCTGACCTGTAATGCCTGAACCAACTTGTCCTGTCAGCAGAGCCGCGGTGATTGGAACTGAATAAACAAACTTTGCAAAGCCGTCCAAAGTTCCAGATCCGTCCACATTGCCGGTTGGATTGGAGAATGTGGCTCGACCACCGCTTCCAACCATCACTGGCGTGCTGCTGAAAAACACTTGACCACCAACCACATAATCAACTGTTGGATCTGTGATTGTTCCGCCGGTGTTGGTAAAGATTGAACCAGATGCCCGCGCGAGCAATGCGATGCTTGAAGATGTCACGCTTAGGTTGCCCACCGCGTTCACATCGCCCAAGGTCACGCTTGTGGCATTGGCCGCAGCCAAGCCGCCGATCGTGATATTGCCCAAGCCTGTCAACTTATGATTGTGACCCATTTCAAATGTGGTGTTGGAGAAGGTGATGTTGTCGCTTGCAACAATGGTGGCGACAGTTGCTGGTGTGGCTAGAAGCGTGTTGGTGTTCAACTTCACATCCACCGCACGCACTGTTGATGCCAATGCTCCAAAGGTGATGGTATTTCCAAAGTTATTTCCACAGTCAACCGTGAAAGTTCCAAGCTGAGTGGTGGCAAGCGTTCCGCCAACGGTGTTGTTGAACTGAATATTTCCACTGGCGGTCAAGGTCAGGTTTTCGCCGCCACTGGAACCGCTGATCTCACCATCAAAGAGAATGTCACCCGTGGCAGCGCCCGCGCCCGTGGTAATTGCAACATTGCCAGTGAGTGTTGTTGCAGACAGGAAAGACACGTTGGCGTTGGCCGTGGTCACATTGCCCGCGGTGACAATTCCAGAATCACCAGACAAGATCACTTCACCACCACTGTTTATGTCTGCTCCCGCGTTTATCGTTAACAGCCCAGCATTGGCCGTTAAACGAACGGCGCCGGCGTTTGAAATTGAAGTAGTCACCGTGCTTGTAAGAGTGATCGCATCAGCCGTGGCGGTGAAATTTTGGCCCGCGGACACTGTCGCAAGTTGCAGGAGTCCATTGCCAGAGCCGTTGGTAATGGCAACATTAAATACTCCAGTGTTGGCCAAGGACACCGCGCCACCAAAGTCATTGCTGGCATTGGTAAGCGTGATTGAATTTGCGCCGGCGTTGATATCTGAAGTCCCCACGATCACAAGCGCGCCAGATTGAGTAATCGCGCCGCCATTTGAGTTTGCCGACAGAATTCCGCCCACTGTGCCCGCGCCAAGATTCATTGCGCCAGTGGAAATAGCCGTGAGGTTGCCAGCCGCGATGTTGAGCGTGCCCAATGTCAGAGCGTTGGCATCCGTGATTGCAACATCATTCACGCCTGTGTTGGCCAAAGAAACCGCGCCGCTAAAATTATTGCTTGCATCCGTAAGCGTGATCGAGTTCGCGCCGGCGTTGATGTTTGAAGTTCCGCCGATGGCGAGCGCGCCAGTCTGAGTAATCGCGCCGCCATTTGAGTTGGCCGACAGATCTCCGCCCACTGTGCCCACGCCAAGATCCATTGCGCCAGTGGAAATAGCCGTGAGGTTGCCACCCGCGATACTGAGCGTGCCCAACGTGAGTACGTTTGCAGTTGTAATGGCGACATCATTCGCGCCAGTGTTGGTTAAAGTTACGACGCCGCCAAAGTCATTGCTGGCATCTGTAAGCGTGACCGCAAAGTTGCCCGTTGAGAAACTTGCCGTGCCACCCGTGACAGAATTATTTATGCCACCAACATCTTGCGTAATCACCCCGCCGGCCGTGATTGCCACATTGCGTAGCGTGGACATGGTCAGCGTTGGCACCACATAGGCGGCATTATCGTAAATAATTGTTAAGTCACGAAGATTGGTCGTGCCGGTGTTGCTTAGATTTACAACCGCGCCCGCGGCGGCATTTGTGTTGTAAAGTTTGAAATCACGCACATTGCTTGCCGCGCCCGCGGCGTTGTCAATGGTCACCGTGCCAGACAGGTTGTTGGCGTGCGTGGACAAATCAATATCTGTAGCCAAGGCTGAAGAAGTGATCGTTGTTGTGCCAGCAACCGTAAGCACGCCAATTTGGTCTAGGCCGCCCGTGACAGTACCCGCTCCAGTGGTCACGAACAAATTCTGGCCAACGTTTGATGTACTCAATGTCAGAGCGTTGGCATCCGTAATTGCAATATCAAACGCGCCAGTGTTGTCCAAGGAAACCGCGCCGCCAAAGTCATTGCTGGCATTGGTAAGCGTGATTGAGTTCGCGCCGGCGTTGATGTCTGAAATCCCCACGATCGCAAGCGCACCTGTCTGAGTAATCGCGCCGTCATTTGAGTTGGCCGACAGAATTCCGCCCACTGTGCCCGCGCCAAGATTCATTGCGCCAGTGGAAATTGCCGTGAGATTGCCATCCGTGATATTGAGCGTGCCCAATGTCAGAGCGTTTGTATCTGTAATTGCAACATCAAACGCGCCAGTGTTGGCCAAGGACACTGCGCCGCCAAAGTCATTGTTGACATTCGTAAGAGTGATCGAATTAGCGCCCGCGTTCATATCTGAAGTCCCGCCGATGGCGAGGGCGCCAGTCTGAGTAATCGCGCCGCCATTTGAGTTGGCCGATAGATCTCCGCCCACTGTGCCCACGCCAAAATCCATTGCGCCAGTGGAAATAGCCGTAAGGTTGCCACCCGCGATATTGAGCGTGCCCAACGTGAGTCCGTTCGCAGTTGTAATGGCAACATCATTCGCGCCAGTGTTGGCGAATGAAACCGCGCCGCCAAAATTATTGTTTGCATCCGTAAGCGTGATCGCAAAGGTTCCCGTTGTGAAACTTGCCGTGCCGCCCGTGACGGAATTATCTATGCCGCCAACATCTTGCGTAATCGCCCCGCCGGCCGTGATTGCAACATTGCGTAGCGTGGACATGGTCAAAGTTGGCACCACATAGGCGGCAAAATCGTAAATAATTGTCAAGTCACCAAGTCCGGTGGTGCCTGTTGGCGAGTTGTCAAGATTTACAATCGCGCCAGCGGTTATGTGAATGTTGCGAAGCGCAAAGTCATGCACATTCGCCGGCGTTAGAAGGGTGAATGTGCCCGCAAAGTCGTTGGCTTCCGTGGAAAAATCTATATCTGTATCTGGCGCAACAGATGTGACAGTTGTATTTCTTCCAACAGTGAGCACTCCATGCTGATGAAGGTTTGCTGGAATTCCAGAGCCAGAAGCGCCTGTGACAACGATCAGATCTCTGCCAATGTTAGATGTTCCCAAACCCAAATCAAATCCAGCCGTGATGGATACATCATTCGTGCCAGTGTTGGCGAACGAAACCGAGCCACCAAAAAAATTATTTCCATTCAAAGTAATTGGGAAAGCGCCAGTGGTGAAACTCGCATCGCCATTGGAAAAAATTAAAGAGCTTTGCGTGATCTCGCCACCCGCGATCACTGTGATGTTGTTCAGTAATTCCATCTCCAGCAATGGCACCACGTAAGCCGCGAAATCGAACTTAATATATAAATTGCGAAGAAAAGCCGCGTCACTTAGATTCGTAATCGCCCGCGCGGAAGGATTTATATTTCGTAGGCTGAAGTCACGTATATTTTCCGCAGTGAGAAGCCTGAACGTGCCTGCGAAGTTGTTGGCGTGCGTGGACAAATCTATATCTGTCACCGCCGCGGAGGATGTGATGCTTGTTGTTCCTGGAACACTCAAAATTCCTGTTTGAGTAAGGCTTGCCGACAAAGGAATCCCGGCGCTTCCCGTGGTCACTGACAGATTCCGGCCAACGCTTGATATGCCCAAGATCAGCCCGTTTGCATCTGTGATGGAAACATCGAAGGCGCCAGTATTTCTAAGAGAGACAGCGCCACTCAGGTCATTTGCTGCCGCACCCACAAGCGTGATTGCGCCAGCGCCAGTTTGCACACTTGTTGTACCGCCAATCGTAAGAACCGAGACGCCCCCTTGCGTCACTGAGAATGCGCCCGTGTTGTTAATTGTTAGGCTTCCGCCTCGCGTGGTGATATTGCCGTTCATGGTCACGCCGGTGACAGCGTTCAAAACCACACTGAGATTATTGCCTAAGCCACTGGCTGTGATGTTGCCGTCTAAAACAATGTTTGCCAAGGCATTCAGCGTCAATGACGCGTTCTTGCCAATCGCATCATTCATTAAAATATTGCCGGTTAAAACGATAATGCCCGTGCCGCCGAGCCCATCACCAAGGCTGCCAGTATTGATGGTTACGCTTGTTCCGCTGTTCAGTGAAGCATTAATTTGATCAACTCCAATTAATGCGGGACTGGTGCCTGGATCAAAAACACCAGCCACAAGCGCGCCAGCACTACCCGCAACAATTTCAACATTTGCAGGATCCATCAGCCACATTCCGCCCTTGCCACCCAAAGCGGCCTTGGCATCCACGCGACCAAACGCTTGCAGGTTGTCGTGCGAACTGGTTTCAACAAATCCACCGTTGCCCACGCCGTTACCAGTGCCCGCGCCGTTGGCTTCAATGCTTCCAAAGAAGCCGGTGTATTCATTACTCCAAATAATCACGCGGCCGCCGTTGCCGCTTTGCGTTGCGTTGGCCGTAACGCGCGCGTCTGTGTTAATGAAAGTACGATTGGCTTGCGGAGCATTTGCCGCGTTGCTTCCTAGATAGTCGCCGCCAATGCGAACGCTGCCGCCGCCGGTTGCGCCATTTGCGTTTACAAGCGCGTTTCCAAACAAACCCACGCGGTCGCCGAACACATCAATGTCGCCGCCCTTGCCTGTGCTATCAGAAGCATCAAGCGTTCCGTTGACCGCAACAACACTGCCCTTGCCGCCACGCGCCGCGATGCTTTTGCCAATGATTGTTCCCGACAGATTCATGCCCAGCGCGTAGAAGTCGCCGCTTCCCATGGACACACGGCCCTTGCCCGCGTTGATGGTGCCGGTGTTTGTCACAGCGGCTTCGGTGCCCGCGCCTGAACCGTCGGCGCCCATTGCTGAACGATTCACCGTGACCATAAATGGGCTTGGACCATTTTGCAGAAACACAGTGTCGCCAGCGGCCATTGCAATCATGCCGTCGTCAACATTTATGGTGCCGTGATTGGCAACGTATTGACCAACAAGCGCAACCGATTGCGCTTGGATCATGCCTTCGTTGGTGACCTTGCCGGAAAGGTCTGTGAACGTATTGTTGCCGCGAATAAAATCGTTGTCGCTCATGGCGCCGGCGGCGGCGTAGAAACCACCCACGTTAATCAGCGCGCCGTTGCCAATTCGAATGCCTTGTGGATTGACCAAGTACACAATGCCGTTGCTGAGCAGGCTTCCATCGATGCGGCTGAGTTCGGCGCCAGTGACACGATTCAGCACGCGCGAGTTGGCGCTTGGCTGAATGAACTGCATGATCTGGCCGGCTTCAATGGAGAAGCGGTTGTATTCAATGATTGATCCATTACTAGCGCGCACGACCAAGCGGTTGCCGTCTTGCGAGAAGGACACGTTGCCGCGGGTGATCTTGGACACGTCAACGCCACCGGCATTGGCGGCGGCGGCCATGGCCAGCGTTGCCGCGAGCGCGTATGAGGCGGCGGACAAAGAAAGTTTAAAGCAAGGCAGGTTGCCGCACATCTTGCTACACATCTTGCCATACATCTTGCCAGCTATTGTGGTCGATGGAATTTTGTATTTCGGCTGCTTGTTTGTCATTGTGATTTTGTTTCTGAATAAAATTTAGTAAACAATTGTCGCGGTAAACCAGAACTGACTGCTGCCGCTATCCACTTGCACTCCGGCGCTTGGATTTGAAATTGAATTCAACGCCCAACCCCAATCAATCCCCACGGAAATGTTCTGCAATACAGTGAGATCTAGACCAACTCCCGCGCTGTACATGGGAGTATTGGCTTCAAATTCGTAGGACTGATTGTTGTACACGCGGCCCGCGTCAAAGAATCCACTGAGCACCAAGTCCCAATCTGGGGACGCGCCAGTGCCGCTATCCGGAGCCCAGCGAAACGGCTTGGCGGCGGATGGAAACGAGCCAGTGGGCGTGCTTGGCGTGAACATGCGCGGCAAATGCATGCGATATTCAATTGTTCCCACAAGCGCGTTGTCGCCCGCGGTGATGGACTGCGCAAAACCGCGCACGGTGTAAAGACCGCCCATTGTGTATTGCGACAGTGGCGTAAGGCGGTAATCAAAGGCGTATTGACCGCGCAAGGATCCAAAGATTTCATGCACCAAAGGTTTGTAAATGCTCTTGCTGCCCTTCCAACTGGAATCCAAAAGTGGATCCAAGTAAAACGATCCGTATACCGACCCATTCAATGTGGTGAAGTTGGAAGAAGTATTCAATCGACCAAGGTCATCAAGATTTTGCTGATTGGCGTTGGTAGTTGTGTACATGCCACCAACACTGCCTTGAAGGGCCCATGTTTCACCAGTTGCCAAAGCATTCACAAAACCAGTCAAAGTAATAAAGTCGGCGTTGCCGTTGCTGGCAAGCAAATTATTTTCAGTCTGGGCGTTCCAGCCTTTCACCCCTAAATCCAAGTCAAAGAAAGCATTGCCTTTCTGAAGGAAAGTCCAAATGACTTCGCCTTGAATGCCCCAGTTGCTTCCGTTGAAATCCTCCGCGGCTAAGCCAAGATCGGATGAGTAGTACTGGCCCCATTGACCAGTGACGCGCCAACGAAAATCCTTCAGGGTTCCAATACGCGCGTCGTAATAGCCGTTTACGTTTTGCGTGCCTGAGAAATTGGAATTTTGATAATCAATTGAAAGTATGTCGTCGTTGTTGGTGAGCTGCGTGGCAAGAAGACCAACGCGCTCTTGATACTTGCTGGTCTCAGTTGTTCCCGTGTTGGAAACCGACGCGTAGACGTCAAAGATTTTCTTTTCTTGAATGTAATAATCCAACACCACTTGCGCGTTTGACGGCTCGCTGGAAACCGCCGCGCTTACGGTGCGCCCTGGAAAGCGGCTGAGGGAATACAGATAGTCCTCAAGAACTTCCTTCTGCAACACGTCGCCCTGGCGCAATGGGGACTGCTGCTTAATAGCGGCGTGATTTTCGCTATCAACAGATTGACCAGTCTCGCCGCCGCGCACTCCGCTTGCGATGGTGCGAACGCCGGCAAGTTGAGCCACGACCACTTTAATGCTATTGGGCGATTGAGCGTTTGGCGCGGGCTCTACAAGACATTGAACGCCGCTAATTCCCGCGTCATTTATCTTTGCCACAATGGCTTTTTCAATTTCCGCAGGAGCGGAATCGGTGAGTGAACCGCCCTGCTTGGCGAGTTGATCAAGAGTGAGAGTGATCTGCTTACTGTTGGATGTTGCGCTGCCGGAATACACATTGCCATTTTGATAGAGCGTGACCGAAGTAGACATGAGAGTTTGCGCGGTTGGCATGCGCGGATGATTTGCTGGCTCCATCTCGAATGCGAAATCAGTTGACTGCGAGAAAATATTTTGGCTTGCATCAACTGCCGAAGCTGTTTGGATTTCAGGCGCAACGACCGGCGCTTGAGGCGGCTGAACTGGTTCGGGCGGCTGTGGTTGGGGCGGCGGCGGCGCCTGCACAACCTCGACTGGCTTTGCAACGGGCGGAGTTTTTACGATCGCAGCGCTTGGCGTGGCGCGCGAATCATCGGCGATGTCGGTGACAACCAACAAAATACTATTGAATTCGTCTGCATTGGAAGCGGGCCGTACCAAGCACGCCACCCCACTCACACCCGCCTTGTTCACCGCCAACACAATCGCATTTTGAATAACCACCCTGGCGGAGTTGGTAAGCGAAGCGCTATGGATGGAAAGTTGATCCAGAGTAAGCGTTACCAGCTTGCCGCCAGACGCTGCACTGCCAGAAAAAATATCGTCTTTCAAAAACAGCCTCAGCTTGGTTTGCATCAACTCTTGGCTGCTTGGCACGTGCGGATGATTGGCTGGCTGAATATCAAATGAAAAATTAGTCGAAGGCGAAAAAATATTTCCGCCGCCAGCAGTCTCTTGGGTTGAATTTGGTTGCGCGGCGGGAATAAGTGAAGGCTGAATATTCCTGCTTGGCTTTCGCGTATCGGGAATGAACGGCACAGAACCAGGGCGAGAATTCTGCCCCACTGCCCAAGCATTCAACAACAGCACAACCACGCATACAGCCGGGGTGTACCGAGCAGAAGGACTATTGAAATAAGCTGGAATTAAACCAATCATTAAATTTCAATCCCAATGTTTCTGGCTGTCTTAAATCCGTCCAAATTATTATTTAGATGCGGCGGGGTTTAAGGTCCGATTAGGTTACCCAATCAGAGGGACAGGAAATACGCAGTTATTCAATTGATTTCATGTAGGACTTTCTGGATCCCAACTTCAGATTTCTTTAAAAAAATCCCCCCAAAATTGGGGGGATTCATTTCAATTAAACTTAAATTTCCGTAGCGCCCCAACGCTGCCGGATTCCCGACCAATTCGATCAGCGAGGCGCCGTAGCCTTGCCAGTGCTGGTGGATGGCGCCGCAGCAGCCTTCATGTCCTCGTCCTTCTTTGCCGCGGCGGCCTCTTCTGGAGTCGCAGCGATGTACAAAGTGGACTTATCGATTGACATCACATACTGACGGTTCAAATTGAACGCGTATGTTTTGGTGGCAAGCGCATTGGCTTCGTTGAGTTGCTTTAACAGCAAATCAAATTGGCCTTGTTGATACGCCTTGTCCTTTGGATCAGTCGTAGCATCAAGCGTGCTCTTCATGGCAGCGGCTTGTTGGCGCATTGTTTGAAGATTCTGCACGGTGGTTTGAAACGATTGATTGCTTTGCGCATCGTTGAGAGTGACAACCTTCAATGTCTTGGCTGGCGCGGTGCCATCCTTTGACGCTGGTTGCTTGGCGATTTCATCCTCGGTCAGCACAACATACACTTCGCTCACTTCTGGAATACGCACATAGTTGCGCAAGATTGAATAGCCGTATGTCTTGGCCATTGTCTTATTGTCGGCGTCAAGGCGAGCCACGGCGGCGTCAAGCTGGGTCTGCAACGCCTTGCGAGCGTCACTGCCGGCGGCGGCCTCATTGGTTGCCGTGTTCAATTTCACAATTTCTTGGCGCTCATTCTGAAGCACCTGCACATTGCGGGTGAATTCGTCATTGGCAGGCTTGCCTTCGATTGTTGAGATCTTCACAAGAGTGTTTTGAGCAGCAGCGGCGGATGCGGCTGGAGTGGCTCCACTTTGTGCAGTGGAGGCGCCTGGGGTTGCCAGAGCAAATGTTGGCAAAGCGCAAATAGTGGAAGCAAGAATAACGGTGGCAAATCTCATGATGGGTTCCTTTATAGATAAACAATTCATTTCAGGCACGGAAATACTAGAAACAACATAATAACAGCATCAGCGTCTGACGTTAGATCAGCGTGAAGCCACTGGCACCACCGCTGGACTCTTTGGCTTTTCAGAAGCTGTCTTCTTGGCCTTTGAATCTGCTGACTTACCACCGTTGTTGGACTTGCCATCGGTGGCTTCATCCTCGTCAAGCGTGTCGCTGTCACCTAACAAGCCAACTGGTGGAAGCGATGGCATTGCCTGTGGAATAATCGTCGCAGGATTGGTGTAAGACACGCCACTCGCAGCGCTGAGATCAAGGATTTGACCCGTGATACCGGATCCAACTTGACCAGTCAGCAGAGCCGCTGTGATTGGGGTTCGATAGACAGTCTTGGCAAAGTTGCCAAGAGTGCCTGAGCCATCCACGTTGCCCGTTGGGTTGGAGAAGGTTGCTCGGCCACCGCTTCCGCCCATGACAGGCGCGGTGCTAAAGAACACTTGACCACCGACCACATAATCAACCATTGGATCATTGATCGATCCACCAGTGTTGGTGCGGATTGAACCAGCGTCGCGCGCAAGCAATGTAATGAGTGGTGATGTCACGCGAAGGTTGCCCACCGCATTCACGTCACCCAATGTCACGCTTGTTGCGTTAGAGGAAGTGCCAGTCAAACCACTCATTGTGATATTTCCCAAACCGGTCAACTTATGATTTTGACCCATTTCAAATGTGGTGTTAGCGAAGCTGATGTCGTCCAAGGCAACAATCGTGGCAACCGTCGCTGGTGTGACCAGAAGCGTGTTGGTGTTCAAATTCACATTCACCGCACGCACTGTTGATGCGAGAGCACCGAAGGTGATCGTCTCACCAAAGTTGTCACCACTGTCAACCGTAAACGTTCCAATCTGAGTGGTGGAATCCGTTCCACCCACATTGTTTTCAAAGGCAACGTTGCCGCCTGCGAGCACGGTCATGTTCTCAACGCCAGTTCCACTGCGGACCTCACCATTAAAGGTGATATCGCCGTCAGTGTCAGTTGCCGTGAACACAATATCCGCATCCAATTGAGCGCCGCCGTTGTAGGTTTGATCACCCACGGTCGTCACATTGCCAGCAAAGTGCGTTGTGAAGTCAGCTGAGACCACGGCCAGGCTGGCAAGAGGCGCAATTGAACCAACGGCGGCGTCAAAGAACACATCGCCATTACCTGCAATCACCAATAGATCAAACGGACCATCAACGGTTGAACCGTAATTAATGTTATCGCCTACGCCTTGGCCACTTATCATGACCACATTGTTTGTTAGATCAACTTGAGTATCAAAGTTGATGAAAGAGGTGATACTCGTGATGTCGCCACCGATGCTGTTAGCGCCGGCACCGAACTGGTCGAATCGACCACCGGCTTCCACATTGGCCCCGACGGCGGTTGTAAACAAGCCAGCGTTATCAACTTCAAAGGATGTACCAGCGGTGTTGTCGCCAACGCCATTGACGGTCAAGTTATTTCCAATGAACTCAAAGTTCTGCGTGAAATCAAACAACTGCGCGAACGTAGTTGTTCCAGTTCCAGAAAGTTGCGTGAAGGCAAACGCGGACACCGTTGAGTTGAATGTCGCATCCAATGCGTCAGAGACCACAATTTCTCTCAGTCGTGTGTTGCTACCAACGGCACCTTGGAAGGTGATGCTGCCAAGACCGGCGGAGAGATCCAGTGACTCGGTTTCATTGGTCGTTCCATCAACCGTACTTGAGAAGAGGATCACGTCGCCTAGACCACCGCCTGAAGTCATAGTGATGCCCGAGGTCAGGGTGACGTCTCGAAGGAATGAGATGCTGTCGTTGGTGCTTGTGATACTTCCGCCGAGGCTGTTGGAACCAGCGCCATCTTGAGTGAACGAGTTTCCAACGAGCAGGTTGGCGCCGGGGACTAGGCCAACTGGTGCGGCAGTTGTGAACAAACCAGCGTTGGTTACTTCCATTGTGGTTCCAACAGAGTTCGTTCCACCACCGTTAATGGTCAATTCATTCCCTACGAACTCAAAGTTGTTCGTGAAATCAAACAGAGCATCAAACGTTGTCGTTCCACTTCCTGCAAGTTGCGTAAAGCCAAACGCCGAGACCGTTGAGTCGAATGTCACATCATTTGCGCCGCCGGCGGTTACAGGGATGAAAATCTCATTAAGTCGAGTCAGGCTTCCAACAGCGCCATTGAAGACGATGTTGCCATTCGGACCCGCAACAAGATTGAGGCTTTCTGTTTCATCGGTGGTGCCGTCTAGTAAAGCATTAAAGGTAATTGCGTCGCCAGTGACACCCGTTGCGGTCATTGAGACAGTAGTTCCCAGCACAGTGTTGCTGTTGTAAGTTTGTGTTCCAGATGTGCCTGCAGGAACGCTACTCGCCGTATTTACAACCGCGCCATTGAGCTGGATCGTTCCGGTGTTGGCAGTCACGGTAAGTTCGCCAAGATCGGTTACAGCACCAATGCTGCCATCAAAGATCGCATTGTCAGCTGCATTCACCGTTAAGGTTTGCGTGCCCAGAGGCGCCGCGTCAATCGTGCTTGCAAAGTCGATGTCGCCGCCACCTGTTGAGGTGAGCGTTGAGCCAACCGCATTTCCAAGAACAACTGCGCTGTTGAACAACTGAGCGCCAGTTGCGCCAGCGGCGTTATCCGTATTCACGATTGCGCTGTTGAGCTGGATCGTTCCGGTATTGGCCGTCACGGTCAACGCGCCAAGATCATTGATAGCACCAATGTCGCCACCAAAGATCACGTTATCAGCGGCATTCACAGTTAAAACTTGGGTGCCGATACCAGTAGCGGAATCAATTATGCCGTTGAACACTATGTCGCCGCCACCTGTTGAGGTGAGCGTTGAGCCAACCAAATTGCCAAGAACAACTGCGCTGTTGAACAACTGTGCGCCAGATGCGGCGGTGTTATCCGTATTCACGATCGCGCCGTTGAGCTGGATCGT
>CAIKXA010000110.1 GCA_903831295.1 uncultured bacterium | reverse complement strand
ACCATCCAACACCATTCTGTGCAAGAAACTTTCGCCACGCATGTTGGGTCGCTTGATCGCCTTCTACGAACACAAGGTGTTCACCCAAGGAACAATTTGGGGCGTGAATAGTTTCGATCAATGGGGCGTGGAGCTTGGAAAAGTTCTTGCCAAGCGAATCATTCCAGAGTTGTCTGGAGCGCCGTCGAAGTTGGCGCATGACTCCAGCACCAATCAACTCATCGAGACCTATCGCTCGTGGCGCGGACGTTGATGAAGTGATTCGCAGATGCATTTCACATTGAATCATCCGCAACCACAATCGGTTCGTCATCGCAAGCTGAAGTCTTGTTCATCAACAACAAGAGTGATCTCTCAATGATCCCCATCGCACCACCACTTTTCTTCTCCGCATGGCGCGCAACATTTCGCGCGGGAATGACACGTAGCCGATTCTTGCGCGACCTTGTCGCAGGAATCGTTGTGGGCATCACATCCCTACCACTGTCCATGGCCTTCGCAATCTCCGCCGGCATGACGCCGCAATCGGGTATATACACCTCTATTATTGGCGGATTTATCGCCGGCTTTGTGGGCGGGTCGCGCTATCAAATATCCGGCCCCACCGCCGCATTCATAGTGATTTTACTGCCCATTGTGCATTCAATGGGCGTGGCGGGATTGCTCCTGGCCACCGGGTTGGCGGGCGTTTTTCTTTTCCTCATGGGCCTCTTGCGGCTGGGCAAACTCATCGACTTTGTTTCATTTCCAGTTATTGCTGGCTTCACATTTGGTATTGCTCTTTCAGTCATCATTCTGCAATTGCGCACGCTCTTGGGCGTGACCGCGCCAGCAACAATTCATATTGTGGACGAGGTCCGCACGGTGTACACGCACATGTCCACCCTGAACTGGTGCGACACCGTGGTTGGCGGGTTCACTCTGATCAGCCTGTTCACGTGGCGTCGCTTTATCACCATTATTCCAGGCACGCTTGTTGTGCTGCCCTTGTCAGCCTTGCTGGCTGTGATCATGGCGCGCATCAATCCCGCGTGGCAACCGCTTACCGTTGAGAACCATTTCACATCCATCATTGATGGCGTGAAAGTTTCCGGTATTCCAACAGGCGCGCCCCACTTTGATTTTCCATGGAACCTGAGCGATCCCACCAAACTTGCATTTGACTTTGATCACATCAACTTGATCGTTCGAGCCGCGGTCGCCATCGCATTGTTGTCAGCCATAGAAACTTTAATCACCGCCGTGTGCGCGGATCGACTTACGGGCACGCGCCACAATCCAGATGGTGAATTGGTCAGCCACGGCTTGGCCAACATGATTGCGCCATTCTTTGGTGGGTTTGCTACTTCAGGCGCAATTCCCCGGACTGCAGCCAATATTCAATCGGGTGGAACAAGTCCGTTGGCGTCGGCGGTGCATTCCATTTCTTTGTTACTGGTTGTTTTATTTCTGGCAAAGTGGCTTGGCTATTTGCCCATGGCGGGCATGGCGGGCTTGCTCATATTCATCGCGTACTACATGAGCGACTTGGCGAAGTGCTGGAGCATAATTCGTACTTCGGCTCGCGCCGAGGGTTTCACGCTTCTCATGTGCGCAGTGTTGACAGTGTGGTTTGACATGGTCATCGCCATTGGAGCCGGAGTGGTGCTCACCTCTATTTTGTTCATGCAGAAAATGTCCAAATTGGCGGTGACAGAAAATACATTGCAGGCACCACAGGCGGAATCGCAAACAGTTGCCCCAGAGATCGAACCTGTGAAAGTGCCCGAGGGTATTTTATATTTCAAAGTGCAAGGCGCTTTATTCTTTGGCGCGGCGCAGCGAACCATGGGAGTGATTGAACCAAAGCCCGGCGCCTTTGGAGCGGTGATTGACATGCGTGATGTTCCAATGATTGACTCCACAGGTCTGACACTGCTCACCACATCAATTGATGGATTGGTCAAGGCTGGATTGACCGTGGTGTTGGCGGGCGTGCAGCCTGAACCCAAGACTGTTTTTGACGCCGCGGGCTTCCGCGAGACCAATCCTAATGTGCGGTTTTTCCTTGTTTTGTCCGAGGCTTTTCGCGTTTTGCTACTGACCAAAGATCAGCACACCAACCAACGCGCTGCGGCTCACACTTCCTCGTAATCCAAATCTACCGCGTAGGTTTCATGCACGCCAAGCAGAGCGAGCATGGAAACAATCATGACCGCGGCGCCCGTAAGGACGGCGGCTTTCCAGGCCGCGCCTGGATCATTCACAAACCATGTCTCGCTCCAGACCCACAATGCCGCACTGCCGCCCGCGCTCCAGCGCACCAAGTTGGGCGCCATAGTTGCGGCCGTTGCGCGAATGTTGGTGCCAAATTGCTCAGCCGCGCTGGTGGCGAACACCGCCCAATATCCACTGCCAATGCCTAGCACAAAACAACATATATAAAACATATCTTGGCTGTGACCACCAACGCAGAAATAAAACACCATGCCCGCGATTGTGAGTAGATGAAAAAATAAAATCGCCTTACGTCGGCTATGCATCCACTGGCTCAACACTCCGCTTGAGAGGTCACCAGCGGCAAGTCCGATGTAGCACCACATGATGCTGCGACCTGGATCCGGCTTTGCATCAAGTGGCAAACCCAAACTCGCGCCAATGACGTCGCCATATTTCACAAGCGTTCCCACAACAAACCAAATTGGAATGGCCGTAAGCACCACGCACACAAAGCGCAGCGCGCGCCGAGGCGGCCAGAATAAAACGCGCAAAGAGCCTTTTTTTGTGCTGGATTTGAGGTGATTCCACATGCCGCTTTCCGCCACTCCAAGGCGCAGGAATAACAGCGACAAACCAAGCACGCCGCCCACAACCAAAGACATGCGCCACGATACCCACTGCGTGACAAAGTATGCCGCCACCGCACCCATGATTCCAAGCGTGGCAATAAGCGTGGTGGCGTACCCGCGCCATTTCGGCGCCGTGAGTTCGCTGACCAGCGTCATGCCCGCGCCCAGTTCACCGGCCAGACCAACACCCGCGATGAAGCGCAGTACTTCAAATTGATGAATGGCGCTACCCAAGCCAATGATGTGCAAGAACGCAAGCGGACCATTTGGATCAATATCTGTGATGGCCGCGTTGAGCAAGTTTGCGACTGAGTACACCAAGATGGAGCCAAATAAAACCGTGAGGCGGCCAAGGCGATCGCCAAGCACGCCCCACAAGACGCCGCCCACAAGCAATCCACTCATTTGCAAAATGTTGTCAATCCACACACCCCAATCTTTCAATAGCACATCATGTTGATCCGCGGGCAGAACTGCGAGTTGCGGGGCAAGCACCTCACGCAAACTGGTTTTGCGAATAAGGGCGAAGAGCAACAGATCGAAGATGTCAACGAAATAGCCAAGCGCGGCCACCACCACCGCAAGAACGACCACCGAGCGTGGCTGCTTGAATTTGCCTTGATTATGGCTTTCCATTTGCGGGCGGCACTTTGGGTGGCGCCACTATTGGCGCAGTTGTCGGCGCGCTTGCAGGTGCAGTTGCCGGCGCGCTTGAAGGCTTAGTTGTCGGCGCGGTTGTTGGCGCGGTTGTTGGCGCAAGATCCAAATTCATCGCTGTCACAAGTTCTTGAATCAGTGCCTCAAGTTGAGTTGCCGCGGATGCGTCATTCACCAAACTAATTCGCTGCTGTCCCCACACAGCGGATTGCTTGGACAACGCTTCCCCTGGCACTTTCATCACTCGAGTCACCAACAACATCACGCCGAGAGCGCGGCGTGGTTGATCCTCGCTGAACGAAACAAGCAGCATCATTTCCACGGGACTCTGTTCCGCGCAATTCAAACCAATGCCCTTCAACGCTTGCCCCAATTGATTTTTGGCTTCGACCTCTGTCACACCCAAAACAGGCGTCTTGAATGAAATTGCCGTCGAGCAGCGCACGGCATTTATTCCATAGATGGCTTTCGAAAGAACCGCGGTGGGCAAACCCGTTGGGTTCGCATCAAGCATCTTCATCTTGTCAATATCAGACTGAGCCACTGCGCCAAGCGAGCGCGCTTCATCACGCTCGGCGCGCAGGCTTGAAGCCTCCTTGCGCGCATCGCCCAATTGCCTTGATGCTTCGCTGGCTTGGCGTGTGGCGTTGGCTGCTAGATCTTGCGCCTCGCCAATCAATTTTTTTGCACCATTCTCCACAGTTTCAGCCATTCCCAACTTGATCGCCATATCCGCAATATCGGCTTTGGCGCGAGCGACAACTTGCTCATT
>CAIKXA010000109.1 GCA_903831295.1 uncultured bacterium | reverse complement strand
GTGTCCAATGTGTTCCGGCACCGCCATTCTGTTTAAAATTCCGCGCGTTGTCATTGGCGAGCACCGCACATTCATGGGCGCCGAAGACTGGATGCGCAAGCAGGGCATTGAACTTCACTTGGTCGACGACGCGCGTTGTGTTGCGCTGATGGAGCGCTTGCAACGCGAGAAGCCAGACTTGTGGGCTGAAGATATTGGGGAGTGATTTTTGCGCAGTAACGGGTGCGTTTCAACGTCGTCTGCTTACGAATTACAACGGTCAAATAGTAATTCGTGTTATTCAGGAATCACCCTGCACCTTGGTGGATTACGCTCGGATATCAATCGCATTCGAAGTGCGTTCAGTTTGTGATGCGCTCGCATGAAAACAATTTCTTTGACACAAGCATCTCAGCACATGAAGATCCGCTTCATTGATTTTTTAAAATGATTTGCGCAGATGTGTATTTGGCAACTTGATCGGCTCGATCATTATTCTTTAAGTTGGCGGCCAGATCAGCCAGTTTCACCAAGCGCGCCAATGGATTTTGTTTCACCTGATCCCGCACATACTCCAGATAATTGGCGCCATCGGGTTTGGTCATGGCTTCAACAGCGCGCACAATGCGATCTGGAAATCCAAGGGCGCGAAGTGATGCGGCGGTAACGCTTGTGTCCTCTAGTGTGTCGTGAAGTATGCCCACGGTCTTCAGGTCCCAGCATTGCAAACTGTCCGCCACTTCCTTCACATGATCAAAGTAAGGCGTGACGCCATCGCGCCGAGTTTGCTGAGCGTGCGCTTTGCGCGCAATAGCTTCTGCTTGCGCGTACATCTGTTCGCCGTCTAATGGTGTAGCCGTGTCGTTCATTGGCATACTTTATCCGCCGTGCGCGGCACCAGTATTCAGTTTAGAATTCCGCGCGTTGTCATTGGCGCGTGAGCGGGGGTAAAGCCTTTGCTCACTTGTAAATAAAACTTTTACCGCAGATGTTGTTCCCGCCGTTTCAGCAGGGCTACCCTTTGTTCAAGCAAACACCACCTTATGGCGCGCTCGTCGAGCGCCGCAAGAACCTGACCACAGCAAATCATGAACGCATTTCTTCTGGCACTTGAAATACTGGCCGTGATCGCCGCACTGATCTTGTTGGCGCTGGCACTGATTGCACTTGGTACGAAGCTGGTCTGTCGCCCAAGCAAAATCGGCAAAGTTGAAATTGGAGCGCTTCAAGATTCAACACAGACTGATCAGCGCGGCGCCGTGCGCTCGGTTCAGTCAGCCGACTTGCAGATCAGCTCGCACACACTTGAGGCGATCTGGACGCCGATGCATCTGGAACGACTCGCGCATACTTACTGGCGATTTCTCACGCGCTGCACGCTTGGTCTAGTTCAAATCCAATACACCGAGCAGGAACGCTTTATTGTTTTGATTTGCAGGCCATTCGTGCTGCTGTCTTTTCGTAAGCCCGAGTACCAAATGGACCAGCACCGCGGTATTGTGCGCTGGCGAATTGAGCGCGGAATTTTGGTGGCCGCGCCAGGCGTGAACAGCGATGGATATCTTGAGATTGACGTTGCGCGCCGACCGGGCACGAAGCCTGGAATGAGCACGCTTCATGTTGATGTTGAGATCGACAACTATTACCCGTCGATCGCGGCGTGGTTTGCGCAATGGGTGTATGCGGCGACGCAGTCAAAGGCGCACGTGCTTGTTTGCTGCGCGTATCTGCGCTCAATTGCACACGGCGATCTTGCTGAAGCAAAGTCGGTGCACTTTGTGCCGATCGACCAATTGCCCACGCCAAGCGGTCCGCGACCGCGCGATCGCGGCATCGCAGGCGAAGACGGCGCGCCAGCGCAAAGCACCTAGCGATTCAATGTGCGTTAGAAGGCGACACATGAAAAGTGAATTCATATCAATTGCGATTTATTATTTTGTCAGATCGACGAATTTATTTGTTAATCTTGACATGAAAATATTTCAATTTCCTATTCACCCCAATTCAGTGAGACCAATATGACCGCGAGCGAGAAATCAATTCTGCATGCTCTTGAGAACAGCATGTTCATGTTTCCCGAGACGCCTGGACATTGGGATCTACAGACTTTTCCCGGACTTCAAGCTCATGCCACGCCAGAAGTGTCACATCCGTTCGGCAACCTTGTTGGCGTATCAACTCTGACGCAAGAGAATGCGGACTCAGTCATTGCGCAGGTGAAGGAATTTTTTGCCAAGCGCAGTCACGTGGTCGGCTGGTGGTTGAATCCATCATCCACGCCGGTTGATTTGGTTTCCAAATTAGAGACCGCCGGATTCACAAAAGTGATTGAACAAGCTGGCCTAGTGCTGACCGACATGCAGCGCGACATGCGATGCAACCCATTGGTGACCGTACGCAAGGCGACCCGCGCGGATCGAGATAGTTTGATTCGCTTGTATACAACCGCCTATCCCATGCCAGAAAAGTTGGCCGATATTTACTGCGACTTGTTGTGGCGCATTGAATCCGGAAATCACTATCTCGCGTTTATGGATGGTGTGAAAGAACCGGTGTCGGTTTCCAGCATGTTTGCCGCGCCAAACAGCACCATCGCGGTCATGCAAGGTGCGGCCACGCTCAGTGAATATCGTGGCCACGGCATCTACTCGGCGATGATGGCCAAACGACTTGCGGATACCCGCGCTATGGGCAAGGACACGGCGGTATTGCAGGGCGATCGCAAGACGTCCGCGCCGATCTGCGTCAAACTTGGATTTAAAGAAGTGTGCAGTATTGATATCTACATGTGGGGCAACGCCT
>CAIKXA010000108.1 GCA_903831295.1 uncultured bacterium | reverse complement strand
TTGCTTGGCATACAACGCGTGGCGCAACTTGCAAAGTTGCAACCAAGCGACGCGTTTGTACTGTGGCGCAAACTTGGCCGGCTCACAGGTGGTTTGCACGACCCATGCGTGATCGATGTGTTCATGTCCGTCATTTCGCAAGCGCACGGCAATACACCCTGTCCGTGGTGGCACTTCACAAAGCATCGCAAGGCAATGATGGCGGCGCAGGCAAAGCATTGACGGTGTTGTATTTGAAAATGGAAGTGCGCTTTAGCGCGACCATAGATGCGCCAGCGCGCGGTCAATTTGCGGCGCCCATCCGCGATTGGCGGCGGGACTTGCCGGACTTGGGTGTAATACTTGCAGAACATTTGGAAATGCAGACAAAATATTCGCATTGGTTTTTAATTTGGGCTTCGACTTTGCTTGCGACGCAAGCGAATCCTCTTCAACCACCGCGCGCATTCCATTAATTACAAGTTGCGCGCGCTTGGCGGCGAACGCGCCAAAGCCAACAATGTGCGCGGGCTGCAGCGCGGTAATCGCAGCGGCCAGCGCCTCATCGCACGCAGCGGAAAGGTCGCGCGCCATTTTTGTGTTGCGACCGCCGCGCGGTAATTTGTCGGGCGTAAGGTTTGCGCCAGAAGCTGACATGAACGCCAGCGGACACCAGTTCCACATGAACGCGTGTTGAAAAAATTTCGCGCGCGTGCCAAAGCGTTCGCGCGCCCAACTCCACACGCGTGCGCCGCTTACTTCACTTCGCTGGCACGCAAATCCAAGCACTGGTCGCTTTGCATGCATGTGCGCCGGCGCCGTAATTTTCGCAACGCGCGCATCAATGCCAAGAAAATCTTTCACCGCCGCAACTTCGCCAAATGGAATGCCGGTCTGCGCCATGCCGAATGGACCGGGGTTCATTCCTACAAACAACACGCGCGGCGCCGGTTGCGCCATGCGCAAGTACGCGCGGTGCGCTTGCCACGCGTAGTCAAGCGGGTTGTATATAAATGCAACGGGCGCGCCAAAGTGAACGCCGGCGCATCGGTCGCGCAAAGTCGCGGCGGCGTGCTCCAGTAATTCAACGGTGGATGTGGTTGTGTTGCGTGCGATCTATAAATAGTACGGGCGGGGGATTGGTGGTGACTGTGCGAAACCGTACCCTGCAACCATGTCTCCAAGCAGCGAGTTCCAACTTCAGTTTCTAAACAAGGTGCAACTGCTTTTGGAGTCGGGCAAGTTCACCTCCACGTATAAGTTTGCGCTACTCATTGCCCTCACCAATGTGGCCGTGGAGAAGGGCAATGATTCTGGCGCCGCCCTTGATGTGGACTTGAACGATGTCGCCCGTGAATTTCTGTCGCTGTATTGGTCGCAAGCGCGGCCATATAAAAGTATTGGCGCGACACTGTTACAGAACCGCGAGATTAATAAGTCCGCTAAAATTATTTCATTGCTCGCGCCAGAGGTTGCCGTGTCGGCTTCGCAGCACGCTCGATTGCGCAGGTACAACAAAACGCGCGACACCCTTATCAATCAGGCCCGCAAACTCATAGTGAAATTTCCACTGAAACATTTGCAACACTTTGAATCAGCCAGTGACCAGAAGTATTCCCGCGATCAGTTTCTGTACGAACTAAGTGATGACAACGCGAATAATCCTTCGCTGGATCAAATCGAACTCAAGCCTGGTGTTGCGGCATGCTTGCGCTCTTTGCGCGGCGTGATTGTTTCCTTGGTGCAAGCACGTTGGGCGCAGTGGGTTCGCGCAACAAATTCAGCGCTTGGAAAAGATCGTGAACTAGAGGCGTTTATGTTTGGTCAAGATCGCCAACCACTCGCGCACCTTGCTCCGCGCTTGTATGAAATGCAGAACCACAAATGTTTCTACACAGGAAAAACTTTAGCCAGCCCCAAAGACGCGCAGG
>CAIKXA010000107.1 GCA_903831295.1 uncultured bacterium | reverse complement strand
ATTGGCCAAGGATTTGCCATACTTGTGCGGATGATTCCTGGCGCCAGGCTTGAGCAAGCCACAGTTCCTTCGTGGGCCATTGCATTGGCGTTTGTATTCAGCGCGGTTGTTGGTGTTGTGTTTGGAATGTTCCCCGCCATCAAGGCATCCAGACTGGATCCAATTGAGGCGTTGCGACATGATTAATTTGTTGCGCCACAAAAAACTCAAGGTTCGAAATTGTGGTGTGGGTTTTGTTGTGGTCGCCTTCGCATGTGTCGCGGTTTTGTCTGGTTGTCAAAATGAATTATTTCAAGATGCGGAAACTCCGTACACGGCGCCGTCAAGGCGATTGCATGAAGTTGGAACTTTTAATCCAATCAAGGAATCGTCACAGACGCCGGAAACACTTCAGCAAGTTGAGAAAATTTTGGCGGCTGACAATTTGCCCAAGCCAGAAAACAATCCAACCCGCAAATTATCCTTGGCGGAGTGTCGATCCGCGGCGCTGGAGCGCAATCTGGATTTAAAAGTGCAGTTGTATTTGCCAGCCTTGGCGCGCTCGCAAGTGAGCCAAGAAGAAGCCAAATTTGAGGCCGCAATCACGGCGAATTACCAGAAACAATCGAACAATTTAGTGGGAAATGACCCCACCAGTGGTTTGTTGGCCACCGAACAACTCACGACGGGATTAGCAATGCCTTTGGCGACGGGTGGAACATTCACGCCGCAAGTATTGACCACGCAGAATGATCCAACCGTAGCCAACGCGACTGGCACTGACAACTGGCAAAGCGGTCTTGCGTTTTCAATTAGTCAACCACTTTTGCGAGGCGCCGGTATTGAAACCAATACCGCCAGCATTCGTGTGGCAAAGTTGAACAGCCAAATTGCCGACGCCCGCACAAAATTGGAATCTATTCGCCTGCTTGCCAATGTGGACAGGTCGTATTGGAATGTGTACGCCGCCGCGCGTGAGTTGGATATTCGTCAGCAACAATATGAACTAGCGTTGGCGCAATTGCAGTTGGCGCGCAGGCGTGTGAGCGCTGGCGACGCGGCGCAAATTGAGATTGTCCGCGCGGAAAGCGGATTGGGTAGCCGTATTGAAAATATCATCATCGCTGATAATCGCCTGCGCTTGCGCCAGCGTGACTTGAAGCGCTTGATCAATGATCCAGACTTGAACATGGACTCGCTGACTTATGTCATTACAACCACCCAACCGCGGCCGCTGGGGTTGAAATTTGATCCAGAGAAACTGGCGCAACAAGCGGTGGAAAACCGCATGGAAATGCTGGAATTGGAGTTGCAACTGGCTATTGACGCCACCAATGTGGACTTGGCGCGCAACGCGGCATTGCCCTTGTTCACGGTGGATTATCAATACAACGTGCAAGGTACTTCGGACGATTTTTCAAAGAGCTGGAGCTTGGGACAAGACGATGGCTACACAGTCAGCGCCAACGCCAGAATTCCGCTGGGAAACGAGTTTGCCAAAAATAAAATTCAACAAGCCGTGTTGAATCGCTTGCAACGAATGGCCACTCGTGATTTGCGCCGACAAACTATTCGTCAAGAGTTGTTCAATGCCATGGACAACTTGCAAAATGCATGGCGGCGCATCCTTGCGGCGCGTTTGGAAACCGCGCTTGCGGGCAGAACCTATGAGGCCGAGAAGCGGCAGTTTGATTTGGGCATTCGCACCAGCACGGATGTGCTTGACGCCGCAAGCCGTTTGGGCGACGCGCAAAGCCGTGAAGTGACGGCGCTGGCTGGTTGGCAGATCACGCTGGTTGATTTGGCGTTTGCCACAGGCACGCAGCTTGGTCAGGCACAAATTAATTGGACCTCTGAATTGATTGTGCCAAGCGCGCAAGACGCCACCAAGGGTTGGGGCGGTTGGGGTATCAACAACGGCGATATTGTTGGCAATCAACCTGACAATACAAGTGGAAGCGCTTTGAAGAATTCCGATGTGAAGGGATTTGAGATGCCTGAACTTGGTCCAGTGGTGGAGCCTATTTCTGGAATTAAAGTGCCGCTGCCAAATGTCATGCCTGCAGCAGATCCAGCCATGTTGCCGCCGAGCGGTACAAAGACAGCGCCCGTTACGCCTGCGCCGCCTACGTCCTTGCAAAAATCAACATCGGATCCAGTTCCATCGGTGCCAAATCCAGTGGCTCCTGCTGCTCAGCCAACTGAGTAGCCAAGTTTTTGGTGGCAGCCAAGGTTGCGCAACAAAGCGTGCGATCAGTGGCAACTTCACGTTACGGAGAGAAGCGCCATTTCGAATCGGTCGCTTGATCGGCCCAGCGTCGCATGTCTCGCAACTCTTCAATGGGAACCAACTCCGTCGCGCCATTGACCGTGCCCACGCTTGCGGAGCCTTGCCAGCGCGCGCTTACATTGCCGCAACTTTGCGCGACGATTGGATCGTAAGTGGACCATTGAGGTCCGATCCAGTTTGGACTTTCCACACGAAAATATCCTTCACGGCATGCGTCGGTTGCTCCAGCGGATTGATTGGTGCGACTTGAGGCGAACACAATGAGTCGCTCTGAATGTTTGATGGTGGCAATTCGCGATGCGTAAAAATTTGCCAACGGATTTCTTTGGCCTTTGATTTCCGCCGCAAGAAATCCGTATCGTTCTTGATCGCCGCCAACCCACATTCCGTTCATTCCAAATGATGGATACAAGCTGGAAAAATACAAATATTTTCCCAGATCATTTCCAGAAGCGAGCTTGACCTGATCGTCACCATCTTGCATGGTGAGCGATTTAAAATCATGACCTAAATACGGAGCGAGTCGCCACGGCCATCGACACACAACGGCGCGCTGGCTGCCATACACATCGGTGGGAATTGGTTTGCCATCCTCATAAAAAGCGGGAAGCACATCAAGTGGCGGGTTGCCATAGAACGCGGGAATCAGCGCGCCTTTTTGATCGGTGGCATATTGATTCCACGCGGTCAAGGTGTTGCGAAGCGCTGAGAGTTCTTTGAATTGCGCCGCCCGATCGCGCACACCCGAAAGCGAAGGCAATATAACTGCGGTCAACAGCGCAATAATCGCGATCACCACTAGCAATTCAATCAAGGTGAAAGCCTTGCCGATTAAAGACATGCATTTCCCACCCTTGAAAGATGCAAAATACGGACATGCGTGGTCCCATTTTTGATTTGTCTTGCAAATTAAATTATGTTTGTGTGGAAAAAACAAGGTGAAAGAGTATAAGGTAGATGTTCAATGCAACATAGTCGCTCGCATCTCATTTCCGCCTTTTTGTCTTGTATTGCTGCATCGACTTTGCCAAGTTTGGCGGATGTGATTGACTTGCAACTCAATCAACCCGCGTTGGATCGGTGGATGTATCCATTTAATAGCACGCCTGGAACGCGCACGGTACTGACTACGTTTGGAAGTGACCGTGACAATCAAACCCAATTCGATTCCCGTGACGGACAAATTCTGCTGGCCTTTGATACGGGCGCAATTGTTCCAATTGGAAGTGTTCAATACGAAATCATTCAGGCGGAGGTTTCTATTTCATTTGCCAACGACATGGTTGTTCAGTACGACCCAACCTCCGATCCATGGCAAATGTTCCTTCCCGCGGGGGATTCGCGGCGGGTGAATGACCCAGACGCAGGGCAGCCTATTGAACTTGCTGGAGTTGGATTTCGCGGTGGATTCACGGCGGCAACCTTCATGGAGAACTCCGCGTATGCCGTGAGTGGCGCCAGTTACTTGTCTCCAGGCGTTCGCAATGCGTTTGCCGCTAGCTTTGACAACGCAAACAACTTGGTGGACATGTCCAACCATCCGCGCGATGGATTTCAACCAAACGTGTTTGCGGTCGGTCAGGTGGCCGGTCTCTCCGCGGGTCAATTGATCGCGCAAGACACCGTGATGACATTTCAAGTGAATGTGGCGGACGCAAACATTCAAAATTATTTGCGCCAAGGTATTCAAGCGGGCCGAACATTTTTCTCATTGAGTAGCCTCACATTTGTGGCGCAACAGGCTGGCAACTATCCGGCGTTCTACTCCAAAGAAAATGCGTACGTGCAATTTGGTTTGGCCCAGGCGGCGCATTTAAAAATGAAGGTGCAGCCGCTTCCAGCATGCATTCCAGAAGATTTGAATTGTTCGGGGATTGTGGATTCAGCGGATCTTGGATCGCTTCTTGGAAAATTTGGTCCGTGTGCTGATTGTGCCGCGGATTTCAACAAAGATGGCTTTGTAGATTCCTCGGATCTTGGTCGGATGCTGGGCGCTTTTGGCCAATAGCCAAATTAGACCAAGGTAACTTCGGCAACTTCAATTTGCTCACGCATCCAAGCGCGCAAACGATTTTCCGCCGCCAACACGGAAGCGGGGTCTCGGTCAAGCACGGATGCGGTTTCGTGGCGCGACAAATCATCGGCCCAGCGAAGTTGTAACACGTGTCTATCAAATGGGGCGAGTGAACCTATCGCCATCTTCAGAGTCTTATACTTATGCTCTGCGGCGTCTATACCAGCGAAGCCTTCCTTGGCCTCAAAGTTCATATGTTGATTGTGACAACATGCCAAGTATCACGCAAGGGGTGAAAACAATTTTCTTGAATTTTTTTTAAGCGGCGAGCGCTGGCTCACGATCGATCATCTCAATGAATGTGTTGGCAATTGCGGGATCAAATTGTCCGCCAGCGCCGTTGTGTACTTCTTGCAGCGCGGTTTCAATGCTCATGCAGTCACGGTAGGGACGATTGCGGCGCATGGCGTCGAAACTATCCACGACCGACATGATGCGCGCCAACACTGGAATCTTTTCGCCAGACAATCCGTGCGGGTAGCCAGCGCCGTCCCATCGTTCGTGATGCCACAACACGGCGGGCACTGTTCGCTCCAAGCCTCCCAAGCCTGAGACAATTTGTTTGCCCATTTCGGGATGCATATTCACCAAAGTGCGCTCTTCCGGGGTCAATGGACCACGTTTTTGCAGGATTTCCGTGGGGATTCCAATCTTTCCAACGTCATGCAACAGCCCAGCCACGCGCGCGGTTTCTTGTTGCGTTGGGGAGAGTTTGCAAGCTTGTGCCAAGCGGCAGGCAAGATTTGACGTGCGTTCGCTGTGGCCACGGATGGATTGATCTGCGGTTTCAATCGCACGCAACAGAGCTTCCACGGTTGGAACTGCGCTTGCGATTCGAAGTGGAGCGGGGCGCACCAAAGACAGCATGGCGCTGATGCGGGGAATTTCTTGGCGCAAGATGGCTGGCTCGCGTTGCAATAGGTCGCGTGTCAACTCAAAGTCAACGCCCGCGGACTGGCACAATGCGTTCAAAGATCCGGTTTGACCGATGGCGTCTTTTGTGATGGCCACAACGAGTCCCCGAGACATCCCATCGGAACGAATTTTTTTGCCGGCTGGAATGACCCAGCAACCTGGGATTGCTTCAACAGCTAAAGCGCAACTGTTTGCGGCCCACTGCGTCACCACTTGATCAACCGATCGGCGCATCCAAGAACTGTCCGCCACCAATCGTGTGAGCCATTCATCGGCGTTGGAAATTCGAAGGTAGCTTGGTTCGGCTTGCGCCCAAATCAAACCTGCTTTGCGCATGCGCGCGGCGAGACGGTCAAAGCGTCCGCCTGAGCGGTTTGGTGAGTGGAGTTGTTCGATATGCAAAGAAGGGGTGAATGACTCTGCGTGGCTTAATTGAAGTTTCATGTCGGTCCTCTCTAAAGTTTTTTCAAGCGCGATTGGCTTCCGCACAGAAGCCACCCTTGAGGTCGACCGTTGAAAGAACCCACTGAAGTTTCTTGTGAGCAATCCAGACACATTTGCCCATGGCGCCCGCACAGACTGAACTTTGAGCGCAACATGCCTGATTTTTGATTAAAAATCGGGGTTGATCGGGGTGGATACTATTTCGAACAAGGTTTTTTTCATGTTCAAGATTCATCCATTCGCAGCATTTCGACCCATTCCAGCCAAGAGCGCGGAAATATCCTGCGAGCCTGGCATGCGCTTGCCGCCGCAAGAAGCCGCGCGAAGACTTGCTGCGTTTCCTAATTCGTGGCTGCAAGTGATTGGCGCAGATGCGCGCGAGAAATTCAATGCGCCCAACGCGGGAGCGACTTTGTTTGCGCGCATGAAAAATGAAAAGTGGATTTGCCAAGACGAGCAACCACTGATGTACGTTTATCGACAAGTTCGCGCCGGTGAAAAACATGTGGCGCTGATTGCGGCGCTGGCGATGTCGCCAAGTATTATTTCAACTTTTATGCGATTTCAAAAATCGGACCACGATGTCGCGCGTCAGACTTGGCAAAGGGATTTGGCGCTGACAGCGCACGCGGAAATTCCTGTGTTGGCCTATCAAGATCATGATGAGTTGTCGGATGTGATTCACGACAACACCAATGAGCGACCCTTGACGCATTTTTTAGGCAAGGATGGCGCGACGCACACTGTGTGGGCTTGCAAGAACGCGGCGCTGTTGGCCGAGCTTGTTGGGCAACTCAAGTCATTGATGGTGTTGAGTGGTGATGAAATGTTTGCGCGCGAGATGCATTCTGAAAGTGCAACGCCGGTGCTTCGAGCCGTTGCGCTTACGCCCATTGATCGGGTCACGGTTTGTCCATCCCACATTCTGGTTTCGGGTGGCGATGCGGATTTGCTCAATACATGCTTGATGCAATTGCAAGATTCCGTGGGCGTGGCAAGCGAGCAGCACATGGGCGATCCACCTTCTGGATTTTTTGACACGTACATGGCGAGTTCGCGTCCTTCAAATAGCGGCATGAATTCTGGCGGCGGTCTTTGGACGCGAAGGCGATTACCGCTGGCCAAATTAGGGCATTCAAACGCCGCGAATTGGGAGCGCACCCGCTTTGAACAGGCGGTATTGACTCCATGGACCCAGGCCAGTGCGGATGTAGCAGCCATTCAAATTCACAGCATGAATGCGGCGGTCAGTCCGGCGCAATTGACGCAATATGTGGATTCAGGGCAGGCACACGCGGCATTTATATTTTCTCGAGCGTCTGTGGCGGATCTCATAGAGATTGCCCGGGGCAACGAAAGCATTCCGCGTCACGCGGCAACTTTCAATGCGACCATACCAAGCGGGCTTTTTATTCAGTCGATTTTGTGACCATCTAGATACACTCTTGGCATGACAGTATTTTCTAGAAGCAGCGCAAATTCAAATTCAATTCCTAGAACCATCGTGAAAGTTTTGGTGGCCGACACCATTGGTGGCAACGGTGTTCAAGCCATTCAAGACATGGGTTGCGAAGTTGTGTACGAGCCAGAGTTGGCCTCCAAAGATTTGGCTAAGCGCCTTGCGGATACGCAAGCCGAAGTATTGGTGGTGCGCGAAACTGTTGTGAATGAGGCCGCTATCGAAGCCAGCCCAAAACTTGCTTTGGTGGTGCAAGCGGGCGCCGGCGTGGATGAAATTGATCTTGGCGCGGCCAGTCGTCGCGGAGTGTTTGTCGCCAATTGTCCCGGGCGAAATGCCAATGCGGTGGCGGAGTTGGCGTGGGCGCACATTCTTGCGTGTGATCGTCGCTTGCCTGATCAAGTGATTGAAATGCGCAACGGATTATGGAAGCGCAAAGAATATTTGCAGGCCGCGGGTTTGCATGGACGCACTCTTGGCGTCATTGGTTTGGGACAAGTTGGAATGGAAATTGCGCGGCGCGCCAAAGCCTTCGGCATGAGTGTTGTGGCGTGGAGTCGTCAACTCACGGAGGAGAAAGCTGACGCGGCGGGCGTGCACTTCTGCGCCAACATTGTCAACTTGGCAAAGTTGGCCGATGTGGTGAGCGTAAGTTTGGCCGTGCATGAGGAGACAGACTTGTTGATTGGCGAGAAGTTTTTGAACGCCATGAAACTCAATTCCATTTTCGTGAACACTTCAAGTGGTCGAGTTGTGGATGAGGCGGCGTTGGCGGCGGCGGTTCGTGGCCGCGGCATTCGCGCGGGTCTTGATGTGTTCGCGCATGAGCCTGACAAAGATGACGCGAAATTTGATGAGGCCATTGCCAAGGTGCCGGGCGTGTACGGAACATTTCATGTGGGCGCTTCCACCACGCAGGCGGCCCACGCCGTGGCGGCTGAAACCGTGCGCGTGATCCGCGAGTGGTTGGAGAGTGGTTCCGCGCCAAACTGCGTGAATCGCGCGCGTTCCACGCCCGCGACAACGTTGTTGTCGGTGAGGCATTTGAATCGTCCCGGCGTGTTGGCGCATGTATTTTACACATTGGGCCAAGCGGGCATCAACGCCGAGGAGATGGAAAATATTATTTACGATGGTGGCGAGGCCGCGTTGGCCCGCATTCACTTGAACCAAACTCCAACAGAGGAACAAATGAACACCATTCGTCGCAACGCCAATGTGTTAAGCGCAAGCATCACTTCGATTGTGAGGAAATCATGAGTCACGCAACCCAAGGTCAGGTTCATGCCAGCGCGGTTCGCCCTTTGCCTGGAGGGCGCGTATTTAATTTCTCAGCGGGTCCGGCCACCATGCCGCTTGAAGTGCTTGAGCAACTGCAAGCCGACTTGGTGGATCTTCGCGGTGGTGGCGCGGGCATTCTGGAAATTTCCCACCGCGGCGAATTGTTTGAGAAGATTTTGCAAGAGAGCGAAGATGCGTTTCGCAAAGTTGGAAATATTTCTCAGGACTACGCGGTGTTGTTTTTGCCCGCCGGCGCCACGCAGCAATTTGGAATGTTGCCGCTGAACTTTCTGGCCGACGGCGCGAGCGCTGATTATCCAGACACCGGCGTGTGGACTTCAAAAGCGATCGCGGATGGCAAAGAAGTCGGAAAAATCAATGAAATTTGGAAGGGCGCGGACTTTGGATATAGCCGCACTCCGCGCGCTGGCGAGTTGAAGACCACGCCGGGCTCAACCTATTTGCATTACTGCTCCAACAACACCGTGTGGGGAACGCGTTGGGTTGCGCCGCCGCAACCAGCCGCGGGCGCGTGGTTGGCGCGCGACGCGAGCAGTGATATTTACGCGGAGCCACTGGACTTGAAGGGCTGCGCTTTCTTGTATGCCTCGGGGCAAAAAAATCTTGGTCCATCTGGCATGACCATGGTGGTGATTCGCCGCGACTTATTGAAGGCGCCTGTTCGAAAGTTGCCAAGCATGTTGCGCTACGACGAGCACGCCAAAGCGGAAAGCCGCTTGAACACGCCAGCCACATTTGGCATGCACACTGTTGGCTTGATGTGCCAGTGGATTCTTCGTCAAGGTGGGCTTCTTGAAATGCAACGCCGCGCGAAGACGCGCAGCGATTTGGTTTTGGCGGCCATTCGAGACTCAAATGGTTTTTGGAAAGCCAACGCGCAAACGGAATGCCAGAGTTTTGTGAACGTGCTTTTTCACGCGGCCAATCCCAAGCATGAGCCTTTGTTCTTAAAGGAAGCCGCCAACGCCGGGCTTGCCGCATTGGCGGGGCACAAAGCTACGGGCGGAATGCGCGCCAGTATGTACAACGCCATGCCCATTGAGGGAGCCAAAGCGTTGGCTGATGTCATGCGTGATTTTGCGCAGCGAAACGGCTGATTTTTAGGGATTACACATCGGGCAATGACAAAGATGCGAATGTGCAACTGAAATAGGACCGCGCTCTTTGCCGCTATCCTCTCTCAACCTTATGACAGATATGTATGAATATGACTTGGTTGTGATTGGCAGCGGGCCAGCGGGTCAACGCGCCGCTGTGCAAGCGTCCAAACTTGGCAAGCGCGTGTGCGTGGTGGAAAAGGGCGCGGGCATTGGCGGCGCGTGCATTCATTCCGGAACCATTCCCAGTAAAACATTTCGCGAGGCTGTGCGCAGCATGACGCGCCGCAGCATCACCCTGAGCATGCACGCTTTGGGAACGCGCCCCGTACGTCCAACCATGGAAGCGTTGTTGAGTCGAGTTGACTTGGTTGTGGAACGCGAGAGTGAAGTTGTGCAGGATCAGTTTGACCGCAACGACATTGAAATCATTCCTGGCCTTGGCCGATTTGTGACGCCGAATGAAATTCACGTTGAAGGCATGGATATCAATCGCACGTTGCACACGTCGTTTGTGCTTATTGCAACAGGTAGCCGCGCGGCCATGCCGGTGAAGATGATTCCAGACATGGAATGTATTTTCACGAGCGACACGATTTTGTCGCTGCCAAAAATTCCGCGCACCATGGTGGTGATTGGCGCCGGCGTGATCGGCATTGAGTACGCCAGCATGTTCGCGCAGATTGGTGTGCAGGTGACCGTGCTTGATAAAGTGGATCGACCGATCGCGTTCATGGAGACTGAATTAGTGGACGAGCTTGTGCATCAAATGCGCAAAAAAGGCGTGACTTTCCGCTTGAATGAAGAAGTGGCCAGCGTCAGTCGCTCGGTTGGACCCAAGCCCGCTGTGACCATTGAAATGAAAAGTGGCAAGGTGATTGTGACGGATGTGGTGTTGGCCAGCGCGGGGCGTCAAGGCAACGTTGAGGGTTTGGATTTGCAGGCGGTGGGTCTTTCCGCGGATGAGCGCGGAAGAATTAAAGTGGATGAGCGCTACCGCACCACGGTTGAAAATATTTACGCGGCGGGTGATGTGATTGGAGCGCCAGGCTTGGCGGCCACCAGTTACGAGCAAGGCCGCATTGCGGCGTGCGACATGTTTGGTTTGCCTCACGTGGCTATTCCAAAATATTGGCCTTATGGAATTTATGCCGTGCCTGAGTTGAGTATGGTGGGATCCACCGAACAGGAATTGACCAAGGATTTGGTGCCCTATGAAATTGGCGTGGCGCGCTATTCCGAAAGCGCGCGCGGACAAATTCGTGGCGACGACCAAGGCGTGTTGAAACTTATTTTCCACCGTGACTCGCGCAAACTTTTGGGCGTGCATTGCATTGGAAGCCAAGCCACGGAAATTGTGCACATTGGTCAAGCGGTGTTGGCTCTTGGTGGCGGCTTGGATTATTTTGTGAACACGGTTTTCAACTATCCGACATTTGCCGAGTGCTACAAAGTTGCGGCATTGAACGCGTTGAACAGATTCCGCGCCGTGGACGCCGAAGCCGCGGCGAAGTGAGCGCGTTGGCAATAGAGCCGTATCCAAGCAAAAACAATTCTATCTGCCCATGAATCGCCTAAGAAAAATTGAAATGTGTTTTCATTTGCTCCGCATAGGTGGCTACACTCGGATACTTGGAGAATGAATTGGATTTGTTTGGACGGGGCCGTACCGGTATCGACCGAGCGATTCCAGACATTGGTGGCGCGCCGTGGAGCATGCTGGCCACGTAAAAAGTATGCAAAAAGACGTCTGCCAATACGCAGTACGCACTCGCAGCCTAATTAGGCTGCATGGATGACGCTTGACGCCCGATGGAGTGTCATCCAAAAAAAATCGGGATGGCGGAGAAACCCTGGCATGCGGTTTCCCGCGACACTTTGTATGCATAGGGTCATCCCAAGCGGTCAACAGCCGAAGGTGATCCGAAATCAAAGAGTTGACTACGCGCGTAGAGGCCCTTGTCAGGGCGTTTCGGCACAGGGGTTCAACTCCCCTCGGCTCCATTACTCGCCGCGGCGAATTCATACGGATTCGCGCGCGGCGTTTTTATTTTTCCATGCGATGAAATTTATTCTTCGCTCTCGCGCAACTTGGCGAGCACGTTGAAATCCTCAAGCGTGGTCACATCTTGCGTGGTCTCTTTGCCCGCCGCAACATCGCGCAGAAGTCGGCGCATGATTTTTCCTGAGCGTGTCTTTGGCAACCCTGTGGTGAAACGAATCATGTCTGGCCGCGCGATGGCGCCAATGTCATTGGTGACATGCAACATTAATTTCTGGCGAAGCGCGTCGTCGGCGGCGTGCGCATAATCCGGATGAGGCACGCAAAACGCGGCAATTCCAGTACCTTTAATCTCGTGAGGCATGCCAACTACCGCGGCCTCAACAACCAATTTACTGCCCACCAAACTGCTTTCAACTTCCGCAGTTCCAAGGCGGTGTCCGCTGACATTCAGCACATCATCAATGCGGCCCATGATCCAAAAGAATCCGTCGCCGTCGCGGCGCGCGCCATCGCCCGCTAAATACATGCCTGGAATTTTTCCCCAATACGTTTCAATGTAGCGCTCGCGGTCGCCGTGAATGCCGCGCAACATGCCAGGCCACGGTTTACGTATCACAAGCAAGCCGCCGGAGTTCGCGGGAAGTTCGTTGCCTTGCTCATCCACAATCGCAGCGTCCACACCGGGAAATGGCAGAGTGCATGAGCCCGGTTTCAGTGGGATGCAACCTGGAAGCGGCGTGATTAAATGTCCGCCACTTTCGGTTTGCCAAAATGTGTCCATGATTGGGCAACAATCGCCGCCAATTTTTTCTCGGTACCACATCCACGCCTCTGGATTGATGGGCTCGCCAACCGAGCCAAGCAATTTCACGCTGGACAAATCATGCGCGGCGGGAAGCGCGTCGCCCCATTTCATGAACGCGCGAATGGCGGTGGGGGCGGTATGGAAATGCGTGATCTTGTGTCGTTGCACAATGCGCCAGAAGCGATCCTCCTTGGGCGCGTTGGGCGCGCCTTCATACATGAATGTGGTCACGCCGTTGGCAAGAATTCCGTAGATCACATAGCTGTGACCGGTGATCCAACCAATGTCGGCGGTGCACCAAAAAATCTGGCCGGCGCGCGGCAGCAAATTGAAAGTGAGTTTGGCGGTGTAGGCGGTGTAGATCATGTACCCGCCAGTGGTGTGACGAATTCCCTTGGGTTTTCCAGTGCTTCCAGAGGTGTACAGCAGAAAGAGCAACTCCTCCGCCTCCATTTCCTCGCAGGCGCAGGTAGTGGTTTCTTTGGCAATGGCGTCATGCCACCATTGATCGCGTCCCGATTTCATGTTGATGGAATTACCAACGCGCTTGAGCACCAAAATGTTTTTCACTTCGGGCAATTGCTCGCAGGCCTTGTCAACATTTTCTTTCAGGGGAACAATCGATCCACGTCGCCACGCGCCATCGCATGTCACAATCACTTTGCTCTTTGCGTCATGAACGCGGTCCACAATCGCGCTGGCAGCGAAGCCTCCAAAGATCACGCTGTGCGGCGCGCCAATGCGCGCGCAGGCAAGAACGGCGAAAGCAAGTTCTGGAACCATGCCCATGTACAGCGTGACCACATCGCCTTTGCGAACGCCCATGCGCTTGAGCATGTTGGCCACGCGCGACACTTCGTTCTGCAATTCTTTGTACGTAATTTTGCGGATTTCTGGAGTGTCTCCATTGTCGCCCGCGGGCTCGCCTTCCCACAAAATTGCAACGTCGTCGCCTTGACCATTTGCAACAAGTCGATCGACCGCGTTGAAGCACGCGTTGGTGGTGCCGCCAGAAAACCATTTGGCATCTGGACAATTCCACTCCAACACTGTGTTCCATGGTTTGTACCAGTGAAATTGTTTTGCAATGTCGCCCCAGAAAATTTCAGGATTGTTCAGCGCCTGCGTGTGCAACTTTTCATAGGTGGCCATGTCGGGCACATGCAGTGAAGGCATTGCCTTTGCAAAGTGGGAAGATGGCGCGAACACCGCCGATTCACTTTGAACGCTGCGAATATTGCTCGTGCTTGTCATGCGCCCATCATGGCGTACGCGAGTGGTTGAGCGCAAGCGATGAGAAAAAGTTGCACAAGTTGAGAGCGCGCTTTAGCAATGAGGCGGTTGAAATCGCACGCGACTTTGTGGCTTGAATCACGCGAAGTTTTTGGTTTGCGCGCGGATGAGCCATGATTTCAAGAGTGGCTTATTTTGCCCCTTATCACTCGAATTTTTTGGCGTGCGCGCGCGCGGCGTCCAAGGCTTCGGCGGTTTTGGATGGATCTTTTCCACCAGCTTGCGCCATGTCGGGTTTGCCGCCGCCGCCGCCGCCACACACTTGCGCCGCAACTTTCACCCAGTCGCCGGCTTTCAAACCCTTGGTGATAAGCGCCGCCGGCACGCAGGCCACAATAGAAACTTTTCCTTCTTCGGCATCAGACCACGCCAGCAAAATTGCGGTCTGTGGCAATTTCGTTTTGGCCATGTTCAGCGCCGCCAACAACGCTGGTGCGTCGGCGTTTTCTAGCAACGCGACGAACGCATCACTGGCAGACGCTTGCTCATGCGCCGTGATCATTTCTTGCATGCGCGCAAGCGTGGCTTCGCGTGTGGCCGCCTCGTTCTCGCGTCGCGCTGCTTTGGCCAAGTCGCGCAAAGCATCCATGGTTGTGTTGAGTATTTGTTTTTGAGAATGCGCGATGGAAAGTGATTGCATCAGTTGACCGATCTCGGAAACTTCCGCGTTCAACTCCGCGCCTTGCAATGCGCGCGCTTGCTCCATGCGAGCGGCAAGATTGTTGGCGGTTTGAATCGCGGCGGTGGCTGCCACGCCCGCAACGGCCGTGATACGGCGCACGCCAGTGCTGAGCGCACCCTCGCTCATAATGGCAAACGAGTGGGCTTCTTTGCTAGAAGGCAAATGAGTTCCGCCGCAAAATTCAACGCTGGCGCCGCGCCATTTGGCGTTGGTTGGGTCCGCAAGCAGCGCCGCTACAGTGGCCCCGATGGAAACCACGCGTACGGGGTCGGGATATTTTTCGCCGAACACCGCGCGCACGCCCGCGATTTTTTTAGCTTGATCCAGCGGGGCATTGGCTGCATCCACCACGCTGTTGTTGTTGATGTGCGCCATCACCAACTTTTCCACGCCCGCAATTTCGTCGTTGGTCATGGCGCGCGTGAATGAAAAGTCAAAGCGCAGGCGATCGTCGGCCACCAAACTGCCGCGCTGCTGCACGTCTTCACCCAGGGTTTCACGCAACGCCCAGTTCATCAAATGCGTGGCGGTGTGGTGCGCCGCCACCAAATGTCGACGCGGCTTTTTTAATTCCATGATCACGCTATCGCCGCGGCGCAGCACGCCGCGTTTCACGTGACCAATGTGCAGCACGTATCCAGCCTCATTTTGCACATCGGTGATTTCAAATTCAACGGCGTCCACTGAGTCGCGTTGGGCGGGCACCGCGGCGACATCACCAATCATTCCCAGCGAACTATTGGCCGCGCTTAGAACGCCGCCAGTCATTTCATCCATGTCCTCCATGGCCGCGTTCAGCGCCGCGCCGGAATGCTCGGACAAAATAAAACCGCTGTCGGCAATTTGTCCGCCGCCCTCGGCGTGAAAGCATGTTCGTTTCACAATCACCGCCGCTGGAATTCCGGCTTCTAGTTTCTCCTGCAAATGCTTTCCATCCCAAATGGCTTCAACACGGCTTGTGCACGATTTCCCAGCAAATTTAGGCGTTTCGTCGGTGGTCGCCACGTGAAGCGTTCGCAGTTTCTCAATCGCGTCTGGAGTAAGCGTGATGCGGGCCGCGTCTTGCGTTCCAGCGCGGCTGGTTTCACGCGCGCGCTCCATGAGTTCTTGATAGCCGACGTCGTCCACAGTAAGCGAGCGCTCTTGCGCCATGACTTGCGTCAAGTCAATTGGAAAGCCCATGGTGTCGTGCAAACGAAACGCGTCTTGTGCGCTCACCACGCCGCCCGCGGCGCGCGCCGCCTTGGCCGCCACTTCAAAAAGTTCAATGCCGCGCTCCAGTGTTTTTCCAAACGCAATTTCTTCGTCGCGAATAATGTCGGTGACGCGTTGCTGTTGCGCGCGAAGTTCAGGAAAGACATCGCCAAGAGAATCGCACACGGCCGCGACCACTTTGTGCAAGAACGCTCCGCGTGCGCCAAGATGTTGATGACCCATGCGCGCCGCGCGCCGCAGAATTCGCCGCAGCACATAGTTGCGACCCTCGTTGCCTGGCGCGGCACCATCGGCGATCGCGCTGCACAAACAGCGCGCGTGATCCGCCGCAACTCTGTAGGCAATGTCGGCGGGATCGGTGAGAGTGTTGGCATAAGGCTTGGCGCCGGTCGCCGCTTGAATAGCCGCGAAGAGCGGCGTCCACAAATCTGTTTCATAATTGGAGCGCTTGTTCTGCAAGACGGAAACCAACCGCTCCAAACCCATGCCGGTGTCCACGTGCTTGGCGGGCAAAGGCGTAAGTTTGCCGCCATTTTCGCGGTTGAATTGAATAAATACCAAGTTCCAAATTTCAAGCACGTCGGGATCGCTTGCGTTCACCATCGCCGCGGCGTCGCGTCCGCCGATGCGATCAAAATGAATTTCACTGCATGGACCACACGGACCGGTCTCGCCCATTTCCCAAAAGTTGTCCTTCATGTTGCCAGGCAGCACGCGCGACGCTGGAAGAAATTTTTCCCACAGCGCCTTGGCTTCCATGTCGGGCTCAAGGCCCGCCTCTTTGGATCCGCCAAAGTATGTCGCATACAAACGATCTTTCGGAAGGCCATACACGCGCGTCAATAAATCCCACGCCCACTCAATGGAATCTTTCTTGAAGTAATCGCCGAAGGACCAATTGCCAAGCATCTCGAAAAATGTGTGGTGGTATGTGTCGCGTCCAACATCTTCAAGATCGTTGTGCTTGCCGCCAGCGCGAATGCACTTCTGCGTGTCCACCGCGCGCTTGTAATCGCGCGCGCCGCGACCAAGAAACACATCCTTGAATTGATTCATGCCCGCGTTGGTGAAGAGCAGCGTGGGATCGTCGTGCGGCACCACCGGACTTGACGGCACAATGGTGTGTCCAGCGTGTTGTGCGAAATAATCCAGAAATGTTTTTCGAATGTCGGCGGCGCGGAGCATGCAGCGATTCTAGAAATCTGTGGCTATCCTGCTTGGCATGACGCAGCACAATTCCAAACGAATGTTTATTGGCGGAAATTGGAAAATGAACGGCACGCGCGAGGCTTCGACTGTGCTGGCCACGGAGCTGGTGGCTGCGTTTGAACCACTGTCCGCAAGCGTGGATGCCGCTGTATTTGCGCCATTTCCATATTTACAGCACATTGGAAGCATTATTAGAGGCAGCGGATTACTGCTTGGCGCGCAGCAGGTGAGCGCCGAAGCCAACGGAGCGTTTACCGGCCAAGTGAGCGCCGAGATGCTGTTGGATGTTGGCGTGCAAGTTGTAATTATAGGACATTCAGAATGCCGTCAGTTGTTGGCTGAATCGGATGAATTGATTGGCGAAAAAGTTTCAATTGCTGTTTCTACAGGGCTTTCAGTGATGCTTTGCGTGGGCGAGACTTGGCAAGAGCGTCAATCTGGTCAGACCGAAGCTGTATGTCGCCGCCAAATTTCCGCCGCCTTGAAAGGCATTCATTTGGACCACATGGGTGCCATTCAAATTGCATATGAGCCAATTTGGGCGATTGGCACTGGCAGATCGGCCAGCCCCGAGGATGCCGCCATAAGCCACGCCGCGCTGCGGAAGGACTTAGAAGATCTGTATGATCCTTCGCTCGCTGCTGCGACTCGAATCCTTTACGGAGGTTCGGTGAATTCCGCAAATGCGACATCCCTGTTTTCGCAACCTGAAATTCAGGGAGCGCTTGTTGGGGGTGCCAGTTTAAAGGCGGCGGACTTTGCTTCGATTCTTCGAAGCGCATCACAGGCGACAAGCAGTCGCCCTAATTAGGAGTTTGGATTTCATGAGTGTCTTCTTCACCATTTTAACTTTTCTTTTCATCTTGGTCAGCGTCGCATTGGTTCTTGTGATTCTTGTGCAGCGACCACAGGGTGGCGGACTTGCAAGCGCCTTTGGTGGCGGCGGTGGAACGGACACGGCTTTCGGCGGTCGCACTGGCGACGCGCTCACCGTTGGAACAGTTTCGGTATTCGTTGTGTATTTAATTCTTGCGATGGCGCTGAACATATTTGATCCACAAGCCGCGCCAACAACTTCCACTCCAACGGTTACTGAATCGACCACGCAAACCACGCCAGTCAATCCTTCAGCGACAATGCCAGCGCCCGATGGAACCAGCGCTCCTGCGGTTGCAATTCCAGTGACTCCAGTCACAGCGCCATCAACAGATGGAGCCGCGCCAGCCACGGCGCCAATTTCTAATCCATCTTCAGAAACTCCCGCCGCCGAGGAGACTGCGCCAACAGCCGTGCCTGCAACTATTCCAGCGACAAATCCCGCGAAACCGCAACAATTATGATTCGCTCCATGACGGGCTTTGGGGCCGCGTCGGGTACGCACGAAGGCCTGCATCTTTCGCTTGAGGTGCGCTCAGTCAACAATCGTTTTTTCAAGGGAGTGATTCGCTTGCCCAGCGAATTGTCGCCGCTTGAAGGCGAACTTGAAGCCAAGCTCGCGGCCAAAGTTGCGCGCGGCAGCGTCACGCTCACTGTTCGCGCCACCGATTCAACAGCTCGAAGCGCGGGCCGCATCAACACCGAAGTGTTGAAAAACTATTTGGCGCAACTTGAAAGCGTCATGCCTGATGGACGCAAGGGTTCGCTTGACGCGAGTTCGTTGGTGTCGCTTCCAGGTGTGATCATTGACGATGGTTCGCAGCGCATGTGCGAGACCGCTCGCGCGTGCATTGACGCGTTGCTTGATCAAGCCATTGCCAACATGAATGAAATGCGCAAGAGCGAGGGCGAGGCGTTGCGCGGGCAGCTTGGAAATTTCAGCGCCACGTTGGATGAGCGCTTGAAGGAAATCTCCGCGCGGGTTCCGGACGTTGCCTCGTTGTACCGCGAGCGACTTCGAACGCGTATGCAAACATTGCTGGCGGAAGTTGGAGCCACTGTGCGCGAGGAGGATTTGCTTCGAGAAGTCGCGGCATTCGCCGAACGCAGCGATATCGCCGAGGAAGTGCATCGCCTCGAGGGGCACTTGGATCAATATCGCCAGTTGTTGGATCCCAAGCGCCCTGATGCTGTTGGACGCGCGCTGGATTTTTTGGCGCAAGAAATGTTGCGTGAAGTCAACACCATCGCCAGCAAGGCCTCCGATTATGAGATCAGCAAGCGCGTGGTTGAAATGAAGACCGCGATTGATCGAATCAAGGAGCAGGCCGCGAATGCGGAGTGAGGCGCTTGCGGAAACATTTTCGCTTGACCAAGTGAACGAAATTCTGCGGCATTGGGATGTGGGTCTTGTGAAGGAGTTCGCGCCCATGTCCGGTGGCAGTCGAACAAGTTCAAAGTTGCGCGTGGAATGCGAACGCGGAACATTTGTGTTGAAGCGCAGGCCTGCGCATACGGCCGACATTGAGCGCGTTCGGTTTGCACACCATGTGATGATGTCCGCGGGCAACGCCGGATTGCCGATCGCGCTTGTGCAAGTGGCGCGGGATCAATCCACATTTCAAGTTCGCGAGGGTGGCATCTATGAATTATTTTTATTCCTTCACGGGGAACGTTGGCAGCGCCTACCGATTCAGGCGCACGAGGCCGGCCGCGCGTTGGCGACATTGCACCATGCGGCCTTGAAAATGCAGTGGCACGGAAATGTGAAAGCATCTTGTTTTCATGGCAACTTGATCGTGGTGGAGGCGTTGCGCCGAGTTCCCGCGGCGGTCTTGGCTCAGCAGCCACACGTTGCACAATCGCCGTTGATGGACTTGTGTCAACAACTTTCAAACTTGTATCAGCACGCATCCGAGCTAGTGGATGATCTTGGCTACGACCAACTTGATAGCCAAGTGGTGCATGGTGATTGGCATCCGGGAAATATTCTTTTCAATGGCGAGCGTGTTTCAGGCGTGCTTGACTTTGATTCCGCGCGACTCGAACCAGCGATCGCCGATGTGGCCAACGGTCTCTTGCAGTATTCGGTGCGCGCCGGTCCCTCGCGAGCGATCGACAATTGGCCGCACGAAATTGATGAGGCTTTATTCTTGGCTTTTGCGCGCGGATTTTCCAGTGTGGAGCCTGTGACTTTGTTGAAATTTGTCCACATGGTCCCATGGCTTATGATCGAGGCATGCGTCGCGGAAGCATCGATCCCAATCGCCAAATCTGGAATGTTCGCCACTATTCCTGGCGACAAAATGTTGGCGCTGATATTGCGCCGCGCTTTATGGATACAAAGCAATGCGGCCAATCTGGCGCGCGCGATAATGTCGCAACGCACGCCATGAAATTAGATCTGCAATTAAACTTGAAAGTCGCGTTGGATTGCGCGCGTGAATTTTGTATTTTGTGCGTGGCGTTGCTGTTCTTGTCGCCCGCCGTAAACGCGCAAGATGCGCAGCAGCAGCAGCAGCCTTTGGAAATTCCGGGAGCAAATCCAGACGCCGCGCCTGTAAAAATAGCGGATCCACTTTTGCCGCAAGCGCCAAACAATCAGGCCATCAATAAAAAAAATAGAGTGGCGGCGGTGAAGCCAATCAATGGCAACGTGAATATCGATGGCGCCGTGCAAATACTCAACGCCAGGCGTAACGGCAATGGCGGGTTTGGAAACATGTTTCAGAATCGCGCCATAGAGGAGTCGATGTCGCGCGCCAAATTGGAAATTGTGCAGCCGTCACCTGAGTTGTTGAAATTGCTTGGGGAAATTGATGATCCATCATTTGAAATTCGCCAGGCGGCGTCGCAAAAATTACTTGATCGATCTTTTACGGACGAAAGTATTTGGGCGGTGCTTGATCGATTCACTTTGAGCGAAGAGGCGCGCGGCCGCTTGCTCACCGCGGCGTGTCGGCGCGTGTTGGATCGTCCTCGCGGCGCGCTTGGAATTCGAATGGGACAGGCGCCGCTGGATCGTCCGGGAGTTGTGATTCAAGCCACGCTCGTGGGCATGCCGGCCGAGAAATTTCTTCGCGCGGGTGATGTGATCGAGGAGATCGACGGGCACAAGGTTGCCAGCACGATGGATCTTGTTGAATCGATTCAGAATTATTCGCCTGGCCGCGAGGTGAAGATTAAATTGCGTCGACCCGAGCGCGACCCGCAAGGGCGCCCGTTGATTGGTCCAGACGGAAAAATGATCGAACGCCCAGTTGATCTTGCCATGCCCTTGGGCAACGCGGAGGATTTGGACAAGGCCGACCCGGGCGATCCGCGCGCCGCGCAAAACATGCAACTTCAGCAAAGAGTTTTGGAGGCGCAAGTTATTTTAAAGCGCTTTGCCGCGCCAAGCGCCCCAGTTTTGGCGCCGGCTCCTGAAGTTCCATAACGTTTCCGCTGGTTCAAAGCGTCAGTGGATTTTTGAAGTGATGGTCTTGAATCGGCGCCACCAAATCCAACACCGACATCAGAACCATTGATGGGCTTTCAGTCGCCGGCACTTCATGGATGATGTTGGCGGGATAATACGAGAGCACAGGCTCGGTCTCATTTCGATAGACATCAAAGCGATGATGGATCACTTTTTCGTCCGCATCATCAAGGCGATTTTCCTTCAAGGCGCGGCGGCGCATCCGTCGAACCATTTCCTTTTGGTCGGGACAAATTAAATGCAGAACCGCAAGGACATCGATGTAGTTCTGCAGCGCTTTGGCCTGGCTCACTGTTCGCGGAATGCCGTCGAGCACCAGCAAATCTTGGGCAGGCTTGAAGATGCTCAGCGCCACTTGCGCTTTCATGTTTTGCTGCCACATCTCAACTGTCAATTCATCAGGAACCAGTTCGCCTTTGCTGGAGTGCGTCATGAATTTTTTCCCTAGCGGGCTGGCTAAATCAAGCGAGCGAAATACATCGCCGCATGCAAGATGAAAGAACCCTGGCACTTGTCCAAGAATTTTTCCTTGAGTTCCTTTGCCAGAACCTGGCGCGCCAAACAAAAGAATGCACTTGTATCGATGACTCATCGTGGGGCTCCTTGTGGGTGATGGAGTATGCCATGGGAATCGATTATTTGAAAGTGAAATTTGTATAGGCTGTGCATGTGGAATTTCCCAGATACCAATGGCATTCGACTGCGCCGGCTCGGGACTCTTCTATTGGTCTGCGCGAGCGGGTGATTCGCTGTCGCGGACTTGCGGGCGAGCGCAATGCGCAATTGTTCGCCACGCCTCAGCCGCCTCTGGCATTGATGCACGATCCGGGCTCGTTGCATGGCGCTGACAATGTGGCGCGGGTTTTGGATCGTTGGATCACGCAAGGCAAACGCATCGCCGTGTACGGTGATTACGACGCCGACGGAATTTGCGCCACGGCGATTCTGATCCGCTTGTTTCGTGAATTGAAAGTGCAGCCATCACCCATTGCGTACATACCGCACCGCGTGATCGAGGGATATGGATTGCACAACGAGGCGCTTGATGATTTGCGCGCGCGCGATATTGAAGCCGTTATCACCGTTGATTGTGGCGGGTCCTCTATTGAAGAGGCGCTGCATGCGCAAAAGTTGGGGATTGAATTGGCGATCACGGACCATCATCGATTGCGTTACGACGGCGATGGAAATTTGCAGTTGCCGCAATGTCAGGCGATCGCGCATCCTGAATTAGGCGACACGCCGTTTCGCCCAATTTGTGCCGCAATGGTGGCGCTGAAAGTGGCCAAGCGTTTGATTCGAATTCGCACGGGCGATCAACCGCCTCAGGTCCTGCGTCAGTGGATTGTGAATGAGGCAATTCCACTCGCGGCTGTTGCCACCATCGCGGATGTCATGCCCATGATCGATGAAAATCGCATCGTGGTTGGAAGCGGTTTGGCGGTTCTGAAAAACACAACCGTGCAAGGTCTACGTTGCTTGATACCTAGCGCCGCGTTGGCCAGTCCGATCATGGACGCAAGCGTGATTGGATTTCAAATCGCTCCGCGGTTAAACGCGGCGGGCCGGCTTGAGCACGCCACACAAGCGCTGGATTTGCTTCTAAATGAAAACCCAGTCGAATGCAAGAACATGGCGGCGAAACTGGATGAATTAAATGAAATGCGTAAACAGAACGCCAAGGACATGGTGGATGTAGCGCGCGCCAAAGCGATAGCGGCGTCATTGAACGCCGAAGATCGTTGCGCGATTGTTATGGCGGACAAAAGTTGGAATCCTGGCATTCTTGGTTTGGCCGCGGGCCGGCTTTCAGAGGAGTTCACTCGTCCAGTGATGTTGTTCGGCGCAAGCGACAGTGGTTGGAAGGGATCGGGTCGCGCGCCAGTTGGATTTGATTTGCATGAGTGCCTGACCACCTGCGCCAAATTTTTCACCAACTTTGGCGGACACGCGGCCGCGGCGGGGGGCTCCATGAACTTTGATCAATTCGAGGCGTTCGCCCCGCGCTTTGAAAGCGCCGCAAAAATGCAAATGCGAGACGGTGTTCAAAAGCCGGCGCTTGAAGTAGACGCCGAACTTTCATATGGAAACGTCAAAGATAAAAAAACCATCCCAATCATCCAATCGCTTGGGCCATTCGGCCAAGGATTTGCCGATCCAAATATTCTTATGCGCGGCTTTCAAGTTTTGCGCACGGACATTCTTGTAGGGACGGGTTTGAAATTATTGGTGCAAGACGACACCGGCGCCAAGGGCGAACTTATATTTTGGCACAACGCGCAGTACAGAAATTTATTCACGCCTGGTCGTCGCTTTGACGCGGTGGGTTGCCCAAAGCCCAGCAGTAATCCACGCTTCCCGCCTTCGATCCATGTGAAAGACGTTCGCTTTCACGACAACTCCACCAACGCGTGATTTGTATTTGCGCGCCGAACGCGCGTGTCACATCACAAATTCTTCGCCACGGCGAATGGATCGCGCGGGGTTTCGGTTGCGCAAATCGTTGGCTTCAAGCGCCGCAAGTGGACCGATCTCAATTTTGGCGTCCACGCTGCCATCGGTTCGCCGCGGAATAATCACGCCCACGCTTTCAAGCCACGCGCCATTGCGGTCGCTTTGAATTCTGTGGCTGCTCGCGGGGCTGTCCTCGCCCTCGGCGTTTTTAATTGGCGCAAACTCCTCCATGCGTGTGGTTTGAAGCGTGACGCTTGATTGCGCCAGTGGCAGCGCGTCGAAAATAAAACATTCAAATTTAAAGGCGTTCGGCTTGTCGGGTTGAGTGTGCGCCCCGGTGGCCGGATCAAAGCATGGAACTTTTTTGTGCGCCCTATGCCACGGCAATTTAATTTCCGCGCTCAAGGCCAAGCGTTGCGCGAACTCAACAGAGATCACATGCACCGCAATGTTCGCCGCGCCAAATGCCAACTCGCCGCCGGCGTCGCGTTGTTGCGCCATGGCTGCCGGCAAATCCGAATATTCAATCACCGTGGTGCGGTCGCCTTTGGGAGTTGGAAAATTACAAAGAACGCCCACCTTTTCCGCGGCATTGCGCTTGGGCACGCACTTGCTGCTCATCTCACCGCTGGATCCCTTGGCCGACACATGCGCTCCGATGAAAACGGGATCGATCACGCGGACCAACGGATTGTCCACTTGAAAGTAACTCAACTGCGTGATTCCACGCGCGACCATTTCTTTCAGCGCGCCCGTTTGATGCAGCGCGCGAATGGCGCCACCATGTCCGTCGGGATTTGTGGCAACGTGTCCCGCATCCGACAAAAGAATTCGCCCGTCCGCGTCGGTGCATGGAACCACTCCTTGTGGAATGAAGATGTGTTCCTGCTTGTGTCTTCCAAAATAATTATTGTCGGCGAAGAACGCTTGCGTGTCGGCGTCGTTTTGCGGGCTGGTCATGATGAACCACGGAATGCGCACGCTGTAGCGGCGCTCGGTGGCCAGTAGTTGCTCGGCGAATACGCGAAAGAGCGGCTTGCCCGTGACCACGGTGGCTGGATAGGTTCCCTTGGGTCCGCGCCAACCAAGCCTGGTTCCTTGTCCACCAGCCACGGTGAACGCCGCCACCTTTGCGCGGCGGATCAGCTCTTCGCCAACTTCGCGAAACTCCTGTGAATTTGCGGCGTTGTGGTGAATGATGTTGGGAGGCGCAAGCGCGGACAAGTCGCGGGATTTTTGCGAACTTGTTTGCGCCAGCATGCCAGCCAAATCTTCCAGTGGCAGCGAATTTATTTCATTCAGAAAACGAACCAGCTCGGGCGCGCCTAATTTTTCGGCGCCAACAAGCAGATGCGCTTGTCCAGCGCGATCCAGTCGTTCTTTTGTTTGTTGCATTCGATCCATAGTTGCAATTTAAATTGAGTTTCGATTTTTTTTACAGACACAATTCAAGGACACGTTTCAGGCACTCGCCGGAACGCTGCTTCATGCCGCGCCGTCAACTTTCATTTCCGGAATCGGCGCCCATTGATTGCGGCAATTCCGGATCGCTCCATCCATCGGGTCTATGTCGCACAATCAAGCCACGCCGCAAATAAATCACCTGCTCGCAGATATTGGTGGCGTGATCCGAGATCCGATCGACGGCCTTCACCACCGTGAGCAAGCGGAATGCGAAGCCCGGACTGAAGGCTCCGCTTGCCACTTGATTCTCAGCGTCCAACAATATTTCTTTTTTAAAACGCTGCACCGTGTCATCGAACAGCAACACTTGGCGCGCCAACGCGGCGTCTTCCCGTTCAAGCGAGCGCGTGGCGTCGCGCAACATTCCCAGAACGCTGTTGGCCATCACGCGAAACGTGTCGGGAGTTCGTTCGGTGAAACGGCGCGCGTCAAACACGCGCTCGGCAATGGTCACGCCGTCGTCGGCAATGCGCTCAAGTTCGTTGTTCACTTTCACAATCGTCAGCACCGAGCGGATCGCGTGCTCCTGGGTCTGGCCCATCGCCAACAGGGGCACACTGGCGCGTTCAATCTCCACATCGGCCTTGTCGATGGCATCGTCGGCCAAGATCACTTCGCGCGCCTTGTCTATGTCGGAGTCAAAGAAACAATCCACCGCTTGCGTGCATAAATCCAGCACGCGGCGACCTTGGACGGTCATTTCTTTTTTGAGCAACGAAAGTTGTTGGTCAAATGCGCTCATCTCTTGTTGATCTTAGCGGCTACTCTTTGTTTGTGCCTCTTCTGAGCGTCAATGTGGATCATGTTTGCACGCTTCGCCAAGCGCGCAAGGGCAACGAACCCGACCCCGTGCTCGCCGCGGCGCAAGCCGAACTTGGCGGAGCCGATGGAATCACCGTTCATCTGCGCGAGGATCGAAGGCATATTCAAGACGCCGATGTGGCGCGCTTGAAGATGCATGTGTCCACGCGGTTGCATTTGGAAATGGCCGCGACAAAGGAGATGGTGCGATTTGCCATCGCCACGCAACCAGCCACGGCCATGTTGGTTCCGGAACGGCGCCAAGAGTTGACAACCGAGGGTGGCCTGGACGCCGCGGGACAAATTCCATGGCTCACCGAGGTGGTGAGCATGCTTACGGGCGCCGGGATTCCCGTGAGTCTTTTTATTGACGCCGATCGCAAGCAAATCGACGCCGCGCGCAAAGTGGGCGCCACCATTTGTGAACTGCACACTGGCCCGTGGGCTCACGCGGTGCATGCGCAGTCGGGCGCGTTGCTTGGAAAGCAATCGGATCATCAACTTGACGCGTTGCATGTGGCGGCTCGTCACGCGCGCGAACTTGGTTTGCAACTCAACGCCGGCCACGCGCTGAATGTGGCCAATGTTGGGCCCGTCGCCCGCTTGCCGCAATTGCATGAACTTCACATCGGGCATTCAATCGTCAGCCGCTCTATCTTTGTGGGCATGCAAGAAGCCGTGCGCGAAATCAAAGCCGCCATGATGGAGAATCACAAGTGAGTTCAAATAAACCACTCGCATTGTCTGGTTGTTGGACGGCCATGGTTACGCCATTCACCAGCGACGCAACGCGCGTTGATGTGGAATGTTTCAAGCGGCAAATCCGCGCGCAGGCGGAAGGCGCCGTGGCGGGAATTGTTCCGTGTGGCACCACTGGCGAATCGCCAACATTGAGCGCACAGGAACACGAGCAGGTTGTGGCCACTGCGGTGGAGACCGCCAAGTCGCTGCGTATGCAGGTGATGGCCGGCGCCGGAAGCAACAACACCGCCACCGCGGTGAAGTTGCACAAGTTGGTCGCGGCGCTGGGCGCGGACGCCGCGTTGCATGTCGCGCCGTATTACAACAAGCCGAATCAAGAGGGCATTTACCAGCATTTCATGCATGTCGCCGACGCGGCCGACTTGCCCGTTGTGCTGTATTCCATTCCCGGCCGCTGCGGCGTGGCAATTTTGCCGGAGACAGTGGAGCGTTTGTCCAAGCATCCAAATATTGTCGCCATCAAGGAGGCCACCGGCAGCATTGAATCCGCCACAGAAATTCGCCGTCGCTGCGCCATGCCAATCTTGTCGGGTGACGATGTGCTCACGCTTGCCTTCGCGGCTGTCGGCGCCATTGGCGTTGTCAGCGTGGTCAGCAATGTCATGCCTGCGTTGGTGCAGTCGCTGATTCAAGCGTGCGTTCAAAATGATTTCGCCGCGGCGCGCGTGATTCATGAAAAACTTTTGCCGCTGTCCAAGGGCTTGCTTTCATTGGACACCAATCCAGTTCCCATCAAGACCGCCATGCAAATCTTGGGCCGCGACAGCGGCGCCGTTCGATTGCCATTGGTGGGCGCGACCGCGGCAACGCAAAAAACAATCGCCGAACTTTTACATCACGCGGGCTTGATGTCAGGCCAGCGCGGCGTAACTCAAACAGAGAGGGTGCATTGAGCGATCTTCATTCCGCGCAATACAGCGTTGAGAATTTGCCTTATAAAGTGGCTGTTTTATGCTATTTGTGGGACAAGCAGGGGCGCGTCCTTTTGTTGCATCGCAAGAAGCAACCCAACATTGGAATGTGCAGCCCCATTGGTGGCAAGCTTGAAATCAGCCAAGGCGAGGGTCCGCATGAATGCGCCATCCGTGAAATTTCCGAGGAGGCCAGCATCACGCTTGCGAGTGACGATGTGCGCTGCATGGGAGTGGTCAGCGAGAAGGGCTATCAAGGCCAGGTGCACTGGCTGATTTTCTTGTTCGAGACAACTCGTTTGATTGACCCCGCGCTTATTCCCGAGAATGAATTTGACGAGGGGCGGTTGGAGTGGGTTGCGCTAGGCGAAGTGGAGCAGCAAAATATTCCTTGGACAGATCGTCACATCATGTGGCCGGCGGTTCGCAAGCATAAAGGTGGCGGATTTTTCATGGTGCATATTGATTGCTCCACCACGCCACCAAAGCACGTCATGTGCGAAAGCAAATTGCCCGCGGTCTTCCAAAAATAAGTCCGTGTATTTACGCAGGTAATCCGGCGATTACGGCCACTTCATCGGCCAAGGCGTTGGCCTGAATCGCCGTCGCCGCCTCGGCGATCAGGCGAATAATGGGCTCGGTATTGCTGGCGCGCAAATGCACCCAGCCGTTTGGCAAATCAATGCGCACGCCATCGGTCGTGTCAACTTTGGCGCCGGCAAATGCCGTGGCTACGCGATCAAGCGCGGGCTTTACCGCCGCAATTCCACCAATGCCTGAAAGTTCAAGTTTGCGTTTGATCATCGACACCGCGGGAATTTCCGCCGCGATCACAGATAATTTTTTGCCGCGTGTGGCCAGAAGTTCAAGCGTGAGCGCGATGCCGCTGAGTGAATCTCGGATCCAACACACGCTAGGCCAAATCACGCCGCCGTTGCCTTCGCCACCAATCACGCTGTTGGAATTTTTCATGGCGGCCACAACATTCGCCTCGCCAACGGCGCTGCGATACACGCGGCTGCCGGAAAATTTTGCCGCGACAGAATCAATCATGCGACTGGTGCTGAGATTGGTGGCCATAGCGCCAGAGCCAACGCGTTCAAGCACGCGCAGCGCGCACAGCGCCAATGTATATTCCTCGCCAATGTAGCGGCCGTTCTCATCCACAATCGCCAAGCGATCTGCATCTGGATCTTGCGCGAAACCGCAGGTAAATGAGCCTTTTGCAACGGCGTCAGCGAGTTGATGCAAATTGGCTTCGGTTGGTTCCGGGGTGTGCGCAAATGAGCCAGTGACCACGCCATTGAGGTGTTCAAGGCGCACGCCCAATTGATCCAACAACAAGCCAACAGCGCGGCAACCCGCGCCGTTGACGCTGTCAACCACCACGCTCAGTTTCGCGGCGCGAATTGTTTCGCGGTCGATCAACTCCAGCACGCGGCGCACATGAATCTCATCCGCGTCGGTTTGGCGGACCACTTGATTCATGGCATGCGTCGGCGTTGGCGCGCGTTCAACATTGTTTGGATTCCATCTTTTTTTAAATCCCTCAATGATTTCATTCGCTTGCTCCACCGGCGGTGCGGCGCCCGACGCGTCAAGGCATTTGAAACCATTCCACTCAATTGGATTGTGGCTCGCGGTTGAAATCAGCGCGCCGTCAGCATGCGTATGCAACACCATCACTCCAACGGTCGGAGTCATGGCAACGCCAAGATCCGTCACGCGGCAACCGGCGCGAAGCAAGCCTTCGATGGCATGCTCCAAAAGTTCCGCGCCACTTTCGCGGCCATCGCGGCCAGTGATCACATGCGGCGCTTTATTTGAATGCTCAATCAACCATGAACCGAAAGCCAAACCAAACGCATGCGCCACTTGCGGCGTCATGGTTTTTCCAACAATGCCCCGAGCGCCGGAAACACTAAGCATCAAAGGTGCGGAGTTCATCGTGAAACAATAACGATTTCCACATCGCGGTGAAACATTCAATATTGCGGCACATTTGCGGGCAGACCATATACTCAATTTCATGTTTGAACTTCGAATTCAACGCACATTTTCCGCGGCGCACGCCATTGTGATGGCGGGAGTGCGCGAGCCCATGCATGGGCACAATTGGCAAGTCACCGTGGCGGTGTGCGCCGACGCGCTTGACTCCGATGGATTGCTTTGTGATTTTCATCTGCTGCAAAATTCACTCGATGAGGTCATCCATCCATTCAACAACCGCTCCTTGAATGAGACCGCGCCATTTGATCGGATCAATCCAACTGCGGAACTTGTGGCGCGACATATTGCGGAGCAAGTTGGCGCGAGGTTGCCAAGTGGTGTGCGTATAAAGGAAGTCCGCGTGGTTGAAGCGCCGCAATGCGAAGCATGCTTCGCGCCAAATCAGGTGGCGCGGTGAAACGCACCCGCATTCAACTTGATCCCGCGGCCGATGCCAGTGCGTTGTCTTCAAGCGCGTTCACGGCTCTCACGGATCCCGCGCGATTTTTGAACCGTGATTTTGAGTGGCTTGAATTCAACCGCCGAGTGTTGGACATGGCCAACGATTCTGGAACGCCATTGTTGGAACGAATTCGTTTTCTTTCCATTTTCTCAAGCAACCTAGATGAGTTTTTCATGAAGCGCGTGGGTTCGTTGCGCGACCAGATTGAGCAGGGGCGCGTCGGACCGGTGGTGGAGTCGCTCACGCCCGCGCAACAATTCGCCGGCATTCGGGAGCGCGTTGTAGCCATGGCCAAATCCCAGGCAAACACGCTAAAAAATGAGCTTTTGCCAGCGCTTCGCGAGAAGCAAATTGATCTTCTGAAATGGGATGGGTTGAACATCGACGAGCAGAATGAGGCTCGCGCGTGGTTTCGCCACAATGTGTTTCCAATCCTGACGCCGTTGGCGGTCGATCCAGGACATCGGTTTCCATTCATCTCCAACATGAGCGTCAGTCTTGGCGTGATGTTGCAACGACCCGGTGAGAGCGAGCAACTTTTTGCGCGCGTGAAAGTGCCCGAGATTCCTTCTCGCTTGTACTGCGTGCCAGGAACGCGCCGTTGGATTCCTTTGCAAGACATCATCCAGCATAATTTAGACGAGCTTTTTCCCGGAATGGAAATCCTGAAGGTGCTTCCATTTCGCGTGACGCGCAACGCTGAGATAGACAACGACAACGATGATGCCGACGATCTGCTTGAGGCGATACAGCAGCAACTGCGCGAGCGCCGATTCGCCCGCGTGGTGCGCATGGAAATTCCAAGCGACGCGAACCCTCGCATTCTTAAATTTCTTATGGACGAACTAGAAATTGACGAGGCGGATATTTACGAGACCGACGGCCTGCTGGAGTATGGAGCGCTGAACGAGATCGCGGATTTGGATGATGCGACACTTCATTTCAGCCCATGGACTCCGCTGAAGCCCCCGCAGGTTGGCCACGGAAACTACGATATTTTCGCGCGAATTCGCAAGGGCGACGTGTTGCTGCACCATCCTTATGAAAGTTTCGAGGCCAGCATCGAGCACTTCATTGAGCAGGCCGCGAAGGATCCAAAAGTGCTTTGCATCAAGCAAAGTTTGTACCGAACAAGTGGCGATAGTCCATTTATCACCAGCCTCATTCAGGCCGCCGAAAGTGGAAAGCAAGTTGCGGTGTTGGTTGAATTGCGCGCGCGCTTTGACGAGGCGCGCAATATTCGTTGGGCGAGAAAGTTGGAGGACGCGGGCGTGCACGTGGCCTACGGCGTGGTTGGACTCAAGACCCACACCAAGACCGCGTTGGTTGTGCGCCAAGAGGCCGACGGCATTCGTTGCTACGGACACATCGGCACGGGTAATTACAATTCCAAGACCGCGCGGTTGTACGAGGACATTGGTTTGTTGACATGCGACGCGCAAATCACGGAGGACTTGACGGGCCTCTTCAATTACATGACCGGTCGAAGCCGTCAGCGCGATTATCTTCGCCTGCTGATCGCGCCGGTGGCCATGAAGAAACGTTTCGTGCAATTGATCGAGCAGGAGATTGAACTCACCAAGCCTGAAATGCCGGGCCGCATCATCGCAAAGATGAATCAACTTGAGGACCGCGGCATCATGGACGCGCTCTATCGCGCCAGCCAAGCTGGCGTTCAAATTGACTTGATTGTCCGAGGTTTTTGCTGTTTGCGGCCAGGAGTTCCTGGTCTCAGCGACAACATTCGCGTGCGCAGCGTGGTGGGGCGTTTCTTGGAGCACAGCAGAATTTTCTGGTTCCAAGCGGGCAAGAAAAATCCACTCGACGGCGAAATGTTCATCGGTAGCGCCGACTGGATGTATCGTAATTTACAAACGCGTGTTGAAGCGGCCACTCCAATTTTGCTTCTGGAGCATCGTGCGCGGCTTTGGGATGTGATTCAAACGTGCTTGAATGATTGCCGTCAGTCATGGCAGATGCGTGGCGATGGAACGTATGAGCGAATTCGTTGGGAGCAGTTGGATCCAACCGATCCACGCGCCATTGGAGTGCATCAACATTTAATGAATGTTGAAACGCAGCGGCATCAGAGTCTTGAACATTCAAGCAGTTTGTAGCGCGCGCGTTGAACCGCCGTCACGCCTGTAATTTTATGTTGCCCAATCGAAACTAGCCCGCGCTGGGAATCGTTCCACCTGAACCCATTCCTGGTCCAGAAGCCGTGAACGGCGCGCTGGGACGATTCAATCCAAGGTCGTACAAAAGCTGGCTGAAGCGGCTGGTTTCCAAATACCGCAATGATCCATCGATGCTCCAAGGCGATTCCGGTCCAGGCTGATTTTGAATTGGCACCACCGCTGGGATCGCCGTCAGCAATCTGCTTTCCGGCGGAATAGTGATGGCGGCAACCCATTGCCCTGAATACACCTGGTCTTCGCGCACGCGAACCGTATAATTCCAAGTGTCAATTCGAATTGCAACCTTGGTTGGATTTGTGAGTTGCAGGCGTATGGCCACCTCATTCGCGGTGCTTCCAACTTCAACCACGTCCACGGCAAGCACGGAAATTGCGGGTGGAGTGGTGCATGCACAAAGGTTGGAAATAAACCCCAAAGCCAACGCAAGAAACCATCCGCGCGCCGATCGAGGGGGTGACTTTGGTTTGACATTTGCACATGCGCACTTGGACATGGTTGCAATGTATCGTTCAGGCGTGAAACGCGTCGCCCATCACAATTTCCAATTTCAGATCGCCGCGGCATTCGCCTTGTGCGTCGCCTTGTGCGTCGCGTTGTTGGCGCGCGGCGCTCACGCCCAGGAATCCGCCCCGGTGACCATAGATACAAGTCCCACCGCGGCGGAATTGCTGCGGCGCGCGCAAGAATCCGCCGTGAACAATCCAACTGAAAGCGCGCGCTCCCTGCAAGAAGCCGTGGATCGATTTCCAAATAAATTGGTTCCATGGGATGGCTCTAGCGACAGGTTTCAAAACACGCTCGACGCGGCCGAGCGATTTCTATTGAGCAACGCCTTGGTTATGCAAAGTTGGTTGCGCGAGGAATCCGCCGCCGCACAGCGAAGGTTGGATCAGGGCGAGGTCTTGCAAGTTGCGCAACTTCGCTCGCTTACGCCCGCGGGCTTGCAGGCCATGATGACACTCGCGCAGCAGTCGCTTGATCAAGGCCGAGTGGATTCGGCGCAGCGCTGGATTGAAAAAGCTCTGCGTCATCCGTCATTGGCGCCTGAACAAAAAATACTTCTAGAAAAGGCCGCGCTTGATATCGCCAATTTCAAGACCAGTTTTAGTATCACTCCAGCGCCCAAAAAAACTGACATCGCAACTCCCGTGGACAAAGTTGTGGACATCGCGCAGTGGCGTCCGTTGTGGAGCGAGTGGATCGCGGAAACTTGGCTCAATCGGCACTTCGTACAATTGGATCCGCAATCGCATGTTCGTGAGCAGCAAGAATCAGCCATCAATGGCTCGGCGCTTCTCAGCACCGCGCGATTTACTTCCGATGGTTTGCTGATCGCTGACGGCGTCACTGTTCGCTTGCTCGATTTGCAAACTGGATTGCGACGATGGCAAGAAACCGTGGGTTCGCCAAGTGATCGCGCGACTTTGGCTCCCAGCGATTTGGCCGTGGCGGCTTGCGCGGATGATGTGGTGGTCACATTGCCTGGACACGCTCTATCGGAGGAGCGATCAGGTCTTGCCAAAATTACCGCGCTTTCCCTGCGAACCGGCGTGCGCTTGTGGGATGTTTATTTGGATCGACTCGCGCGCACGGATGCGTTTGCCGAATTGTTTCCGCACGGAGAACCGTTGATTGTCAATGATGTGGTTGTTGTGCAGGCGCGCAAAAGTAATTCTCGGCTTGAAAGCGCGGCGTGGTTGATCGCGCTTGACCGCGACACAGGCGCGTTGCGCTGGGCCAATTCATTGGGCGCCGCGGGTGGAGTTCGCTTGGCCGTTTCGCGTCCGCTGAGTTCCCCCACGCAACTCAATGGAGATGTCATTGCCGCCACAAGTTTGGGAGTGGTGGCGCGAATGGACTCAAGCAATGGCCATGTGATTTGGTTGCGTCGATGGAGCGCGCCGCTTCGCGAGCCGCGCGCGGCCAATCCGCCTTGGCAACTACCCTCGCCCGTGGTGGCCAACGATTGCGTGTTCTGGATTCAGCCCGATCAAAGCACATTGGTGTGCTTGTCGGCGCAAGACGGATCCACCAAGTGGTCCACCATGCTTGGCGTGAGCGAGCAACTTCCCGCGGCTCGATCCTTATTGGCTGATCAATCACGCATTTATCTTTTGGGTGAGGATGTTGTGGCGCTTGACATCAACGATCCGCGCCACACGCTTTGGAAACTTTCCGATCAGTTGAGCGAAAGAAATCCTGTGCGCGGAGAATGCGCGTTGGGCACGGATCAAAATGGTCAGCCACTTCTCGCGGTGCCGCTCACAAACAAAGTGTTGTTGCTGGATCCCGCCACTGGGCGCGCGCTTGGCGAGTGTCCGCTTCAAGCGGGCGGCAATCTGTCTTTGCAAAATGGGCAACTCGCCATCGTGGATGCGCAACGTGTTTCGCTTTCCATGCAGGCCACACAAGGCGAGCGATTGCTGCGTGATCGTCTGGCAAAGAATCCATCCGATCCACGCAATGGGCTGGCGCTGCTTGAATTTGGCCGCACATTGGGCAAGTCGTCGTTGATGTTGGATGGCGCCACGGCCATGTCCAGCGCGATCAATCAAACCAGCACCAGCTCGAACACCAATGCAAATACCGGCGATTTGCGTGATGAATTATTGCGCAGGCTTCTTGATGTGCTGGGCATGAAAGACATGGACCAAGACACACGCGCGCAATTGCTCGCCATTGCAAACAGCACCGCGATTTCATCGGCGCACCACGCCACAATCGCGTTGCGCATTGGCGATCTCGCCGCGCAGCAGGGGCAATTCGATGTGGCGATGGATCAGTGGTGTTCCATTTTGGATTCCAAAGCCATGCGCGATGAGATGGTGGGTGAAGATCCGCGGCGCACCAGCGCGAAAGTGGCGGCGCTTGAAAGTGTTTTATCGCATCCACAAACATCCAACATGCCCAGCCGACAACGCGTGGCGCGGCAAGCACGCGCTGAAATGCTCAAGTGTGATTCGTTGTCGTTCATCAACGCGGTGAACATGGCGGTTTTGCTTTCAAGCAACGCCGGCGAGGTAAAAAATATTTTGCAAGAGGCCGCCCAACGCGCCCGCGATATGGGCTGGATGGAAGCGCAGCGTATTTGTCTGTCGATGAATTCGAACGAGCCCTCCGGCGCGCGTTGGCCGCATGCAAACACAGTAGAGCGCTTGCCGCAATTGGGGTCCGCGCAATCTCGAGGCACAACCTTCGCCGGGCGGTTGCTGACCATGGATCCACAAGCGCAAGCGGAGCGACCTCGTTCAACCATGTTGTTCGCCGAGCCATCCAGTATTTTATTACGTGGCGGAAATGATCTGGGCATTGTGTGGCGCAGCGCATTTGGTGATCGCGATCCAATGGTGATGGCCATGATTCCAAACATTGTGCTTTGGTGCGCGCAGTCTCGCGATGACGGCGCGTTGGTTGCGTTGAATCCAAACACTGGTGAAATCGCATGGAGGCTGAATTCCGCCGCGGCTCTTTTTCAAGCGCCTCGCCTTGAGGCAATTGAATCAGCCACCGCAACCGAACGCGCCGAAGCGGCCGCAATCACGTGTGTCCGCGCAGGGCCCGTGAGCGTGTTGCTGCGAAATATTGGCGAGATGATCGCGGTGAACAACGCGAGTGGCGCAACTCAATGGACATTCGCATCTTCCATGCATGCCATTGACGCCGCTGACACCACTTCGCAATTGGTGTGCGTGGCCGGACGCGAGGCGATCGCGATCGATGATCTCACGAACAATCCGTCGTTGATCCAAGTTCTCAGTTGCCAGACTGGCGCCATTATCACGCAACGGATGTTGCCAGAAGAATGGGGTCGAGTTCGTTGGTTACGCATTCTTCCTGATTGCGTGCTTGTGGCCACGGACGAAGTGGTCGCCGCTTTGGAACTCGATGCAAATCTTCCAACTCGTTGGGTGCAACAAGATCGCCGCTATAAGGATTCACCGCCCGCGCAAATCGCGGGCATGTGGTGCTTGTTGCTTGAGCGCGCTGGATCCGTGGCCGCCTTGAACTTGTCCACTGGACGATCCAACCCATTGCCATTTGTCATTCCAACCGATGATCCGTCGTCCAAAGCAAATGCAATCACGGTGTTGCCATATCAAACTCAATGGCTTGCGTATCGAATGCAACGGATAAGTTTGCATGCCGACGACGGCACGCTTGCGGGCGTGGACGCGGTGGCCGTGGATCACCGTTATGAAAATGTGATCCTTGGTCAGAACGCGGTGTTTGTTGTGGACGGCGCTCGACCGGAATTTT
>CAIKXA010000106.1 GCA_903831295.1 uncultured bacterium | reverse complement strand
CGGCCATGAGCAAACCCAAAATCAGAATTTCTGGACTTGCACAAATAGCGATGCCCATGGATGCGCCAACAAGCATGGCGTGATAGATGGTGGTGTCTGTCATGGGTGGCTAAGCGTAGCGAGATTGGCAAGTAAAAATATGATTAGCCGCGGTGTGAGTGAGGGGCGCGTTGAATTGCGTTGTGCAAGCCCACTGCGGATCAATGTGGACTGTTTCGATTAAGTTTGTGAATCGTTGATCAGTTGCTGATACAGATTCAGCATTTTTGCGCCGCAAATGTCCCACGTGAACTCGCTTTGAATGCGCGCCGCAATGGCCACGCGTTGTTGTTGGCGGGCGGCGCGGTCCGTATCAAGCACTTGCAAAATGCATTGCGCAACGGAGTGCGCTGTGAGCGCGCAGTTGAAACCAAAGCCTTGTTGTTGCAATGCGTCCCAAGTTGATTCGCGCGAAGCCACCACGGGAGTTCCAAGCGACAGAGCCTCCAGAATGGCGATTGAAAAACTTTCCGCCCGCGAAGGCAGCGTGAAACAATCCGCGCGTTGCAGCAACCAACGGGCTTGAGCGCGCGTGATGTCAGTCAACCATGTGATGTTTTTTGAAATGCCCAGCGCGTTGGCGCGCTGTTGTAATTCACGCAGAATGTTCTTGGGGTCGCCGCCCGCGATCACCAAGCGCGCGTTTGGCTGGCGCACAAGAATGGCGGGCAGCGCATCAATTAAAAGATCCAGGCCCTTGCGATACGACAGGTAGCCAAAGAACGCGATCAGAGGCAATTCATTGTTGAGCGAGTCAATGGTTTGCGGCGCTAAATCATTCCACTGCGCGCGGTTCATGCCAATCGGAATAACCACGGATTTATTGGCGCAGATATTCGCGTAGGCGCTGTCGTTGCGTTCAACTTGGCTTACAAAATGCACGGCGTTGGCGCGCGCAAGCATGGGGCGCTCAATCAAAGTGTCGTAGATGTTTTTTTGCAGCGTGTTGCGCGCCATTGTGAATGGCATGAGTTGCGCGTGCGGAGTAACGACTACGGGAATTTTGTTGCGCGCGGCCCACGCCGCGGCTTGCGCGTTGTGATAGCAGCGAAGACCGTGAATGTGGATGATGTTTGGTTTGTGTTCCAATTGTTGCAGCCACTGCGCAATATCAGTGCGGCCCAGAAACGCGGGCCACTTGCGCGCAAGAACAGTGGCGTTTGTGTTGTCGGCGTGGCCGCTTGTGTCGCACGCCACCACGCGCGAAGTGAGATTGGGTTGCGATACAGAAGCGGAGTTTGCGCCAGCGCGCGTCGCGGTGGCGTTGTGCGCCAACATCCAGTCGTGCAAATCCCAAATATATTTTGCCACGCCGCCGCCAGCCGCGCACGCGCTTTGAGTGACATGAAGAATGTTGAGTTGTTTGGGCATGAATGTGGATGGTTTTGTCGTTATGCGCTTGGGTCTCGCAAGCCTAAGGGAATGATAGCCATCGACACTTTGATTCACGGTTCATACATATGTAAGTTACATTTATAGGCGAATCAGTAGTACATGGATTGCTGCATTTCCGGGTTTGGATTGCGAGAAATAGTTTTGCAACAACCCAACAGTGGCGCGTCGCATTCAACGCGCGTTGATGTTCCCAAGGGTGATTCGCGAGATCCAATGACTGAGTAAGAAATTGGTGTGAAGTTCACCGCCTGTCGCGCCGTGTATGCGTAAAAATGTATTGACACCGCATAGAATGTTTTCATGAGCAAAGAGATCACACTGTCAATGATGGATGGCGTCCGAGTGGTGGTGCCGGATTCATTGGAGTTGATCACGCCGTATGTGTTGCAAGAGCAGCTGGATTGGTTTGAACCCGAGATTAAATTTCTGCGGCGCGCTTTAAAGCCTGGGCAAAAAGTGATCGATATTGGGGCGAATTACGGAGTTTTTACTCTGTCCATGGCGCGCACCGTGGGGTCGACTGGAAAAGTGTGGGCGTTTGAGCCCGCCAATTCAACGGCGAATTTTCTGGAAAAAAGCATTGCGGCGAATCGCTTTGAACATGTTGATTTGCAACGCTGCGCCCTTTCAAACGAGATAGGAACCACGCAATTTATTGTTGGTCAGCACGCGGAGTTGAACTCAATTGCGCGTGGCGGCGCGGATTCGGCGGGCAACTTGGAGACAGTGCAAGTGCGCACATTGGATGAGCGCATGAGCGCGCTTGCTTGGAGCGATATTGATTTTATTAAACTCGACGCCGAGGGTGAGGAAGTCAACATTCTTCTTGGCGGAAAAATATTCTTCTCAAAGAATTCTCCGTTGGTGCAGTTTGAAGTGAAAGTCTCAGACGATGCGGATTTGTCACTTATTCCAATGTTGAAAGCCATGGGATATGACGCGTATGAATTGGTTCCTGGCCTGGATCTCTTGACTCCGTTTCGTGCTGACAACAAACTTGATGGATATCTCTTGAATATGTTCGCTTGCAAGCCTGATCGCGCGGAGGCATTGGCGCAGCAAGGCAAGTTGGTGACGATGGATGTTTTGAGGCAAATAGAAAATCAAGAGGCATCCGTTCTAGAAATTGCGCGCGCAAATTCTGATTACGGATGGCGCAACGCCTTGGCAAAGTTTCCTTATGCGGTGTCGCTTGCGGCGCAGTGGGAGCAAGCAATGTCATCGCAAGACAATTCGCAACTGCTTGACGCTTTGGCGCTTTATGCGTTGAGTCGTGATATCAAGGCG
>CAIKXA010000105.1 GCA_903831295.1 uncultured bacterium | reverse complement strand
CCGTCGGGGCCTTCGGGATTCACGTAAATCAAGCCCATTTGCACGGCGGCGAGCGGGTTCTCAAGGTTGCGGTCGCCGGTATAGCGCTCGGCGGCTAGCCATTTCTTTTCGCCGCCCCAGTATGTTTGATCGGGCTCCCACATATCAACGCGGCCGCCGCCAAAACCAAATGTCTTGAAGCCCATGGATTCAAGCGCCACATTGCCAGTGAGAATGATCAAGTCGGCCCACGAAATCTTTTTGCCGTACTTCTGCTTGATGGGCCACACCAGGCGCCGCGCCTTGTCAAGGTTGACATTGTCGGGCCAACTATTGAGTGGAGCAAAGCGCTGCATGCCCGCGCCGCCACCACCGCGACCATCACTCACGCGGTACGTGCCGGCGCTGTGCCAAGCCATGCGAATAAAGAACGGACCGTAGTGGCCGTAGTCGGCGGGCCACCACGGCTGCGAAGTTGTCATCAGCGTGCGCAGATCTTTGCGCACCGCTTCTAGATCAAGCGAGTTGAATTCCTTGGCGTAGTCAAAGTCGCCGCCCATGGGATCAATCGTGGGCGAGTTCTGTTGCAGTGGTTGCAAGTTCAGTTGATTGGGCCACCACACTTGAATGGTTTGTGGAGCTGGAATATTGGTTGTTGATCCGCCTGCGAATGGACATTTGGTAGCTGTGGTCATGATGATTTCTCCTGTGATTGAATTGAGGTCAAAGGGTAGCACGGTTGCCGTCATGCGCCCATATTGCACTGACCAAACCAGCGGTAACGATTGCGGGCGAAGATGCGGTATGCGCCGTCGCGGATGGGGCGCGGCACAATGCGAAATACGGCGAGCAATGGCCACGGAAAGCGTAGTCCGCGCGCGATGGCAAGTACGGCGTCGGAGCGTAGTAGCACTTTGCCTTGGCAAATGAGCATGATGGAATCAAGTGGTGGCGGAGTTGGTGGTGAAGTTGGTGATGAAGTTTGTGATGAAGTTTGTGGTGAAGTTTGTAGCGGAGTTAGTGGAGTGCTTGAAGTTGGTGGTGAAGTTGGTGGCATGCTTGAAGTTGGCACGCACACGCGCACGGGCTGATCGCTGAACGTGGGCTTGAACGCGGCGGCTTGCAGCGCGCGTGCGGCCTGCTCGCTTTGCAGCGGCGCAAATTGAAACTTGCCCGTGGGATCGCGGCGAATGACAAACTGCACGAATGTGTTGCACACATTGCACTGGCCATCGAACAAAATGATGCTAGGTGAATTCATGGTTGGGTGGCTGCGTGCGGGAAACTGAATCGTATACGGCGAATGAATACATGCGTATTTGATCGCTATTTCGATTGCGCGATCAAAAGTGCCTCTGACACATCGCCTTTGCAAAGAAGCAAACTGCGCATGATTGATACGCTAAGACCCATGTCGCAAACCACGCCGATGATCCGCCCAATTGAACCGCGCGACCTTGCCAACGTGCGCGCGGAACTAGAAAAACATTGGTACTCCCATGAAATTTGGTCGCTGGGTTGTTGCCATCAGGCGGACGCGCTGCCAGGATTTGTGGCCGAAGTGAATGGCGAGTTCGCGGGGCTTGTCACGCTGAATATGGACGCCGGCGGTTGGCAATGCGAAGTGATTACGCTGAGCAGTCGAACGCTTTCTCCAGGCACCGGCGCCGCGTTGCTTGCCGCGGCTGAAATGCACGCGCTGAAAAACGGTTGTGGACGCATTTACTTGACAACCACCAATGACAATTCGCGCGCGATTCGTTTCTACCAGCGCCAAGGCTGGCGCTTTGCGGCGCTGCACAAGGGTGTGATTGACCGCGCACGCGCGTTGTTCCCACATATTCCTTTGCGCGGTCTTGACGACATTCAAGTGCGCGATGAGATTGAGTTTGAGAAATTAATCGGCGCCGCCGCGTGGAAGTGAGTGGATTGCTCGGATTGCGCTTGAAGTTTCAATCTGCGCAACAATCATTCCACGCCACATGGCCGCAACCGCACCTGCTATAAATCACCTTCTATGCCCAAGTCGACCAAGCCAATGACCAAGACCATGACCAAGTCCATGACCAAATCCTCCCTGCCCATTCTTGACTTTGTTTCGCGCAACTACATGAACTTTAATTCGCGCGCCACGCGCGACGCGTTGTACGCCTATTGGGACCATGTTGGCGGCGGCGGAAAAATGTATTGGGCCATGGCGGGCGCCATGAGTTCGGCGCAACTTGGCATCACGCTTGCGCCGGCCATTCGCGCTGGTCTTGTGCATGGACTTTCCGTAACGGGCGCAAACCTAGAGGAGTCGCTGTTTCGTTTGGTGGCGCATCACGGCTACAAAGATTTTCCCGAGTACCGCTATTTCACAAAGCAGGACGACACCAAAATTCTAAAGCAGCGCATGCGCCGCGTGACCGACACCAGCATTCCAGAGGACGAGGCGTTTCGCGCTGTGGAAAAGATTTTGGTTCCCATGTGGAAGAAGGCCACCAAAAATGGTGACCGCCGTTTCTGGCACGAATACTTTTATGAATTGGTGCTTGCCATTCCACGCAGCAAGTACCAAGGCAATCCAGAAGATTGCTGGCTGCTTGCCGCCGCAAAGGCAAAGTTGCCAATGGTGGTGCCAGGCCACGAAGATTCAACCTTTGGAAATATTTTCGCGTCGCATGTGAAGTTCAATGAATGCAACGCCAGCATTGTGAAGAGCGGTATTGAATACATGGGGCAACTCTATGACGACTACAAGGGTCTTTCCAAAGGTAAGGGCGTTGGATTTTTCCAAATTGGCGGCGGCATTTCAGGCGACTTTCCAATTTGCGTGGTGCCATCCATTAAGTACGACTTGCAACAACCCGTGAAACCGTGGGCGTACTTCTGCCAAATTTCAGACTCGACCACTTCATATGGTTCGTATTCCGGCGCCACTCCCAATGAGAAAATTACCTGGGACAAATTGACGCAGAACACGCCCATGTTTGTGATTGAATCCGACGCCACCATTGTTGTGCCGTTGATGTTGTCGGCGTTGCTTGAATGCAAGGCCAATTCAAAGGCCGCAAACGCCATTATTCATGCCTCGCGCGCGGCGACCAAAAAATCGCTGGCTCGTGGATAGTTGTTAAACTAATTTGGCATGAAGATTTCCCAACTTCAATGGACCGCCGAAAAAAGTTGGATGGGCGGTGATGACTTGCCCGACGCCGACTTGGTGCTGGCATTTGGAGACCACGACTACTTTCACAGCGCCGAATGCTTTGCTGAGTTGCGCAAACGATTTCCCAAGGCCTGCATCGCGGGCTGTTCATCATCTGGCAATGTGCAAGCAAGCAAGATCACCGACAAGGACATTATTGCAACCGCCGTGCGCTTTGAACATGGCCGTGTGCGAATGGTTTCATTTGATGTAACGCCTGGCGCAAACATTGAGGAACTTTCTCGCGCCACGGGCACACAACTCAAGGCCGCTGATCTTCGCCACGTGTTGGTGTTTTCAGATGGCCTGTCCGTGAACGGCACCAAACTTGCATTGGGTTTGAAAAGTTGCGGCGTGACGGTCACTGGCGGTCTGGCTGGCGACGCTGAACGCTTTGGCACAACATGGGTCATGGCCAACGAGCAAGCCAAAAGTAAACGCGTTGTGCTTGTTGGCTTGTACGGCGAAGTGACCGTGAATAATAGTTACTGCTCGGGCTGGACGGAATTTGGCGCTGAAAGAATTGTGACCAAGTCTGTTGGTAATGTTGTTTCTGAAATCGACGGACAACCCGCGCTTGCCTTGTACAAAAAATATCTTGGCGACCTTGCAAAGAATTTACCCGCGAGTGGCATGCGCTTTCCACTGAAGATTACCACCCAGGAAGGCGACCACTCCCTCATTCGCACTTTGCTGGCCGTGAATGAAGACGCGCAAAGCCTTACTTTTGCAGGCGATGTTCCACAAGGCAGCCGCTGCAAACTCATGCGCACTAATTTGGACCACTTGATTGAAAGCGCCGACATTGCCTCACAAAAGGCGCGGCCAAAAAGTTCCGCCGAAGGCCTTTGCGTGGTGGTGAGTTGCGTTGGCAGGCGCATTGTTCTTGGCCAATTGACCGAAGAGGAATTGGAAGCCGTGGAACGACACGCTGGCGCGGGCATGAAACTGACTGGCTTCTATTCCTATGGCGAGCTGGCTCCAGTTGGCGATGTGTTGCAGTGCCATTTGCACAATCAAACCATGTCTCTGACCACCATTCAGGAATAAGCCATACCCATGTATCACCGTCTTCTCGCTCGTCAGTTGCAACGACTGATGGGAAAAGATTTTATTCCCGATGAGCGCTGGAGTTCTCTCTTGCAATTGGTCAGCGATTCCTACCACGAAGCAGATCTCGAGCGCGTATTGCTGGAAAATGCTTTCACAGTGAACTCCGATGAACTGGAGACGGCCAAAGCACAGCTGCGCACCAAGGCAGAGGGCGAGGAGGCGCTGCTGCGAAGTTTCACAAATTCAATTCCAGATTTGTTTTTTGCCAAGTCCATGGATGGCGTCTACATGGGGTGCAACCAGATGTTCGAGCGCACCATTGGCTTGACTGAAAAAGAAATTATTGGCAAGACCGACGCGCAGTTGCTCAGGGCGGACAGAGTTGCATCGGCCAGCGCCATTGAGAAAAAAGTACTGGGGACAAACCAACCAATCGTCATGGAAGAATGGATCACGCATTCCGATGGCAGCAAGCATTGCCTTGAAATGTTGCGCGCGCCCTACTACGGCATTGATGGCAAGCCGCTTGGGTTGATCGGCATTGGCCGCGACATCACGGATCGGCGCAAATTAGAGGAGCAAATTCGCCTGTCTGCGTTGGTGTACCAACACACGGCGGAAGGCATGTTGGTGACGGACCCGGCATATCAAATCATCGACATTAATCCCGCGTGCGCGCGCATGACTGGATATGCGCTTGAAGAGGTGCGCGGAAAAAGCCCAGAGGAAATGTTCAATTCTGGGCGACAAAACTCTGAGTTCTATGAACTGATGCGTGAAACTGTTTTGCAAACCGGCTCCTGGAGCGGTGAAGTATGGGCTTGCCGCAAGAACCGCGAAATATTTGCCAAGAGCATGGTCGTCAACAGCATCTTGGGCGATGACGGAAAGGTGAACGGCTTTGTGATGTTGTTTTCTGACATCACCGAAAAGAAACAAGCCAACGAGAAGATTTTGCTTCAAGCAAACTATGACTCGCTTACGGACCTACCCAATCGAAGCCTTTTCCGCGAACGACTGAAGCATGAAATTTTCCAGGCCGAACGCGCGCGGTCCTCGGTGGCGCTGCTGATGATTGACTTGGACCACTTCAAGGAAATCAATGACACGCTTGGCCACTTGGTGGGCGATGTGCTTTTAAAGGAAGCCGCGCTGCGCATCAGAGAGTGCACGCGTAAATCGGACACGGTGGCGCGTTTGGGAGGTGACGAATTCACCGTGATTCTTTCACGCATGACGGATCCAAAACATGTTGAAATTGTCGCGCAAAAAATAATCGAGCGCCTGGCTGAACCTTTCCAACTTGGCGACTCGGTGGTGTATGTGTCTGCCAGCGTTGGCATAACCGTGTACCCGCAGGACGCACTCGAGGTAGAGGAACTTCTCAAGAGCGCTGACTTGGCCATGTATGTGGCCAAGCGCCAAGGACGCAATCGGTTCAGCTATTTCACGCAAGGCTTGCAAACCGCCGCGCAAGAAAAATCACGCCTGAGCAGTGATTTGCGCACAGCAATTCTTGAAAATCAATTTTATCTGAACTATCAACCAATTCTTGACCTGGACACTGGCCACATCCGTATGGCGGAGGCGTTGCTGCGATGGGATCACCCCACGCGCGGAATTGTGATGCCCGGTGAGTTCATTCCTTTGGCCGAAGAAATTGGGCTGATTATGCCCATTGCCGATTGGGTTTTTCGCGAAGCCGCAAAGTGGGCCGGTCGCTGGAATGACTTGGTTCCAGGCGGATTTCAAGTGTGCATAAACGCTTCGCCCGTGCAGTTTCGCGCTGAAGGCGTGGCGTTCCAAAAAATATGGATTGAGTACTTGAAGGACAATGCAATACCAGGCAAGTGCATTGTGATTGAAATTACCGAAGGCGTGCTGTTTGACGCCGATACGGACGCGCTTGAAATACTGCAGAACTTCCACAACGCGGATATCAAAGTTGCGATTGACGATTTTGGAACGGGCTATTCCGCATATGGCTCCTTCGCCAAGTTTCCAATTATTAAGTATCTGAAGATTGACAAGTCGTTCATTCATGTGCGTTCAAACACGGCGTTGTGCGAAGGCATAATTATAATGGCGCATAAACTTGGACTGGAAGTGATTGCGGAGTGCGTGGAAGAGCAAATCCAATCTGAAATGCTTGAAAAAGCTGGTTGCGATTTTGTGCAGGGCTATTTGTATTCACGGCCAATTGTTGCGGAACAACTAGACGCCATCTTGCGCCACGGCGCCATGAGCCGCTAAGGACAGAAAGTCCGCGCCATGTTTCGCGCAATGTTTCGCGCAATGTTTCAAGGGCGCAACTGTTGGCGCCAGCACAATCCGGCGCCGCATTGAAACTATTTATAAAATTTCGCCAGTGACATTGCTGATCACAATGCCAAATAAAAAGCCCCCAAGGTTTGAAGCTTAGGGGCTGGGAATTTACCGCCGCGTGCGTTTTACACGGCGATGTAAGCGATTTTTATTTGAAGTGAAGTGACCGAGTCACTCTGTCAGTGAAAGTGCAATTGTGAATGCGTGAATTAGTTGCGTCGACGGCGGCCGGCCACAAGACCAGCAAGACCGATCAAAGCTGCAGCGCCTGGGGCGGGGACGGCAGAGAAACTTGCCATTGGTGCTCCATACGGAGTCCCGCCCGAAGAAGTCCCGGTTAAACCCAAACTAAAAGTTCCTATGGTGCCTAAGCCGCCATATTGACCTGACGCATTGTTGGCCGCATTTATAAATTTAGTCGACAGATCGGTAGAACCGACGGTCACGCCGCCATTCGCTGGAGCCCAACTGCTCGACTGGTTGTAACACACGTTCAGTTGGTTGTAGGGTCCATTGGTACCAGTCGGACTGACTCCGTACGTCTCTGTGTTGAATGCCAATCCCCAAACGATTGATTCCGGAAGCGTGATACCAAGTCCAGAAAGATCAAATGTAATGTTCTGCGCAATGCCGTTTGCTGACGCCCAAACAGTGGGGCGGTACTGAATGTATTTGTCTTGGGTGACGCTCCCGATTAATGAACCAGGCGTACTGCCAGTGCCCGAGTTATAGATATTGAACGTGAAGCTCTGGGTATATCCAGCTCCAGCGTAAGCCCCGGTGCCGTAGTACTGTCCACCGACATTCCAATCTGCATATCTGGCCCACATGGACATGGTGATTGATGCAGAACTCAACTGCCGCGCTGATCCTCCAAAGCTGACGCGGTCACCAAACTCACTGACCTGCTGAGCTTGATACGGTTGGCTTGTGTAGTTCGCAGCCAGGGTGGACGGAATGCTGTTGTAGATCACTTCAGCAGCGGATGAGGTCGCGGCGGTGAATGCCATCACGGACGTAGCAAACGAAACTGTGAGCTGTGTATGTCGCATGACAAAACTCCTTGAGTCGTAAGACTCAAATAATCACAACCATTTTGAAATGGCGGTAATTCCAAACGGCAGAAAGCGCCTGCCAGCGGTGAGATTGAAAGAGCTCAACGTGAGCGATTTCAATCTGGCTTTTCTTATGTGGTTTTTAAACCGCACAAGAATTGCCCCGATGTGGAATGGATTTGTTATTTGCAGTTCCCACTGCGAGCAACATTTCTTCTTCCATAGATGTAAACGTAAAAAACACATGACCTTAATCAAGCAACCTGAAAGATTTTGAAAATAGTTTTAGAATGTGCCTTTATGCGTTGCAAATGGCATATTTACAAAAAGTATTTTGCATGCGCGGTTGTAAGACAGATTGAGAAACACAAAGTGCGCTTAAACCAATACGCATAAAAAAGTAACGTGCAAAAAAAACGAGTCGCCTGTTTAAGGGCGACTCGTAATTGAGTTGACTTGTTTGAGGCAGTGTTCCCGACCGCGTTCAAACATATCGTCCCAAATCTGGTTGGCTTGTCTGGTGCAGGTTCCCGCTGCGGTCCGACATGG
>CAIKXA010000104.1 GCA_903831295.1 uncultured bacterium | reverse complement strand
CTTGCCGGTGGTGGTCATCAGCCGACGAAGTTCTTCGGAATTATTGTAATCAATGGGGCCCTTGATCGAAGCTCGACGAGGTTCCTGTCCCATTCCAAACTGTCCACTTGAATACTGACTCATAGTTATTGCGTCCTGGATCTCAAATTGCGAGAGCCCCCGACGATCGGGAGCGACGAGCCGAATAGTGTAGCCAAATTCGCATCAATTTGTGGGTGGCGAGCCTCTGAAAAGGTTATTTTTTTCTGAAATATATGCCGTAATAAACTGGGCTTGAATCAGAAATCCTTTGCTTGCTTGGTCCTTGGCGTAACAAAGCAAGGCAATGTGACCCACTGGCGCGATTCTTTGCAATGCCTGGCGCATTCAGCGAGATTGTTTAACTCGCGCGGGCGATAGTCATGGCCTGCCGTAATTGAGCCGTGGCCGCGCGCACTTGGTCGGCGCGCACGCCAGTTTCAATTCCCAAACGCGCCGCTAGTTCAAGCATGTCCTCGGTGGCCACATTTCCAGGCGCCCCCGGCGCAAATGGGCAGCCACCAAGACCGCCAGCGCTGGAATCAAAACTTACAACGCCCAGCGCGATCGCGCGCTCGGCCACCTCGATCGCGCGGCCAGATGTGTTGTGCAAATGCAGGGTGAGCTCATTTGGCGCCGCGACTGATTCCAAACCCGCCAACAATCGATCCATGTCTTCAGGAACCGCCGCGCCAATGGTGTCACCCAAATCCAATTCTGTAGCGCCCAATTCTAAAAGTTGCGCACACACCTGGCGCACTTGCTCCGCCAAGACCGCGCCGTCGTACGGACACTTCACAACGCAACTCACATAGCCGCGCACAGGCAACTTGGCCGCGCGCGCTCGCGACACAACAGGGCGCAATCTTTCCAAACATTCATGAATCGATGCGTTCACATTGCGTTGACTGAAACTTTCGCTGGCGCTTACGAACACGGAAATTTTTCCCGCGCCCGCGGCCAGCGCTCCATCAAGTCCGCGCTCGTTTGGAACCAACACCGAGTACACGGTTCCCGCGGCGCGCGTGATGCCAGCCATTACTTGCGCGGCGTCGGCCAGTTGCGCGATTCGGTCGGCGCGCACAAAGCTGGTCACTTCAATTTCAGCGAAATTTGCCTTGGAAAGCGCGTTTATAAATGCAATTTTTGCCGCGGTGGAAATCGCCAGCGGCTCGTTCTGCAGTCCGTCACGCGGGCCAACTTCGGTGATGCGCATGAAACGCGCCACGCTCATGCCCCATCTCCTGGCGGATGTTCGCGCTCTTCACGCAAAATTTTTCGCAAGCCAAAGAAGGCCGCCACCGCGACCAAAATGGTGAGAACGCCAGCGGCCACAAATAAAATAAATTCCGGCTCAATGCTCATGATGTTGACTCCGGCAAAAAGGAAAGTTTGTCTTGAATCGTGGCGCGCGTGAATTCGCCTTCAGCCGTGATGACAACTTCGGCGCCCGCTGCCGCGGCCACGGTTTTGATCATGCCAAACGCAACGCCCGCCGCGCCAAGCATGGGCGCGGGCGTGCTGCTGGTGATGGCGCCAACACAGTCGCCAAAATTTCCAGATCCATCCGCGCTGGGCGCGAAAATCTGAGCGCCCGAAACTGGTATCGCCTCGCCTTGCACCCGAAGCGCGCGCAACATTTGCTTGGGCTTGCCCAAACTTTCCATGCGCGCCACAACTTCCTGGCCCAAGTAGCAGCCCTTCTTAAAGCTCACCCGCCGCGCCAACACGCCACTTTCGTGGGGCAAATTCGACTTGCCGAAATCCACCAAAAACAGCGGCGTTCCCCCTTCAATTCGCGCGGCGTTGTAGGCGCTCCAACCCACTGGCCGTGCGACAATGCCGCCGCGTGAACAGTGCTCAAGCACATGCTGCCAAATCGCGGCGACATCCGCCAACGCGCAAAATAATTCCACACCCACTTCGCCAGTTTGATCGCGCCGCGCGCACCACACTTCGCGTCCGTCGATCGCGCCACCCACCACGCACAAATTTGCGCGCAACCCATCCGCATCCACTCCCATCTCCGCCAACGCACGCAATGTGGCGGCGCCGTGCAACGAAAGTCTGCCGTATTCATCCGACGCGTCGCGAATGGCCACATCCTCGTCAAACACAAACGCCTGCAATTGCTCCGCCACATCTTTGGCGACAAATCGATCCAGATCAATGCGCATGCAATCGGCGAATTCGCACAGACACATATCCGCCTCGATGCGCCCCTTGCGATTCAACCAAAAACTTTCGCGCGCCTCGCCCACGACCATCTTGGAAATATCTTGCGTAACCATGCGTTGTAAAAACGCGATGCGCTGCGCGCCGCGCACCTCGATCACTCCGCGTTGACTGGAATCCATCACGCCCACTCCACGGCGAATGGCCGCGTACTCGGCCGCCGCCGCTCCAACATCCGCAGCAATTTCCACGCACTGCGCCTCCTCAGATGGTCCATAGGGAATCCACATCACTTCACTGGCCGCGGGCATGGTCACTTGCGCCGATTCCCTGTCCGCCGCGCGCACTATTTCCGCGCGCCGATTCGATTGGGATCGGGCAAATGTTTCCAATTCATCATGAAGCGCGGATCGTCGCATTACTTTAATAGTAGGGCTTTCTTGCATTTCAACGCCACGCCAATACGCCGCTTCAGCGATGCTTTAAATCCGCAAGCACCAACTGCGCCACGCGATCAGCCGCATCGCGTTTGGGCATGGCCACAAGCGCCGCATGCATGGCGTTACGCGCGCCGCCATCGGCCATTAATTTTTCAAGCACAACACCAATCGATTGCATGTTGAAATCGCGATCCAGTTTGTCCAGCGCCATTGCCGCGGCGCCCGCATCCACCAGTGGTTGCGCGTTCGCCTTCTGGTGCAAGTCGCGGTGAAATGGATACGGAACAAATACCGCCGGCACATTGTTCATTTCCACTTCGGCAACACTGTTGGCGCCAGCGCGCGTAAGAGCCAAATCCGCCGCTCCCCAAGCCAAGCCCATCTGATGTTGAAACGCCACCACCACGGCCTTCACTCCAGCGCGCGCGTAATCGCCACGCAACTGCGCCGCATCAAGCGCGTTGCCGCCGGCCAAATGCAAGACTTGCCAATTCGCAAACAAGTCTTTGTTGCGCGCCGCGAAGTGCGGAACAAATTGATTCAAACTTGCCGCGCCTTGCGACGCGCCCGTGACCAGCAGCGTGAAGCGAGCAGCCTCCAATCCAAGTTGCTCCCTGCACTGCGGCGCATTCGCGGGTGCAACAGCGCTGTGGCGAACCGGAAACCCCAACGCGTTTCCATCCCAACGCGCTAAATCATTGGCCACCACCGCGCTTAGAACATGCGTGGCCCTTGACTGCACAAATCGATTTGCCTTGCCTGGCGTGGCATCCAAATTGAGCAAAGTCACTGGAATTCCCAGCTTTTTTGCCGCCAATACCACTGGAACCGTGACAAATCCTCCCAGACTCACGATATGGCGAATGTCGTACTCGCGCATCACTTGCGTGGCGCGTTTCTTGGCCGCCAAAAAATTTCGCACAAACTTCAAAGCATGTTTCAACGACGGCGGCGACGCGGGCATGGGCTGCGCAATAGCGCCGGCTTGACGCAACATGTCCGCGTCTATGGCGCGAGTGCTGCACAAGAACACGCTCTTCATGTGCGGCGCCCGAGCTGCCAGCCGTTCCGCAATTGCAATACCTGGACTGATGTGTCCGCCAGAACCACCACCAGCAAACCCAACCGCGCCACTGTTGTCATCACCACTATTACTAACGCCGCCTTGCGTGGCGCCACCCTGCGTAGCGCCACTTTGATTTGCGTCACGTGATGGACGCGCATGAAGCACATGCGACTGGTTTTTTATATTCAATGCGTCTTGTGAATCGGAGTGCGAAACTTCACTCATACGCGCGCCTAATTCGTTGCCGCGCAACCAACGACAGAACCTGCGTTCAAATTTGCGCCCAAAGTTGCATCAGGCTTCACAGTGTCTACAAGCTTGCCCGCGCTCTCCAACATTTTTCTACGCCGATCGGAAGCGCCCGCGATGCTGGCCACCATTCCCAAACTAAACGCCGTCAAAATCCATCCAGTGCCGCCGCGTGAAATAAGTGGCAACGCAATTCCCTTGGTCGGCGCCAGGCCCGTCACCACCGCAGCGTTAATCAAAGCCTGCATGGTCACCGTCAGCGTGAAGCCCATGGCGATCAGCGATTCAAAATTGGTCACCAATGAAACCACCTTTATTTTGCCGTCATTTTCCTTCACTTTCGCGGTTGCCGTGGCGATGGCCAACCCCGAAACCGCCAACAGCACAAAGATGGCCAGCACGCCAATCGCTCCGCCAATTCCCAACTCCTCGCACACAATGGCGTAAATAAAATCGGTTGTTGATTCGGGCAAGTAGCCAAACTTTTGCACGCCATTTCCAAGTCCGCGCCCAGGCAACCCGCCGCCCGTGATAGCCGCCATGCTTTGAATGATGTGGTAGCCCTTGCCTTGCGCATCCGCGAATGGATCCATGTAAGCAAGAATTCGATTCACTCGATATGGACTCGTGATGATCAACGCGCCAACCGCGACGCAGGCCGCCGGCAGCAACATCAACGCGTGCCAGAATCGCGCGCCCGCCGCGATCAACATTGCGATCGCGACAACTTCAATCAACACAGCTGTTCCTAAATCTTGTAGCGCCACCAATCCAGCGAAGAAGCTCACGAACAACAGCGGCGGAATAAAGCCTTTCCAAAATGTTCCTAGACCGCCCGCGCGACGGCAACAATGCCACGCGATCACAACCGGCATGCCCCACTTCACAAGTTCGCTGGGCTGCAATCCGATCGGTCCAATCGTGATCCATCTGCGCGCGCCATTCACTTCGCGTCCAATGCCTGGCACATGAACCAACAACAATCCAAGGAACATCACCAACACGATCCACGGAATCGGACTTGATAAGCCGCGCAATGAGAACACCCGCTCAACGGAAACTCGCGTTCCCAACCACAGTGCAGCCACCGAAGCCAATGCGAACCATGTGTTTCGCCCCAGCAATAAATCGAACAACGACACGCCTTCACCGGTGGTGGATGTCAATGAGGCGGAATTCACCATGACGGTTCCGGTGACCAATAAAGCCACCACAAAAAATAGAAGTCCTTGTCCAGCGCGCATGTTTCTTCATCGGCAAACCGTGGCGCCGCACTAGACTGCTTCTTATGTCCGCCACGACGGTTTATCTAGAAACTTTTGGTTGCCAAATGAACGAGCTCGACTCCGAGTTGGTCCGTGGCCAACTCAGCACCTTGGGCTACACATTTTCCGACAATCCCGACGACGCCCAAGTTGTGCTTTTCAATACTTGTTCCGTGCGTGAACATGCGGAAAGCAAGGTGTATTCACGCCTTGGAATTGTGGGCAAGCGCAAGCTGGCTGGCGAAAATATCTTGCTGGGGGTGCTGGGTTGCATGGCGGAACGGGATGGTTTGGCTTTATTACAGCGCTATCCCCAGGTTGACATCATGTGCGGGCCTGGTGAACTGGACAAATTGCCTTCGCTGATCGATGCCGCCCGCCGCTCCGAAGCCGCAACTGCCGCCGAACGCACCGCCCTTGCCGGCAACCGCACGCGCCGTAGTGCCGCCCTAAGCGCCGTGCAGGACGACCTAGAAAACCTTGATCTTTCCCGCGCGTTTGATCCCGTTGTCGCTGGGCGCAGCGCCTTTGCCGCCCAAGTTCGCATCACCCGCGGCTGCAATAAATTCTGCACCTATTGCGTGGTTCCAAACACGCGCGGCGCCGAAGTGCATCGACCGCCCGACCACATTATTGATGAGTGCCGCAAACTTGCCGACGCTGGCGCCATTGAAATCACGCTGCTTGGACAAACCGTAAACCACTATCGATACCAACACGGCGCCGCCGTCACTATCAGTGGCCGCGAGGCGCCGCAAATTGGTCCTGGCCTCGCCGCCTTTCGCGCCGCAATTCCCGCGGGCCATCGCGTGACCACATTCGCGCAACTTCTGCGGCGCATTCACGATGAGGTACCGCACATAGCGCGCCTGCGATTTGTAACCAGTTACCCGCGCGATTTCGGCCGCGACATTCTAGAAACCATGCGCGACTGCCCGCGCATTTGCCGCTATTTACACGCGCCCGCGCAAAGCGGTTCCGACCGCATTCTTAAACTTATGAATCGCGGCTACACCCGCGGCGAATACGAAACTTTCGCCGCCGAGGCTTTGGAAATTCTTCCCGACGCAACGATCGCGGGGGATTTCATCGTGGGCTTTCCCACGGAAACCGACGAGGACTTTGAAGCCTCCTGCGACATGGTGCGAAAGCTTCCCTTCAAAAACAATTTCATCTTCAAGTATTCGCCGCGCCCCGGCACCGCGGCCATCGACCGCTTCCCAGACGACATTTCCAACGAACTTAAAAAACTCCGCAACAATGTGCTGTTGAATCTGCAAAGCGAAACCAGCGCGCGCGTTCACGCGGCGTGGGTTGGCCGCACCGTGGATGTATTGATTGAAGAAGTCTGCACACAACGCGACGCGCAACCAATTCGTGGTGGTGTTGAATTGCGCTGGGAGCGCAACGCGAACAACTCAATCGATACAACGCGCGCAACATTGCGCGGCCGCACCGCTGGAGATTTGATCGTGAGCATGGACACCCCGCACGGCTCGAACGCGAACGATTTTGTTGGGCGAATTGTTCCCGTGCTGCTGCAGAACAGTTCCGCACTTCTGATGCATGGGGCACTCATTACGCATTCCGCAACAGGCCCCAAGAGCAATGTTGGCACGAAGTCCGCAAACACACTAGTCCCGTAAACCGCAGACATTGCGTCATAAATGCCTTTGCAAGCCTGAAATAGCGGCTTTTGCCACTTCGAATAGCGCCCAAAGCGCACCGTCGGTCCTTGAAATCATAAAACTTAAAAAAATTCAAAGATGTTCATTTGCATTGGAACATTTGAATTGGACTCTGCGGAAGATCACTCAGCAGGGATCGGGTTCAAAGACATGTTGTCTCTGAACCGAAAGGAAAAGGATCTCTGTAAATAATTTGTACCTCTTGAAGAGAGGGAAAAGGAAAGAAATGAAAAGCTCTATTTTCACTTTTGCCACTGCGTCACTCGTTATCGCCGCAAGCACTCATGCTGCTGTCACCGGCTACTCGGGTGTTCAAAGTTATATCACTCGCGTTGAAGGCGGTGTTACCAAAACATATTCATCCATCGACGTATTCGTGAATTGCGATAACGCCGCTGATTACATCGTGAATGTGTACGGCCAGAACACCAGTGCAGCCACAAAGTCCTTCATTAGCACCGTAAAAAACGGCGTGGCCAACCTTCAAACCGCCACAAATGCCACTACAACCAACGGCGTATTGTTTATGCAAGGAACTGGCACCAATAAGGGTTGGAATCCTGATTTTGACAACGCAGATGGTCTTGTGGATTCATTTGTCACCATCGGCGGTCGAACCCAAGACGTAGCTGGCAATCCTGATAGCGGCAATCAACTTGCCAAGGATCCAAGCTTTTCCAACTACAGTTCTTCAACAAGTGGCTTTGGCACCTTGCGAACTGGAACAACTACAACCACCAACGCTGGACCAGGTTGGTACTCCGCTGATCCAAACAACACGATGAACAAGGCTGGTAGTTATGCCGACTTGAAGATCATGTTGGGTCACTTTGTAATTGATGTCACTAGTTATTTGGGTACTACAACCAATCTTCAATTGCAATTCTTGGCTACTTACACAATTAAGATTGGTGGAACAGTTCAGCAGCAAAACCGCACTACGTATGGTTCACCAACCCAATCAACGTCTGCAGTTCCCTTGGTTTACGACTTTATTCCGCCTCCACTTCCTGCGCCAGGCGCCGTGGCTTTGATTGGCGTGGCGGGTGCGTTCTTTGGACGCCGCCGCAAGGCATAATTCACTGTAACAATCATTTGTAGACAGCCTCCTTTCTACACTCTTCAGTCCTCCGCATCCTCAACGATGCGGAGGACTTTCTTTTTTTCTATATCTTGCTCATTCATGTCGCAAATCAGCCCACCACCCCCAACCAATCAAGAGTCGCGCGTTCCGCTGGTGCCTAAACCGCCGCGATCCGTGCTGGCCACAATTGCGTTTGGATTGGCAATTCTTTCTCCGGTGCCTTGTTGCCCCTTTGTTGGATTTATTTCCACGCCTCTAGCGATCGCCAGTATTTGGCGCCTTCGCAGCAGTGAAGATCGCCGCTCTAGACAACTCGCGCGCGCGGCAATGATTTTAAGTTTGGTTGGCTTGGTGGTGCAGGCCGTCACGCTTGAGGCGCTCAGCGATTGGGTAATGAAAAACCTAGATCGCAACATGAGCGCCAGCATTCGCTCCGCTTTCGCCAACGAGTACGCGGCGTGCGTGATCGACATTGCACCCAGCCCGCTTTCACCCTCCGCGCGCCCAGCACCAACCGCGGAGCAACTGAAAATTTTCGCCAACGAGGCCAACCAACGCTACGGTGAATTGCGAGATGTTTCGTTTGTAAGCCAAGTGGGCGATGGAGGCATGTTGAACGTGGCCATGACCTCCGCCATCACGCTTCGATTTGAGCGAAAAGACGCCACGGGAAGCGCGGTTTTTCAATTGGTTCCACAAAGCGCGCAATGGATTCCAGCCGCGCGCCTGATTGAGCTCACCGTGGATGACGCAAAGTTGGGCGACTTGGTTCTGGCCCCCGCGGCGCCGGCAACGCAATCAACCAACCAACCAAGCAAGCCCCTGTCAGAGAAACCATAAATATGATTGTCTCAACAAAGCGCTGCATTTCATTTGGCAATGCCAATTTATGAATCCAAGCAACACTACAAAAATGAACGACCAACCCATTGTCGACAGTGATGAACCCACCGCACCCGCGCGTTCGTGGAATCGATCCGCGGTTCTTGCAGCCATGTTCTGCATTCCATTTTTCTGTCCGCCCATGACATTGATCGGCGCGGGCGCGGGCGCTTTCGCTCTGCGAAGTCTGAAAAAAAATCCCGACACCAAAGGCGCATGGCTTGCATGGACGGCTATTTCATTTGGAGTGGTCTGCACTATTTTGGCGTCATGGATGTTTTGGATCTCTGGCTTGCGCACCATTGTGCTTGGTCCATCGCTTGCGCTAACTCCACTGTTTGCCAATGACACACAAGGCATGAAGAGGGAATGGGACGGCCCCGCCACCGCCCTCTCGCAGGAGCAACTTGCGCAGTTCACCACGTTCGTGAGCGATCGCTATGGGAAATACATTTCCGCGCATATCAGCGAACAACGCGCCACGCCCTTGGAACAATCTTGGAAGCGATCCATGGTGGTGATTCCGATCACGATTATTTTTTCGTCCGGACCAATTGAGGCGGACTTGGGCCTTGAACGCTTCAATCAAAAAACAGGAAAAAGCAGCATGATTTGGCGTTCTTTGCGAATTTTAGACGCGGCCAACGCGGACGTGTTATTTCCTGAAGGCGAACCCGCGCCACCAGCTTTGGAAACCCGCAAGCTCGGCGAAATTACAGCGCCTGAATCAAGTGGCGGCGTCAACACCACCACGGCGCCCGCCAAGGCACAACAGACTCCGTGAGCGGCGCGCAACATCTCGCATGCTTGGCTTGAGCAGTGTTGAATGCATCATCTTGGTAGCCTGAGGTCCATGGCAAACGTGATTGAAATTCGCAATTTGGTTCGACGCTTCGGTCCCCAAACCGTGCTTGACGGAATTAATTTGGACATCGCCGAAGGCGAGACCATGGTGATCATGGGCGGCTCTGGTTGCGGCAAGAGCACGCTGTTGCGACATTTGATTGGAAGTTTGCAACCCAGCGAGGGCTCCATCAAAATTTTTGGCGAGGAGATTGCCACCGTTGGCGAGGCGGGCTTGGACGCCGTGCGAAAAAAGTTTGGAATTCTTTTCCAATCAGGTGCGCTCTTCAACAGCATGAGCATCGCCGACAATATCGCGCTGCCGCTGCGCGAGCACACAAAGTTGGACTCGCACATTATTGAAATTCAAGTGATGATTAAATTGGAGTTGGTTGGACTGCGCGAGCACGCCAATAAATTTCCGTCGCAAATTTCCGGCGGCATGAAAAAGCGCGCTGGCTTGGCGCGCGCCTTGGCGCTTGATCCCCGGATTCTTTTTTATGACGAGCCCAGCGCGGGTCTAGATCCCGTCACCAGCGCGGAAATTGATCAACTCATGCTTGATCTCACGCGCAAACTTGGCGTGACCAGCGTGGTGGTGACCCATGAAATGGACAGCGCCTTCACCATCGCTGACCGCATGACAATGCTTGACAAGGGTCGCGCCTTGATGATTGACACGCGGCAGGCGTTTGACGCGTTGCGTAAAACTTCAGTGGAAGACGCTGTGAACTTGAATGAAAAAGACCGCTTAATCCGCCAATTTTTACGCGGCGACGCGCAAGGACCGCTTACGGAACGTAAGGCCGCAACCAATTACTCGGAAGAGTTGCTGCAGTTGGGCCAAAACGATCTCAAGATGTCGTGATCGCCCCGCGACCAATGACTTCACCGCACATGACTTCATCCAACACTCTTCGTGATGAATCCAATATCCAAGACAAACGCTGTCTCGTCATGGGTCTTGGTGCGTTCGGCGGCGGCATTGGCGCCACGCAATGGCTAGCGCAACACGGCGCCAAAGAAATTCTGGTGACCGATTTAGCGCCCGCGGAAAAGTTGACGAAATCCATCGCAACAATTTCCCCGCTGATTGAATCCGGCGTGGTTCGCTTGCGTCTTGGTGGACACGATCTTGCAGATTTCAAAAATGCTCAAGTGGTGGTCGCCAACCCAGCTGTGGCAAAGCCGTGGACCAATCCATATTTGTTGGCGGCGCGCGAATCTGGAGCGACCGTGACAACCGAATTGCGGTTGGCATTGCAACAAATTCCAGCGCAACGCGTGATCGCCGTCACTGGCAGTTCTGGTAAGAGCACCACCGCCGCGTTGATCCACGCGGCGCTCAACGGATACAACGGCCACCGCGCCCATTTCGCTGGCAACATTGGCGGCAGTTTGCTGCAGAATTACCCAAAAATTGGGCAAAATGAGTGGCTGGTGCTTGAACTCTCCAGCTTCATGTTGTGGTGGCTTGGACCCGATTCAGGAAATCCACATTGGAGCGCGAAAATTGGCGTGCTCACCAATCTCTCTGACAACCATTTGGATTGGCATGGCAATGCCGCCCACTACAGCGCAAGTAAATCAGTGATTCGCGATCAATCCGCGACTCATCAAATATTTCTTTCACGCTTTGAAATTGAATCACCAACTCAGGCCGCGACATGGGCCGCGTTGCCCGCGGGAGATTGGTGGCGCAACGTCACACTGAATCCACAGTTGGAACAAAGTTTGCCGCTCTTTGAATCCATGCAACTCATTGGCCAGCACAATAAACATAACGCACTCTTGGCGTTGCACGCTTGCGTCGGCGCGCTACAAAGCGACAACTCCAGCATTGACGTGGCGGCAACCACAAACGTCTTGGTGAAAAAAATGAATCTCTTCAAGGGCTTGCCTCATCGACTTTCATTGGCCCACCACAGCGACAACGTGCGTTGGATAAATGACAGCAAAGCCACCACTCCCGCGGCCACCTTGTTCGCGGTGAATAGTTTTCCAGATGCCAGCAAAATTCATCTCATCGTTGGCGGGGTGAGCAAGGGAGCGGATCTCACCGAACTTGCGGCGCTCACTCCAAGCCTTGCGGGTCTGTACTCCATTGGAACTGCCGCCGCAGATTTAGCCGTAAATGGCGGCACAAATTGCCAAACATTGGAAAATGCGATTCAAATCATTCGCGGCAAAATCCGCCCCGGCGACGTGGTGTTGCTTTCACCAGGGTGCGCCAGTTGGGATCAGTTTCAAAATTACGAGGCGCGCGGAAATCGTTTCGCAGAATTGTCGATTGTCCGCTAAAGTATAAAACGTATGAATCATTTCCGATCCACATTCCTGATTGCGCTGCTAGCCACACTTGTAAGTTGCTACTCCCCCGATGGTGGCTTTATGCCGTCCTCGGGCCGCGGCTACACATACATCTCCACCAGCATGCAGCCGCTTACGGTTTCTGTGACCGATGTTCGAACCGAGGAAAAATTCTTCGTGATGGAAATTCCTCCAGAGCAGCAACTCACCTTCAACTTTCTTGAGGGCGGCGGTGACGATCCCGTCTACACGCCAGACCGAATGGTGTACGCGGTCTGGGCCGCTGGAACGCAAAATGGAAAATTAGATAATCAATTGACATGCCCGCCAGCAAGCGCGAGGCGCATTGATATAGATATTCGCAAAGGTCCGATTTGGGCGGAGCCCAATGCCGCGGTTCGATTGCGCACTGATCAAGCCGCTGATCGGCCACCGTCTGCCACCCCTCAAGGCGGCAAAATTCCCACAAAAACATCCCCCAACTCCGACAATTAAAGTGATTCGCGTTGGACACGGCTACGACCTGCATCGACTTGAGCCGCTCACTCCAGTGGGTCAAGGCAAACCATTTATTCTTGGCGGTATTTGTATCGAACATGATCGTGGTCCCGTCGGCCACTCCGATGGCGACGCGCTTTTGCACGCCATCACAGACGCCATTCTTGGCGCGCTTGCGTTGCCAGACATTGGGCAACTTTTTCCAGATACCGATCCGCGCTGGGCAGGAAAAGACAGTGCGCATTTTTTGCGCCACGCGTTGGAGTTGATGCGCGAGAAAAAATTTGAAGTGTGCAACCTCGACGCCACCGTGATTTGCGAGCGTCCTAAAATTGGTCCAGTGAAAGAAAAAATCAAATCCCATCTGGCTCATCTTCTGGGTTGCCACGTCGGCCAAATCAATGTGAAGGGCAAGACGCACGAACACGTGGATGCTGTTGGCGAAGGCCGCGCCATTGAAGTGCATTGCGTGGCGCTGTTGACGAGTATTTAAGAAACGCCCCCACCATTGTCGCGCCTGTAAAATAATCCGCCATTTAGCTCATGCATTTGGGACACACTGGGCAAATGAATACTTCCGCACGAACGGGTAGCTACTCAAAAAACCACTTATACCCCATTCATTTGGTGAGTTTGTAGTTACACTCTTTGCATGCGAGCAGTCATCACCGGTCAAGTTGGAATGGACAAAAAACCTTACCTGAAGGCGGTTCAAAAACTTGCCGGGGAGCGTGGCGAAACCCTGGAAGTATTTCATGTGGGCGACCTCATGTACGCGGAAGCCGCCGATGTGAAACCTGGCCGCATTCTTGATTTGCCTCTCAGCCGCTTGGCCAGCCTGCGCCGCTCGGCATTCAAGGACATCATCAGCCAAGTTTCTCCAGCGGATCAACATCCAAACATCATCGTGAATACGCACGCCACTTTCCGTTGGCGCCACGGCTTGTTTGCGGCATGCGATTTTGATCTTCTCAAGCGCTTGCAACCCGACATGTTTATTTGCATGGTGGACAATGTTGAAGTGGTGCACGCGCGTCTGCACGCCGACCATGTACTTGACGCCACGCTGAAAGATTGCATGGTGTGGCGCGAGGAAGAAATCTTGGCCAGCGAGTTGATGGCGCAAGCGCTTGGTTGCCCTGGCGGATTTTTTATCCTAAGCCGTGGCCGCCAAGTCGACACCACTGAAACCGCGTATCGCATGATCAATCGTCCGGAGATGCGCAAGGTGTATCCAAGTTTCCCCATGAGCCATGTGGTGGACATGCCCGATGTGCTTGCGGAGATTGACCATTTCCGCGCCGAGTTGGCCAAGCATTTCATCTCATTCGATCCAGGCGACGTTGATGAAAAGTTGCTTCTGGAAAACGCGCTTGCCGCGGCGCGCGACGGAAAAGATTTCATCACTGTTGCGGCGCACACATTTGGCGCCCGCAAAGGTTCGCCGGAACTTCGCCTTGCCGTGCGCGATGTGCTTGATATTGCCGGCGATGTTGACGGACAAATTTATATGCGCGACTTCCGCTTGATTGACCAAAGCGACATGATCGTGAGTTTGGTGCCGGAACTTCCAGGCGGAATTCCCGGTCTTTCCAGCGGCGTGGAGCGCGAATTGCAACACGCCTTTGAGCACGCCAAAGAGGTTTATGTGGTCTGGAAACCAAAAAAATCTCCAAGTCCATTTATTTCTGAAACCGCCACCAAGGTGTTCCGAAGTGTTCCTGAAGCCTTGGCCTATTTTGAGGCCAAAGGAATGTTTGTCACTCAAAATTTGTTCGGGCACTAATTCATCCATTGCAAATGCGTTCACGATTGGCCCAACTTTGAGGCAGATGTACGCCGCAGAAAGTCACTGAAATTCCATGAACTCAACGATTATGTTTGGATTCGGTGAAGATAGTGTTGCGACAGCGCCAACGTCTATCACTTTCAGATTCACCCGCGCAACTACGCGAGCTCGCCGCGCGGGCTTCACCTTGATTGAACTTCTAGTGGTCATTGCAATCCTGTCTCTGATTGTTTCGCTGGTCTTGGTTGGAGTGGGACGCGCCACTCAATCCAGCCGCGCCACAATGTGCCGGGGAAATTTGCGAACTATTGGAATTGCGGCCAACACATATAGCGAATCAAACAAGGGTCGCTTGCCAAGTCCGCGCACTGACACTCCAGCGGGTTGGACTGGGTTGAAAATTGATCCAACCGATTCAACTTCATCTGTACGCGAAGACGCCGCCAACAAATACACGGGCTGGGTTCGCACTGATCTGACAGAACCGGGAGCGATCAAATCGTCAGGATTTAATAAATATGAAACCCCAATCGCCCTGCAAAAAGGAAGCCTCTACGACTACATCGGTAGCGAAACTGCATATAAAAGTCCGCAAGATCCCACTCAACGCGTTCGCAGTTACTCGCTGAATGCGTTTGTTGGGGTGATGTATTGCGATGATTTTTACAGAATGCCCGGCAATATTTCCACCAAGCCCTACATCTTTGATACCCGAACGGTTTCGCGTATTCCCAAGCCATCGGAAACTTTATTGGCGATCCCTGAATGGGATCAATCCCAAGGGATTTTGGGTTGGAACATGGGTGGATTTATGGGCAACCCCGAAGTCACGGTTGTTACAAACGGAACTGCGCCAGTCACCTACTCCAACGCAAAGTGGTATGACGTCCCCGCGGTTTGGAATCCGGGTTCCATCAATATGGCCCACGTGGATGGCAGCGTGGACAGTTATGAAATTCAAAGCCCCGACATGAAAGCAGGCGAGTTGCAAAAAAAATGGACTTCAGGAGCTGGCTATGTGGATTCAGATGGGGACACATATGTGGACCTCAACAACATCAAGAAGATGTTGCTGCCAGGAAAAATAAAATAACGCCCTATAATGCGAGCTTGATGGATTGATGCGCACTCGTGTCCCGAAATAGTGAAATCTGTAACTATTATCTTGCTTCATTTATGTTTCAGCGCATATTGTTGCACACAAGCCTTTATTAAAGAAAGACCGCACTCTTGATTAAATCCGTCAAGTCTTTGATTGCAGCAACTAGCGTCGCCACTATGGCGGCAAGTTTGTGCGTTTCAATCGCAAGCGCCGCCCAACTTGTGGCCTCCACCCGCTCTGGCATTGGCGCAATTCCATACAAAGTTGGACTGTCCACTAAGGGCGTCACCTTTCGCGTGTGGGCGCCCAATGCTCAAGCCGTAAGCGTGGCTGGTAGTTGGAACTTTTACAGCAACACTTCGCATCAACTGGCTAGTGAAGGCAACGGATTTTGGTCTGGCGATGTTCCCAATGTGGGCGCCGCGGTTCAATACAAATTCGCGATGAAGTACAACAACGTCTACACGCAGAAAAATGATCCGCGCGCACGCGATCTCACCAACAGCGTTGGCTACAGCGTGGTGTACGACCCAAATTCATATTCGTGGACCAACAGCGATTTTCAAATCGCAAATTGGAATGAACTTGTCGTGTATGAAATGCACATCGGCACGTTCTGGGTTCCAGATGGCTCAGCGCCCGGAACATTCACCGACGCCATTGCAAAGTTGGACCACCTTCAATCGCTCGGCGTGAATTGCGTGGACCTGCTTCCCATGGCGGAATTTCCCGGCGACATTTCTTGGGGCTACAACCCCAGTTATCCATTCTCCGTTGAAAGCTCATACGGAACTCCCAATGATTTGAAACGATTTGTGGATGAATGTCACACGCGCGGAATCGCGGTGTTGAACGATGTGGTCTTCAATCATCTTGGTCCAAATGACTTGGACATGTGGAAGTTTGATGGTTGGAGCCAGAACAATTTGGGCGGCATTTATTTTTACAACGACACCACGCGCGCCAAAACACCTTGGGGCGATACGCGTATGGATTATTCGCGCGCCGAAGTGCGCCAATACATTCGCGACAATGCCATGAT
>CAIKXA010000103.1 GCA_903831295.1 uncultured bacterium | reverse complement strand
TGTAGCTGTGCGAAGGAGAAGTAGAGGTTGATGTAGTTGCATCGCCAAACTTCCAAAGATATGATATTGCACCAGTTGCCGTGTTTGTGAATACAAAACTGTTTCCGCTTAAACACTGACTATTGTTATTGATCGTAAAACCGGAAACAGGCTGTGGCCTTACATCCAAAGTTTTTGTGTTGCTGTCTTTACATCCGTAGCTTGTGGTAGCAGCCATGATCACGCAGTGTCGCCAGTTGTTTGAGCGCCCGTGGCTTCATCGACGACATCATCTAATCTGACACCATGAGCAGTACGCAACTGAACAGCGAACATAAACAACCAGATCACTTTCGCGTGATTGGTTCCATTGGCGCAACTGGAATTGTGGTCGCATCCATGGTGGGCAGCGGAATATTTTCACTCACCGGACAATTTGGCGCCAAGCTTGGCACCGCGGAAAATATTCTTGCCGCTTGGATCATTGGCGGAATACTCGCTTTGTGTGGCGGCCTATCGCTTGCAGAACTTGGCGCAATGATTCCATGCTCTGGCGGCAGCGTTGAATTTGCGCGCCGCGCATTTGGGCGCACCACCGGATATTTGGTGGCTATGGTCACTATTTTGTGCGGCTACTTTCTTTCGCTTGCGGTTGTGGGATTGCTGTTGGCGCAATATGTGAACCAACTTCTTCCCACACCGCTAAATATAAACCTGATTGCCGCGCTCACTATTGCCGCCGCGTTCGTGTCGCAACTATTTGGACTACATGCGGGTTACAAATTCAACACAGCGCTGTCGATTATTAAAATTGGATTTGTGGCTGTGTTTGTGTGCGCGGGACTTTTCTGGCCAATCCAATCGCGCATGGTCGCGCCTGTTTTGACAGAGGCCGTCACGCATCCAGGAATTATTTCTGGCGCCGTGGCAAGCGCAACGCTTGTTGTCAGCTTCGCATATCTGGGTTGGTCCACTGGCGCGGATATTGCGGGCGACATGAAGCGGCCAGGTCGCAATGTTCCGCTATCCATCATTGGCGCAATCGTGCTGGTCTTTGCGCTGTATATCGGCGTGAATCTTGTGTTTCTGCGCGTAATTGATCCGGCCGCCATGCTTGAAACAAATGGCGCGCCAATGCAAGCCATTGGTGGCGTTGCCGCGCGCTTGATTTTTGGAACAGCAATGGGAGACGCCATGACAGGCGTGATTGCGCTGCTCTTTTTTTCAACGCTTGTTTCAGGCGTGATCACTGGCGCTCGCATACTTGAGTCCATGGCGCACGCGCACGAGATTCCTGCGTGGACGGGTGTTCGCAAAGACAATGGAGTTCCTACGCGCGCGCTTGTTGTGGTCACGACCGCCAGCCTTGCGTCGCTTGCGATTGGAAATCTTGATGACATTCTTGGGCTGCTCACGGTGCTGGTGAATTTTTTCTCGTCTCTGTCCGTTGCCGCGGTGCTTGTTCTACGCCGAACCATGCCCGACGCGCCGCGCCCCTTTCGCGTGCCGTTGTATCCAGTGACGCCAATTATTTATATGGCGCTTGCTGGCTGGAGCATTGTGGCCAGCGTGATGGACGGAGGCTTGAATGCAATCCTTGCCTCAATCGCCGCCGTTGCAATTCTTTTGTTCATCAAACCATTTCTGACAATTGGTTCGAAGTGCTAAACTGAATACTTGAAGGTCTAGCGCAATGGCAGCCATGCGTGACGCACAATTGAAACTGTGAAAGAACGAATTATGAAAAACAACACGCCAACTTTGTACACCGCGATCTTGGTCGCCACGTTCGCGCTGAATGCGCCATGTGAAGTGATGCGTTCTTGTTTTGCCTTGGAACCAACTGAACCAGCGCCCACTTCAACAACGCAAGCCACCACGGTCACTGCAAATCAAACTGCAACGCCCATGTCCTCACCAAGCGGCATGCGTTCACCGGATCGCAAGCGGCCGATTCGCAAAGGCTCCATGACTCGCACGGTTGCGCGTGAGATTGCGCCCGCGGCCACAACGGCAACTGGCGCGACCACTGTTCCAGCAACTGGTGGCGCGGCTGGAAACACAAACGACAACACAACCCCCGCCGCTCCGGTCACGGCCGAATCCGCCACCGCCGCGCTTGAGAGCGCGCTCGCCCTGACACAAAATGCGGACTTCCGCGCGTGGTACGAATCGCAACATATTTTTCTGGCGCCGCGTTCGCGTTTGCAAAATTTACAATTTTCTTTGTGGACCGATGACCAAGCGTGCATTGCCAAGCGCGAAGGCGACACAAAGTTTCTTCGCGCCGACTGCACGCCCATGACCATCCGTATTTCCGCCAAGGTGAATGAGGCGTGGGCCGACTCGTTTGAGCGCTACTTTGGATTTCCAGAGCATGCGCTTGATTCCGTGGCGTATCGAGTTGGCGATGGCTCGCAGGCGGCGATTGAAAAAGCAATCACGGAAACTTTGGCCCAGCACGGAATTATTTGCTCGGCGCAAAGCATCTCGCCGGATCATCAATGGATTCTTGATAGCTCCTTGGCGCAAGTGCGCGATGTTGCAAACGCGGTGATTGACACCTATTGGAGCGGGCAACGAGGAAGGCCAAGCGCGCGCCAACGCATTGAGGCGCTGACTAGTTTTGTGCAGAACGCAATTCCCTATCGCAAAGTGGATGATGGACGCAATGACTCCGTGAAGGATGGAAATTATCGCTGCGGCTTGCGCACGCCTGGGGAAGTTTTGCTTGACGGCGGCGACTGCGATTCGAAAAGTTTGCTGTTGGCAACGCTTATCCGCAGTGTGGACGAACGCACGCCAGTGGCGTTGGTGTACTGCATGAACAACACCACGCCGCACATGTGCCTGGCAGTTGGTTGCGACATGTTTGAAGGCGAGCAGCGCATCAATGTGAACGGCACGCAAATGGTTTTGATAGAGACCACGTCCGACTGGGACATGGGGCATGTTGGCGCGAGCACAGACATTATGAATGCGGAAGCACAACCACTGCGTTGATGCGCTCCACGCGCAATTATTTTGCGTCGGATAAATCTTTCGCGGGCGCAATTTCCAAATCTTTTGTGGGCAGCATCACCAACCCGTCAGCATTGTTTCCGGCTGTGATACGAACTTTTTCATTCGCGTCGCTCCAGGCAACACCCGCTCCGCCGTCATCACGTGAGAACGTGGCCACGCGTTGCTTGCCGGCCTTGTCATACACCTGCAAGCCCGCGTAGCCATTCACTCGGGTCGTTGCGTCCATGCGCACGCGGCCGTTCATGTCGTACCACCACATGCACGCCCCGCCATCGTCACGCGTGAAAGCCGTGATGCGCGCCTTGCCATTTTTGTCCTGCACATTCCAGCCATCGCATGTGATCACTCCGTAAGGCTTCATGGCACCCACGCACAACATGACCACCAACACGCTCAACACTATGTTGAGCAGGCGCTGATACTTGACACGGCTTTGCAACGACGCGATTTGTTTCTGCATTTCATTCATGCGGACAAAGATAGTCACACGGCGACATGCATGTGAACAAGTTTAGCCGCACACGCGTCGGAAATCGGTGGAATTACTTTCTACTGCTTCTTTCCCTACATGAACTATTCCACGCCCACAATTCCTGCGAACACATTCACAATCAAACTGGTCGAATCAAAGCTCACGGATTTCTTGCGGCCAGACCCTCGGCGGTCCGTTTGAGCACGCCTGCTTTGTTGCGCATTATGTTGTGAACGATAGCAACAATGCGCGCGCTTATGATGCAAACATGCCAGACATAACGCATCATTCCAACGGACTTCACCCCGACTACCACATTCGTCTGATGGAACCTGGCGACATGCAGGCCATTATTGAAATTTGCTCACTGGTGTATCCGCACGATGTGCCTTACACGCCGCAAGAACTTGCCGAACATCACTTGGTTTTTTCGCAGGGGCAATTTGTGGCGCAGCACATTCCAACTGGCGAAGTTGCGGGTGCGCATTTCACGTTGCGATTGAACATGATTGATTTTCATCTGGATGATTCGTGGGATATTTTGACTGCCCACGGAACTTTTGAAGATCACAATCCCAAAGGCCACTCGCTGTACTGCGCCGACATCATGGTGCATCCGCGGCACCAACATCACAGCGTGGCGCGCGCGTTGACTGACATCACTCGTGAACTTGTGCGCAATGAAAATTTATGGCGTTCGGTGGCGGGCAGCCGCTTGTCTGGATACTCGCAACACAAAGATGCCTTTACCCCGGACCAATATGTGGATGCTGTTGAGCGCGGTGAACTTGTGGACCCGGTGTTGACCGTGCACTTGAAAGATGGCTGGGAAGTGGTTCGCCCCATTCACGGCTATTTGCCACATGATGAGGAGAGCGCGGGGTGGTCGGCACTGATTCAGTGGGTGAACCCCGCATGTCCGCCGCCTCCGGAATTTCAGTTGCGTAAGTAAGCGTGGCGTTGCTGCGGTAAAAATTTATGCGACGCGCAATTCAAACGCGGCCGTGAATGTGTCGCCAGCTTTCACAACTGCGGCACCGTCACACAAGCCGCTAATGGTGGCGGTCATTGGTTCAAAGCAGACAAAGTTGGCGCCTGCGGGCGAATAAATTTGCATAAACGAATAGCCATTTAGAAATTTCATTTCAACGCGCTGATGCGGCGCAATGATGGCGGCGGTCGGCGCGGATTTTTCAATGGAACCCAGCTGACTTGCTGCCGCGTTGCCAAGCTCTACCCCACTTGTGCCGCGCATGTCCAACTCAAATAAATCATCCAGCGGCGCAACCGCCGATTGCGCGCATGTGGGTAACCAAGGCGCGGGCGTTGACTTGGAAATTGGCAAACCGTTTTGCTCTAGTGCAATGGCGCGACGAGCGGGCAGCTGCAACTTCGTATTGGAGCGATCTTGTAACACTAAATACGGATGCCAGCCAAACGATACGGGCACATCCTGACCCTTGTCGGCTTCAATGATCGTGGTCACCGTCAGCATGCTGGCAAGCGGGGGTTCATCAGTATTTGGATTGGTCGGCGGATGCTTGATCTGATCCGCTATTTGATTCGCATTTTCATTCTTGCCCTGTCCCAACTTCCAGCGCAACCGCAATGTGTGCGCAAATGGATACGCGGCGAATAATGGCGCATGGTCGCCCCACACAATGCTGGCCTGCAATTCATCCGGCGCGGGCTGCGTAACCACCCAATCCGGCCAACGAATGAGCAAGCCGTGCATGGGAAATCCGTTGCCGTCGCGCTTTAAGTTTGCGTCACGCGACAAGTCCACCGCTTTGCCCGCCGCCGTGAAATGATCCGCGCGCAATCGATTGGCGTATGGATACAGCAGCGGAATGCCGCCCGTTTTTTGCGACTTTAAAAACTCCGCAAGCGCCACTGGCAACGCCAGTATTTCTTGACCGCGCACTTGCCAACTGGTGGCAACGCAACCAGCGTCCGCATGAACCACAAGTTGGCTTTGCGACTTTGCGCAACGGATAGTTCGGATGTCCATGCAAGCAAACTACCAATTTGCGCAAAAGAAAAACCCACGCCTTGACTGAATTGAAGCGTCGTTGTTCCGATCACTAGAAAGTGCACTTCGAAACATCAAAAATCCCAACTGCCCATTGGGAAAATCAAGGATTTCCACTATCATCCTTGGCTCATGCGAGAAACTTTCCTTCCGTTTTGCAAGGCACCCATTTCCGAGGCGGACATTCAAGCGGTCGTTGCGGTTTTGCGCAGCGGTTGGATTACCACCGGTCCCAAGGTCGCGGAATTGGAGCGCGCAATTGCCACTCGCTGCGGCGCCAAGGAAGCCGTGGCCGCAACCAGCGCCACCGCGCTCATGCATTTGTACTTGCAGGCGATTGGTCTGAAGCCTGGCGACGAAGTTGTTGGTCCGTCCATGACTTGGGTTTCAACTCCAAATATGGTTGAGTTGCTTGGCGGACGAAATGTTTTTGTTGATGCCGACCGCGACACGCTGTTGGCGTCACCCGATGCGCTTGAAGCCGCGATTACGGTGCGCACCAAAGTTGTGATTCCAGTTCATTATGCCGGCGCGCCGGTTGATCTTGATCCAATTCGCGCCTTGTGCGCGCGCAAAGGCGTGCATCTTTTAGAAGACGCCGCGCATGCGATTGGCACGCATTACAAGGGGCGCGAAATTGGAAATGGCGGCACCGCTATTTTCTCGCTGCATCCAATTAAAACAATTACTAGTGGTGAAGGCGGCGTGCTTGTGACCGATGACAGCGCGCTTGCCGCAAAGATTCGTGGCTTGCGATTTCACGGACTTGCGGTTGATGCGCATGATCGCGCGCAACAAGGTCGCTCGCCGCAAGCCGAAGTGCAGCAACCTGGCTATAAACAAAACATGCCGGACATGAACGCGGTGTTGGCGCTGAGCCAGTTTCCACGGCTTGACGCGTTGATCGCGCGTCGCCAAGAGTTGGCCATGATGTACCGCGAGCAACTTGCCAACATTGATGGCGTGACCATGCTTGCGGACCCAACGTGGTCGCACAAACATGCGCGGCACTTGTTGGTGGTGCGCGTTGATGAGCGCCGCTGCGGAATGGAGCGCAGCGCATTTATGGAAGCGCTGAAGGCGAAAAATATTGGCACAGGCATTCACTTCTTGGCGTCGCACACGCACCGTTGGTACCGCGAAAATCGCCCAGAGGCCGCGGGTCGCCTTGCCAATACCGAGTGGAATTCAGCCAGAATATGCACACTTCCAATGTTTCCAGACATGGCCAACGAGGACGTGCTTGATGTGGTTGGCGCCATTAAAGAAGTGCTTCCAAAAAGCGTGGCCAAAGTGGCCGTGACAGGATCAACACGATGAAGTCGAGCGTTTCAATTGTCATTCCCGTTCACAATGAGCGTTTGAATTTGCCGCAACTGATTGAGCGCTGCGTGAAAGTGTGCCGCACGCTTGATCGCCCATGGGAACTTATTTTAATTGACGACGGAAGCCGCGACGGCTCCAGCGAAATGTTGGTCGAGGCCGCCAAAACATATCCCGGCGAAATAAAGTCGCTGATTCTCAACCGCAACTACGGACAACACAACGCAATTTTGTGCGGCTTCGCCAACGCGCAAGGCGACGTCATGGTCACGCTTGACGCGGACTTGCAAAATCCGCCAGAAGAAATTCCAAAGTTGCTTGTCGCCATTGACGACGGCTACGACGTTGTGGGCAGCGTTCGCGCCGATCGCCAAGATGTGTTCGCGCGCAAACTTTTCTCCGGCATCATCAATTCAATCGTGCGCCGCTCCACCGGCGTGCAGATGCACGATTACGGCTGCATGTTGCGCGCCTACAAACGACGCGTGGTGGACGCCATGTTGCAATGCCGCGAGCGCAGCACGTTCATTCCTGTGCTGGCTAACTTGTTCGCCAAGCGCGTGACGGAAATTCCAGTGGCGCACGCCGCGCGCGCCGCGGGTGACAGCAATTACTCCGTGATCAAACTTGTGAATTTACAATTTGATTTGCTCACCTGCATGACCGCGGGTCCGCTGCGACTTTTAACATGGGTGGGCGGCGGTATTTCCGCAATGGCCATTGGCTTTGCATTGATGCTGTTCTTTCTGCGGGTGGTGCTTGGCTCGGAATGGGCCGGCAACGGAGTGTTCACGCTGTTCTCAATTCTGTTTTTCTTTGTTGGCGCGCAATTTGTGGCGCTTGGATTGATGGGCGAGTACGTGGGCCGCATCCATGCGGACGTGCGTGAACGCCCCCGCTACATTCTTGACAATGTTGTGGGAGAGACGCTGGCTGAAGTACCATCACAGGGCTCGGCTGGCGCTTTCACGCCCGCGCGAACCATGGCTTAATTGATTGTTGATTGGTTGAAATTGTTCACTGTCTAGATTGGCAAATGGAATTGCCCATCAAATCTCACTTTGTTTCACATACTTTTTTTAAGGAAACCACATTAAGACCGTCGTATTGGCTTATCACGAACTTGGCGCCGCGGGGCTGAAAGCAGCAATTCGAAATGGTCTTGATGTGGTCGCGGTGTTCACGCACCGAGATGATCCATCCGAAGGTGGTTGGTACACATCCGTGGCGCGCGAGGCCGCGGCCGCTGGCATTCCAGTGTTCGCTCCAGAAAAACTTGACCATCCAATTTGGGTTGAGCGCATCAAAGAGATGAAGGCCGATTTGCTTTTGTCATGCCACTATCGAAATATGGTTGGCACGAAAGTGCGCGAGTTGTTTCCAAAGGGTTGCATTAATTTGCACTCAGCCATGCTTCCCAAGTATCGCGGCCGTTGCCCGATTAATTGGGTGCTTGTGAATGGCGAAACTGAAACTGGCGTGACTCTGCATTACATGAGCGACAAGGCTGACGCCGGGGACATCATTGGACAGCGCAAGGTGAAGATTGACATTGCCGACACCGCGCGCACATTGACCGCCAGCATGAGCCAAGCCACCAGCGATTTGCTTGATGAGTTGCTGCCGCTGGTCAAAGCCAACAAGGCGCCGCGCACCCCGCAAGAAGAGAAAAACGCCAGCTCATTTGGTCGCCGCACTCCAGAAGACGGCAACATTGATTGGACCAAATCCGCCGAGGAAATACGCAATTTAACCCGCGCCGTGGCTTTTCCGTGGCCAGGTGCGTTCACCTTTGCGGGCGAGCGCAAGTTCATGGTGTGGAGCACAAAAACCGCGCAAGGATCGGGCCAGCCTGGCGAAATTCTTAGCGCCGATCCAATGATTGTGGCGTGCGGAAATGGCGCGATTGAAATTGTGGAGGGACAACCCGCCGATGGCGTGTGGAGTTCCGGTGCGCAGATCGCCAAAGACATGAACTTGGTCGCGAAGATGCGCTTGGGCAAGCGCGTTCTGTCATCGCAAAAGAAAACCACTTCCATTTTAATTCTTGGCGTGAATGGTTTCATTGGAAGCCATCTGACGGAACGCTTGTTGAAGAATGAAAGTTTTGAAGTTTACGGAATGGATTTGCGCTCGGATAACATTGGCAACGTCGCGGATCATCCCCGCTTTCACTTTATCGAGGGCGACGTTTCCATCAACCGCGAATGGGTTGAATACCACGTGCGTAAGTGCGATGTGATTCTGCCGTTGGTGGCCATTGCCACGCCGATTGAGTACGTGCGAAATCCATTGCGCGTGTTTGAGTTGGACTTTGAGGAGAATCTGCGCGTGGTGCGCGACTGCGTGCGATACAACAAGCGCATTATTTTTCCAAGCACCAGCGAGGTGTACGGCATGTGCAAGGACGAGCACTTTGATGAGGAAACCAGCAACTTGGTCACCGGGCCAATCCATCGGCAACGCTGGATTTACAGCGCTTCCAAGCAACTTTTGGACCGCGTGATTTGGGCATACGGCGCAACACGCGGCCTGCAATTTAGTTTGTTCCGTCCATTCAACTGGCTTGGGCCACGCTTGGACACGCTTGATTCAGCGCGCATTGGTTCTTCTCGCGCCATCACGCAACTGATTTTAAATTTGGTTGAAGGCACGCCAATTCTTTTGGTGGATGGCGGCGAACAGAAGCGCTGCTTCACCGATGTCGACGAGGGCGTGGATTGCTTGTACCGCATCATTGAGAACACGGATGGCAAAGCCACTGGCGGCATTTTCAACATTGGCAATCCAGACAATGAGGCGAGCATTCGCGAGCTTGCGGAAATGTTGGTTGAGGCCTTTGATCGCCATCCTCTGCGCGCATGCTTTCCGCCGTTCGCCGGCTTTGAGGAAATTGAAAGCGCCCGCTACTACGGCAAGGGCTACGAGGACGTGCAGCACCGCACGCCAAGTATTCGCAACGCCAAGAACGCGTTAGGTTGGACGCCAAAGATTTCCACGCGTCAAAGCGTGGAACGAACTTTGGATTGGTTCATTCGCCAACACGCCAAGACGCACAACTTGACGGCGCCAAACACGCCAGCAACGGGCGCGGCGGCGGGTAACAAAGTTCCAGCGTCCCGAAGTTCTTCGCACTAAAGCAACCACGCCGTGGCCATTGCCCCCATTGCGCTGCGTGTGGATGTGGATACGGTGCGCGGAACTCGTGATGGTTTGCCGCGTTTACTGCGCATTTTAGAGGCGCGCGGTATTCGTGCCACTTGGTATTTAACGCTTGGCCCCGACAACATGGGTCGACATGCGTGGCGACTTCTGCGCCCCGCTTTCTTCCTGAAGATGCTGCGCTCCCAAGCGGCATCGTTGTACGGCTACGACATTTTGTTTCGCGGAACATTGTGGCCAGGCACCGTGATCAGCCGCCACTTCAAGGAACAGTTGCGCATGCCGCTGAAAGCTGGACACGAAGTTGGAGTGCATGCGTGGGACCATCACCTATGGCAAGTTGGCATTGAAAAACTTTCTGATGAGGCGCTTGAAGCGCAATTGGTTTTGGCATGCGACGCCTTTGAGGAAGTCTTGGGACAGAAGCCGCAAAGCGCGGCGTGTCCAGGTTGGCGCTGCAGTGAGCGGGTGTTGAACTTTGCACGCTCGCGGCAATTTCAATTTCGTAGCGACTGCCGTGGACCTGCGCGCGCGTTTCGGCCGCGCGTGGGAAAGTCCGTGCTGGATCAGCCTCAGATTCCGGTGGACTTGCCAACATATGACGAGGCGGCGCTGCCCAAGGAAAATCGCGATGAGATTTGGAACGCCCGCTTGTTGCAACTGATGTCCGATGACAAACCGCATGTGCTCACTGTGCATGCGGAAAGCGAAGGCGGCTCAAAATCCTATTGTTTTGAGGCGTTTTTGGATCAAGCATTGGCGGCGGGCCACACATTTGGGCCGCTTGGAGACATGCTGCTCGAAACGCCCGCCACCACAAATTCACTTCGTGGCTCCTCCCCTGCAGTTGCGGTCGATCAATCGAACTCACCATTTGTAGTTAAGCGCCCCATGACGGAAATTGAAATTGGCTCAATCGGTCCCGGAAAAATTTCCGGCCGTGAAGGGTGGGTTTGCGTTCGAACGGATACGCTTGCACGAGTATGAGCGCAAGAGCCATTACGGGTTACATCTATCTACTATTTGTATTGCTGTATTTATTGCCGCTCGCTATGCGGCCAATTATTTCACCAGATGAATCGCGCTACGGAGCGATCGCTCTTGAGATGTTGCACAGTAAAGATTGGTGGTCAATGAAACTTGTGGGCTTGCGCTACTACGAAAAACCACCGCTTGGATATTGGCTCACCGCGGCGTCAATGGCAGTGTTTGGAGAGAACGCATGGGGATTGCGATTTGCGCCGGCGTTGGCGGCGTTGGTGACGGCCATTGCCACAGGAAAAATCGCCCAGCGCATTTGTAAAATTCCAAATATTGGAATGATCGCAACAGCGGTTCAACTCACCCTGCTTTTTCCGTGGGTGTTTGGCAATATCGCCATTCTTGATGGGATATTTAGCGCATTTCTAACAGTCTGTGTTGCGTTCTTTGTGTACGCCGCAACGGATCAAGAGCGCCGTTGGCGCATATTGTTTCTAGCACTGAGCGGAGTCGCGGCCACGGGCGCGTTCTTAACCAAGGGATTTCTTGGGCTGGCGTTTCCCGCAATCATCGCGGGCGGTTGGCTGATTTGGCAAATGCGTTGGCGTGACTTATTCGTGTTACCGTTGATTCCCATCGCGACCGCGGCGATTGTCGCGGCGCCGCTGATCATTGCAATTCACAAACATAATCCAGGCTTCTGGGATTATTTCTTTTGGGTGGAGCATGTGCGCCGCTTCACTTCGCCAGACAGCAATCAACATCCAGAGCCATGGTGGTATTTCTTGCCCATGATTCCCGTAGGCGCGCTGCTGTGGTCGCTGAACATTGGCAAAGTCTGGAGCGGCTTTCGTACGTCACTTTTTTGCGGACGCGGCGCTTCGTTGTGCGCCACGTGGATTGCCTTGCCTTTGCTGCTGCTCAGCGCCAGCAGTGGAAAGTTGCCAGCCTATATTTTGCCTATTTTCCCCGCATTTTCCATCCTCATCGCAACTTCATTGCTGAACTATTACAGTTCCACTTTATTCAAAACATCGCAAGCGGATCAAGTTGGTCGCTGGCTTCTGGTGGCCGCAGCTGTGCTGTTCGCGTCATTCATTTTCACTGGCCATCAATGGCTGTATAGCGATCCATTGTGGCGCGACAACTCAACATGGCGCTTTGGCTTGATTGCCTTGGCGTTGCTATCGTGGGCGGCGCTTGATCATTGGGCTCAGCGAGCAAGCGTTCCAACGAACCGTCTGTTGCGTATGGCATTTTCACCCGCGCCGTTGCTTCTGATTACTGGCATGCTGTTCCCCGATGCTTTGCTCGAGAAAAGCAAAGTTGGCGTTGAGACTTTACGCACACAGTCTCAGGCGATTGCCCAAGCGCACACACTTATTGTGGACGCCAACATGGCGACATGTGTGGCTTATACCAGTAAAAAATTTGACATGACCATCATTGGACCAGGCGGCGAGTTGGACAATGAATTGAAGTTGCCCAATGAGCAGGCGCGCTTCATCACCCGCGAACAAGTATTGGCGCAAATTGCGCTGGCGCAAAAAACTGGCTCTGTTGCGTTGGTGACTATGCGCAATGATTTGAAAGCGTTTCAAGCTCCTGGCGCGCCCATGACACAAAGTGAATTTATTGACGGCGATGTTTCCGTGGCGTTGTTTGCCCAAGTGAAATAGCGCGCCGCTACGCCAACAGTTGATCCACCAGCACGGAGCACGGTGTGGACTGACGATATTCAAATCCAAGCTTGGAATAAAATGGCTTCGCCTCATCGCGCGCGTCAAGCAGCAGCGCTGGAATCCCAAGGCGTTTGGCCTCGCGCGCTAGAAATTGCAACATGGCGCGGCCCGCCCCGCCACCGCGCAGCGGCTTGGTCACCACCAAATCATCCACGCGCAAATGCGAGCCGCGCGACAGTCCGTGGTTGTGATGAACACCCGCGAGTGAAATTAATTTTGCATCGGCGAATCCGCCAACGAGTCGGTAACCGTTGGTCGACGCAATGGAGCGCACCGTCTCCACAAAAGTTTCTCGATTTAATTCTTTGCGCAGTTCATGCATAAGATCAAACGCGCTTGCAATGTCTTGGTCCGATTCAAGCCATCGAAATACATAAGGACATTGGTCAGACATGACATCAACTTACCAATGATTGCGTTTGTTTCACAGCGCACTTACCAAGCACCCACGCGCGTGCGGCGCAGGCGTTTTTGAAATGCCTAGAAGTGAAAGCCACCTATCGGAATCGAACCGACAACCTCATGATTACAAATCAAGTGCTCTACCAATTGAGCTAAGGTGGCGAGAAGTGAAAGTAATTGGCCAAGGCGCTCCATCGGCGAAGTGACCTAGTAAATTAGTCAGGCAAGAGTACCGTGGCGGCGCAAAGCGAGCGCGACAAGGGTGACATCGGCGGGATTCACGCCGGCAAGGCGACCAGCTTGGCCCAAGGTTGTGGGCCGATGGCGCTTGATTACCTCGGCGGCCTCGCCGCGCAGCCCACGCACTTGCATCACATCAAATTCACGGGGAATTGGCACGTTTTCGCTCTCTTTTTGACGGCGAATATCGGTGCGTTGATGCGCCAAATAGCCCAAGTAGCGCAAATCCGTGGAGACCCGCGCGAGCAATTTCATGTCCACGCCCGCCGCGCAGACGCTGGCGAGTTCTTGAAGCGTGGCTTCGGGGCGGCGCGCCCATTCGTTGGCGCGAACGCCGTTTATTTTTCCGTTGTCAAGCGCCAGGCGAATCACCTCTATGGCACGCTGACGAAGTTGGTACGCGCTCCACTGCGCGTCGCCAACCAAACCATATTCGCGGCCTATGGGCGTAAGGCGCGTATCGGCGTTGTCGGCGCGCAAAGAAAGTCTGTGTTCGGCGCGACTGGTGAACATGCGATACGGCTCGCGCGGCATGCGCACAACCAAGTCATCAAGCAACACGCCAAGATACGCCTGGTCGCGGCCCAAACGTATCGCGTCAAGACCAAGCGCACGGCGTGCGGCGTTCAAGCCCGCGACCAAACCTTGCGCGGCGGCTTCTTCATAGCCACTTGTTCCATTGATTTGCCCCGCAAGAAAAAGTCCTGGCACCAATTTTGTTTCGGCCGTGGAATCAAGTTGATGTGGCCAGACCATGTCGTACTCAACGGCGTAGCCGTAGCGCAGAATTTTTGCGTGCTCGCAGCCGCGCATGCCTTTGACAATTCCATCCTGCACTTCGGCGGGCAAACTTGTTGAAATACCGTTGCAATAAATTTCGTTGGTGAACAAACATTCCGGCTCCAAGAACACGCCGTGATGATCGCGCTCAGCGAAGCGCACAACTTTGTCCTCCAGGCTTGGGCAGTAGCGCGGACCGCATTCGGCCTCCATTTCGCCTGCATACATGGGCGCCCGGTGCAAATTGGCGCGCACCAAATCGTGAATGGCGGCGCTGGTTTCGGTTTGGCGGCACTCCACTTGCGGCAACTTTGGAAACGCGCTGTCAATGGTCATGTCGCTGAACATCTGCGGAACTTCATCGCCCCACTGCGGTTTCAAGTTATCCCAGTCAAGCGTTTCTTTGGCCAAGCGCGGCGGCGTGCCGGTTTTCAAGCGGCCCAATTCAAAGCCCATTGAAATGAGCGCCGCGGAAATTCCAACCGCGCTGCCTTCGCCAACTCGACCGCCCGCGGTCTTGGTTTCGCCGGTGTGCATCAGCGCGCGCATGAATGTGCCGGTGGTCAACACCACACTCTTGGCGGCAATGTCAATGGCGCCATGCGACGCGGAAGCATTTTCATCCGCCACAAAAATAGGTCGGGCTTGTTGCGCGTGCGTTTCATTTGCCGCGAGCAAGCTCTGATCCAAAATAAATTTGCGCGCCCCCGCCGCAAGCGTGACGCCAACGCACACTCCATCGCGTGTTTGAATTTTGTCCACGGTGCCCGCCCACACATGCACGCCGGCGCGCGCCACAATGCGCTGCACTTCGGCGGGATACGCGTGCTTGTCGCACTGGGCGCGCGGGCCCCACACCGCTGGCCCCTTGGACGCGTTGAGCACGCGAAATTGAATGCCCGCGTGATCGGTGGCCTCGCTCATGACTCCACCAAGCGCGTCAATTTCCCGCACCATTTGGCCCTTGGCTAGACCACCAATGGCTGGATTGCAACTCATGGCGCCAATGCGGGTTGGATCCATTGTGATCAAGAGCACGCGCGTATTTGCTTGGTTGGAATTTGGATTGGCCGCGCCCAAAACGCGCGCGGCGGCGCACGCGGCTTCAACGCCAGCGTGTCCACCACCTATCACTATGACATCAAACGATTCCATTTCCCTAGCCTAGCGAAGATTCGCGCGCGGCAGAAATGTTCTTGGCAACGCAATCGGCAAGCACGATAAGAGAACTCACGCAATTTCATTGGCGAATGAGCGGCGCTCAATCAGCGACGCATCAACTTGTCACGGCTGACATGCTTACAATCGCCACATGTATCAAAACATTAAAGTTCGTCGTGCCACAAAGCCTGTCACTGTGATCTGCGTCTTCGCTGGCGACAAAGCCGTGCGCGGCTCCAAGCACGCTGGCGCCATGGAAATTGCGCTTGCTCATCCCGGCTTTCGCGGCGACAACGGTGAAGTGGTTGCGGCCGGAAAAAATACGTTGGCGCTTGGACTGGGCGACAAGAAAAATTTCTCGCTAGACAGCATGCGTATTGCGGGCGCGCGTTTGGTGAAAGTGCTGGCGCGCATGAAAGTGACGGCCATTGATGTTGAACTTTCCGCCCAAGTTGACAAACGTTCCACGGCGATTGACGCGCTTGGCCAAAGCCTTGCGGAGGGAATTGCGCTGGCCGCATGGCGCTTTGACAACTTCGACGGCAAGGCCACAAAGAAGTCCGTCAAACTTTCACAACTTGATTTGCATTCCTCCGACAAAACATTCTTGGCGGGTTTGACTCGCGGAGTCACTATTGCCGCCAGTGTGAATGAGGCGCGCGCAATGGCCGCCACACCGCCAAACATTTGCAATCCGGATTGGGTGGCGCAACAAGCCAAGAAAATCGGGCGCGCCAGTGGTTTGCGCACGCGCGTGATTGGCTTCAAAGAGGCGCAAAAACTGGGCATGGGCGGCATTGTCAACGTGGGCAAAGCCAGCGCATCCAAGCCGTGCATGATTGTGTTGGAACATCGGCCGCGCGCAATTTCCGCGCGCGTAAAAGCGGAGCACATTGTTCTGGTTGGAAAAACAATCACCTATGACACCGGTGGCTATTCGCTGAAGGTGAACAACGGCATGAAGGGAATGAAGTACGACAAGTGCGGCGGCATGGCGGTGATTGGCGCAATGCAAGCGATTGCGGCGCTGAAGTTGCCTATTCGCGTGACCGGCATTTTGCCCACGGCGGAAAATATGGTTGGCGGCGACAGCTATCGCCCCGATGACATCATCACCATGCACAACGGCGTCACGGTTGAAGTGACCAACACCGACGCCGAGGGGCGCTTGGTGCTGGCCGACGCTCTGAGTTTTGCGTGCAGCGATTTGAAGCCAACCGCGATCATTGATCTTGCCACACTGACGGGCGGCGTGGTGGTTGCGCTGGGACATTTTTGCGCGGGATTATTTTGCGAAAACGACGCGCTGCGCCGCCGCGTGAAAGATGCCGCCACCGCCACTGGTGAATCCGTGTGGCGCTTGCCGCTGTGGAAACAGCACCGCGATTTCATGCGCGGGCAACACGCTGATTTAATCAACAGCAATCCGCAGCGCTCGGCGCACCCAATTCAGGGCGCGGCGTTTTTGAGTTTCTTTGTGGATGAATCCGTGCCGTGGTGCCACTTGGATATCGCGGGGGTGGCCAACACTGAAAGCAATCAGGATGTGTGCGCGGCGGGCCCAACTGGTTGGGGCGTGCGAACATTGGTGGAGTTGCTCACGCGCTGGTCAACCGCGTTGTAGTCGCACGAGTTCCCACACATGCGTGGGGCAATTTTCTTTGCTTACAACTTTTGCATGCGCTCAACACAGTGGCAGGCCGAACGCTTCAAGAAGATTTTGGCGTCGACGGATCGTTTCCGTTTTCAATCATCGCAATCTTGGCCAACCGCCGCTCGTGGCGACCGCCATCAAACGCCGTGCGAAACCAAATGTCCACGATGCGTTTCATAAGCGTTTGCCCCAACAAGTCCGCGCTGAGGCACAGAACATTGGCGTCGTTGTGCGTGCGGCTCAGTTGCGCGCTGAGCTCATCCTGCGCCAAAGCGGCGCGAATTCCCTTGATTTTGTTGGCGGCGATGCACATGCCAATACCAGTTCCGCAAATTAAAATTCCGCGATCGGCGCTTCCATTGGCGACTGCGCTTGCCACATGCCACGCGGCATCCGGATAGTCGCACATCTGGCCACCGCAATCGCCGAGCAAATTGACTTCGTGACCGTCGCTGCGCAGCTGCGTCATCAATGTCTGCGCAACTTGATTGCCACGGTGGTCTGAACCAAGAACAACTTTCATCGCGACACCTTTGCCACGCTTGTCGGGCATGTTGCGAGCGCCATGAAGATTGTTCCCGCGATGACTTTCATAGACGCGCAATCATTTCAAATATTCCGCAAGTTGCTTTGGAATCACTTTCATAAATCGCACCGAGAGCGAATCGTAGGCCGCCTGCCCTTTGCCAATCGGATCATCAATGTCACCCTTGGGATCAAGCAGCACAATGCGATCCTGGCTTTCGTCGTGATCCACCAAACGCTGCGCCGCAAGCAAGTGACTTTGAGTCATCACAAACGTGACATTGGCTTTGCGAATCATGGCCGCGGTGACTCGCTTGCTATGACCGTCGTGTTTCAGGGAAAGTTTTTCCAGAGACAACCTGGTTTCACGGCTGATTGGCAATCCGTCGCCCGCGGACAAGCCGGCGCTGGCCACAAAAATGTCCTTGGATAAGCCATCCATGGAGCCCTGCTCAATCACATATCTGGCGATTGACTCGGCCATTGGCGAACGGCAAGTATTTCCAGTGCAAAGAAAGAGAGCCGTTTTCATGGGGCACGAATGGTACAGCAAGTTGGCTTGCACTCGTCGGCCAAAAGTGTTGTAGGATTTCAACACGCCCTCGTAGGGCCTTCAACCGAGACCCAAAGTGGAATTCGTAACATTTGAAGAAGCGTGGAGTCTGCTTCGCCGCCTTGGTGTGACCAAGGTGTCGGACGCTCCGAAAGAAATGCGATTTGAGCTGGCCGATTCGCCAAGCGTTGTGGTGCTTGATGTCGCCGCGAACGATCACGCGGATATCAAGTCGCTGCCAGCGCAGATGCGCCGTGTTCCGCGCAATGCCATTGCGAATTTCGTGGAGGCGTTGGTGCATAAAATGCACCTGCAACGCACGTATGTGATTCCGATTGGAAAGTGGCGCCAGATATTTGAAGCCGTGAGCCATGGCATGGTCAGCAACGCCGCGTGGCGTGGCGTGGACACATCCGCCAGCGTTGAGTTGAACACGCGCGATCCGCTGCAATTTAATTTGGCCGACGCGCACACCTTGCGCGACTTGATCAAAGTTATTTTGCGCGATGGCCGCGGAATTGAGCATGGAATCACGCTGTGCAGCGACGGCGCGCCATTGGTGATTGAAGTGATGCCCGCCGGTGAAATGATTATTTTCGCGGGGCGTCCAGACTTGGCAAAGCAGTGTGAAGAATTGCTCGCCCACGCCAAGGCTGACTGACTCGCGGCTTGATCGATCGTTGAAAATTATTTGAGCCGGGGTTTGTAGTTGGGGTTTGTAGTTGGGGTTTGTGATCCCCGCTTACGCGCTGTTCGCAACGCCTTAGTCAACAACAATAAATTTTGCGTCCGCGTCGGATGCTTCTATTTCTTGGGCATCTTGCAAAAGTTGCGCGCCATCCATGTCAAAACAAATTCCACAACCTAGGCATTGATATGTCGCGGCATTTTTTTGAATTGGTCCCATGCGGCATGCGGGGCAACGATTTTTTTTCAACGTGCGACGCGTCAAGATTCCTTCTATGCCGCTCAGTGTTTCGCCAAAGAAAACCACGAACGCCAAACTCAACACACTGCCGATGACCAACACCAACGCGCCCAGCGGAAATGAAAATATGCAGATGAAGGCCAACAAAAATGCCCCCATGTAGCCAAACAGCACCACAAATGGGTAGACCCGATTCACGGCTTGCAGTAGGCGAAGAATCATGCTTGAAGCGTAGATGCCGCGGGCTTGCAAGTCGAATGATCCAAAGCGCCAAACATATTTTTTTCTGTTGGTTACACTTCAAGTTGGGCTATTCCAGCCCGTGGACCACTTCTTATGGCTGACCAAATGAAATTGATTTGCGACCGTGCCGCCTTTGTTGAAGCTGTGCAGATTGCCGCCGCCGTTGTGGCGACACGCGGAAATGTGCCCGCCCTGCTTTGCATCAAGTTAACGGCGAAAGACAATCGTTTATACCTGCAAGCCGCCGACAAGGACATCGCGCTTGAAATTCCAGTGGCCAGTGTGGATGTGAAATCGCCTGGCGAGGCGTTGGTGCCAGCGGAGCGTCTTTCACAAATCGCGCGTGAATGCGCCGGAACAACGTTGGCGTTTGAATCCAACAAATCTATTTTGTCCATCAAGGCCGATGGCATGCGCTTCAACGTCAACGGCTACGACCCGAAGGAATTTCCAGCACCGCCTCAAATAAATTCAAAGCCGGAATGCACCGTCAGCGCAGCGACATTTCGCAAGTTGGTTGGTCGAACTATTTTCGCGACCGCGGTTGAAAATAATCGCTACGCCATTGGCGGCGTGTTGATTGAACGAGTGGGCAAACGCCTGCGACTTGTGGGCACCGACGGCCGCCGCTTGGCGGTTGCCAAGGGCGATTGCATCTCCGCCACCGAAACCGATTCATCCGTAATTGTGCCTACAAAGGCGCTCAATTTGCTCAATCGCTTGGCGGTTGATCCGGAGGATCCAATTGAAATTGCCAAGGCCGATGGCAGACTTGTGTTCACCATTGGTAGTGGCGCCGACGCCGCGAAGATGGTGACTAGTTTGATTGAGGGAACTTTCCCGCCCTTTGACGACGTGATTCCAAAGGAACATGATCGTCGCGTGACATGCGATGTAGCGGCGTTGACCGCAGCCGTGCGCCGATCGAGTTTACTGACCAGCGAACAAAGCAAAGGCGTGCGGATGAGTTTCACCGCGACACAGTTGACACTGTCAAGCAGTTCGCCCGATGTTGGCGATTCAGAAATCACAATGCCGCTTGAAGGATTCCAAGGCGAGCCAATCGAAGTTGGATTCAACCCTGGCTACATTGTGGACGCGCTTAAAATTATTGACGCGCCAGAAGTCACCATTGAACTGAAAGCCACCAACAAGCCTGGCGTGCTTCGCATTGGTCAAGAGTTCACCTATGTCATCATGCCGCTGAATGTTTGAATTCAGCTTGACGTAAAAATAAAAGAAGCCCGACCGCAAGGCCGGGCTTCTTCGTTTTTACAATGAAATCAACTGTAAATTAGCCATTTTGACTCTTGGCGTACTTCACGCCGCAGCCATAGGACTTGGTCTTGTCGGGCGAAACTTTTTCGCCGGCCTTGAGTTGCGTGAGCGCGTTGATCACATAGTTGGTCTTGCCTGGGGTAGAGCCACGATCGGAACTGTCATCAAAGGCGCCGCTGTACACCAGCGTGCCCTTTGAATCAATCACATACACGGCGGGCGTGGTCTTGGCGTCGAACATCTTTCCAATCACTCCACTGCCATCAATCACCTCGGCGTTGGCCACCACTTTGTGCTCGGCCAAGTAAGTCGCGGTTGCCTTTGGATCATTGGCCGTTGCAGCCGTGCTGTTGACCATGACAAACACAACATTGGGATCAATCGCTTTGGCGTCAGCGATCATTTTGGTGACTAGGCCACCCTTGGTCACTCCAACGCACACTGGGCAACCTGGATTGACCCATTCCATCACAACGGTCTTGCCGGAAAAGTCGCTGAATTGCATTGTCTTTCCGTTGACATCGGTCATGCTGAAATTTGGGACTTGCTCGCCAACCTTCACGCGCTTTTCCTTGGTGTCGGTGGTGTCGGCGGCCTTGTCGTGCTTCTTGTCCTTCTTGGTGTCGTCAGCCATGGCGAATGTGGCGGCGCCAAACAAAAGTGCGGAACCTGTGAGCAACGCTGTCAGACGTGAGTGCTTCATGAAGTGAATCCTTTCGGGGTTTGGTGAAACAAAGAAACTGAACACAAAATATTGACTCAGCAGTATAGCCCACTCGATGCGGTCAACTGCGTTGGAAAATGCGAATCCAATTAGGGTTGGGAAACTTGCATGTTCAATGGAAGGCGAATGTTTTCGCAACAATCGCTGTCTAATTGGCCGTAAAGAAACAACCCTTTGAACACAATCGGCTTTCCCAGAGCATTTTGCGGCTGAATTTCTATTGGAATGTTGAGCGTGAATTTTTCATCTCGCAGCTTCGCTTGAAATGGACCCGTGAACTTCAGAGACACGCCGGGGATGATGGCAGGAATGAACTGCGCCGTGTTTGCGGAACTGTTTTTAGAATTTGTGTTTGCAGTCTTGCCCGCATCGCCAAAAATCGTGATGGCTTGATCTTTAGAATTGAATGTCGCCGTTGCGCCCATAGTTGCAATTGAGCGGCCAAGTCGAACCGCGCCCGCCGGAGGAATGTCGCCAACCGCCGCCGCAAATTCCACGCGCGCCCTGCCAATTTCGCAGTTTTCCTTGCAGACCATCCATGAAAGATCAAACGAACACGCTGGCGGAGAAGCGCCCGCGGGACCCTCGATGGGCAAGAGCCATTCCCACGAATTGTTATAAATAAATTCCGTGTCGTCGGCGGTTTTTAAAATAGAAGGCCGCGGAAAAATTGGCTCCAACAAAGTCCATCCTTGCATCGCACTCAGTTGCGCCAGTGGAGGCGCACCGCTGTCACCAGGATTTTCCCAGTACATGTGCCAGCCATTTTCTATTTCAAAGCGCACCACCGCGGCGGTTTCGCCACCAGCAAGTTTCACCCAACCCGCGGACGTGGCCTTGACCCTGGTCTTGGAGTTGGCTGTCACAAGTTGTGCAGGACTGTCGGACTTTGCGGCACCCGTTGCTTTAAAATTTGACTTGGTTGGAGCTACCTGAATGGATGCGTCAGCGGTTTGAAATATTGAAAATGCTTGCACGGCGGCGCCAAGCATGCATGCGGTTAAAAACAGGAAACGAAAACGGATCATCATTGAACGAAAGCATAGACATGCCACGGCAAGTTTCACAAATGGCAAAACGCGGCGGCGACTGAAATTCTATTTTCACAGTTGCCCCGCGGACCAAATGCGGTGACAATCAAATAATGCGAATACTTGCGACCATTTGTTTCACGATCATTACCGCCGCCACCGCGTGCACAAAAAGCACCAGCGACAAAAATATCACCTATGTGACGCCATTTAAGGCCGTTGAATTGATGAACGAACCTGGCAGCATGATGAAGAACGCCCCCGTGAGCGTGTGGGTTGATCCGCGAAGTCCAGAAAAATATGCCGAGGGCCACATTCCTGGCGCGATAAATTTGCCGTTTCCGCGCATGACGGCGGAGGCTGGGTTGGTGCTCGGGCGCTACGACTTGTTCGTGGTCTACGACACCTCATATGACGACACTATTGCTAAGGCGGCAAGCAAACGCTTGATTGAGCTTGACTTCAGCGACGTCTACACACTTGAAGGCGGCCTGAAGGCATGGACACGCGATGGCAACACGCTTGAGACTGGATTTCCGGCGCCGCCAAGCGCTCCAGACAAAGTCCCGCCACCGCAATAATTTTTACAGGCGAACACGTTGTTCCAAGCGCGCTTCACGCGATGTGTTTAAATAATGAATTGAATATGTGCCGCAGGCGGCGCGAACTGTTCGCATGGGTGGCGCAAATCGCGGCGCACACGTTGAACTGCGCTTGTCAATTTATTCCAAGGCGGCTGCGCCCGAAATAATTTCCGTGAGCTCGGTGGTGATTCGACCCTGACGCGCGCGGTTGTAACTGCGGTGTAAAGATTTCGCGATTCCAGAAGCGTTGTCCGTGGCGGCCTTCATGGCGATCATGCGCATTACATTTTCGCTGACAATGGCGTCAATCACGGCTTGGAACAAACTAATTTTCACGGCGCGCGGCAGTAAATCATTGAGCAATTCACCGGCATTTGGGTTGAATTCATACAACGCCTCGCCGCTCTTCGCGTCGCTCTTGGTTTCACTTTTGATGGCGGCGGCTGGCACGCGCATCGGCAGCAATTGCAGAGTCTCTGGAATTTGCTTGCTGTTGCTGACAAACTTCATGTACACAATTCGACAGGCGTCATATTGACCCGCGAGATACTCGCTCATCAAGCGCTCGGCCAACGGCTCCACCATTTCAAAAGTTGGTCGATCACCAAATTGGTGCTTCTGTGCAACGGCGATTTTTTGAAACTTAAAGAATGCGGTGGCTTTTTTACCGATGGTCTCAACAACGCTTTGGGCGTTGCGGCTCTTGACGCCCTTCAAAGCGATCAGCGAAGTGCGCAGCACATGTCCGTTGTAGGCGCCGCACAATCCACGATCGCTGGCAATGACAAGAATAAGTTCTTTGCCGGCTGGCTTGGCAGGTGCGAGACACAGCGGATGACTTTCATCACCGGCGCGCGCCGCCACTTCGGCCACCAATTCGCGGATGCGCTCCATGTATGGACGACTGGCTTTCGCGCGCGCAAGACTTGCGGTGAACTTCGCCGTGGCGATCATCTGCATCGTCTTGGTGATGCGTTGAATCGTTCGAACAGCGACCATTCGTTTTTTAATTTCGCGGATCTGCGCCATGGGGCAAGAAGTTTAGCGAATTTTTGACGGCGAGCGAGCCTAGGAAATCTTCATGCCGTCAAAGCCAAGGCGCATTCCCGAGGGGAGCATTGGCTCGAACTCGCCATGCAAAAGATCATGGGTCATATGCACGAAAATTGTTTGTTTTGCCGCTATTTTTTCGGCAGTTGCAATGGCTTGATCGCATGTGAAATGCGTCGGATGGGCGCGCGGGCGCAACATGTCCAGAATGAGCGTGTTCACGCCCTCCAGAAACGGCCAACTCTCATGCGGAATGTGGTTTACGTCCGTGCAATAGGCGATGGGAAACAACGGATCAGCGCGCGGCGAATCAAATCGCCAACCCAAAATTGGAAGTCGTCCGTGCATCAACGTGAATGCGGTGGCGGAAATTCCGTGCAAGTTCAGTTGTGTGCCGTGCGCAACGCGTTGTTGCGTGAGCGAGGCCACGAAGGAATCATTTTTATTTTCCTTACGGAAAAAAATGTGGCGATAGACGCGCTCAAGTTGCTCCCATGTTTCATTGTCGGCGTACACGGGAATTGGCTGGCGCATCATGGCGTTGTAGCGGCGCACTTCATCAAGTCCAAATACATGATCAACATGTCCGTGCGTGATCAGGATCGCGTCGCAGCGATCAATGCCCGCGCGCAAACTTTGCTCGCGGTGGTCGGGCGGAACATCGATCAAGATCACACGCGGCTGACCTACTGCGTCGGTGAATTGCAACATGGATCCAGTGCGCAAGCGCTTGTCACGCGGATCGGTGCTTTGGCACGTGGCGCAAGCGCAACCAATCACGGGTACGCCAGAACTTGTTCCTGTTCCAAGCAGAGTCAAAGTGGCGTTCAGTTGACTCACAATATTTCGCGCTCCAAAGATTGCGACCACTGCAAAGTCATGTTGCGGCGCGCTCCGAAGTTTTTGGCGACAGAATTTCGCGCAAGTGAGCGACCACCGCCGCGGGATTGCTTGCGCCACAGACCGCACCGCTCACCGCCACGCCGCGGCAACCCACGGCGGTCAATTGTTCAATGTTTTGCGCGGAAATTCCACCAATCGCAAGGTGCGGTGCGTTTGGATAATGACGAATGAAATCCGCCACAAGCCCTACGCCGCATGGCGAGCGATCGGGCTTGAGTTGCGTTGCAAAGATGGCGCCCACGCCGCACACATCAGCACCTTCCGTGACGGCGGCCAACGCTTCGACGGCGTTGTGTGTACTGGCGCCAATCAGCAAATTTGTTCCTGCGATTTTGCGCGCGGCGCGAATGGACAAATCACCAGTACCCAAGTGAACGCCGTCGGCGCCACTGGCCAGCGCAATATCCACGCGGTCATTCACCATCACTCGTGCGTTGGCGGGACGCGCCACATCCATGATTTGTTTCACGCGCGCGACCAAGTCGCGGTCGGACATATTTTTCTCACGCACTTGAATCATGTCGGCGCCGCCATCTAGCGCGCCACGAAGCACAACCATCCAAGGTAGTTTGCACAGCGACTCCGTCAACAACACGCACACGCGCGGTTGAAAACGCGCGGCCGAACCAAACGCAAGAATGGCGTCGCGTTCCAAGTCGTACATTGCATAGCGCATGGCGGCCATTTGCCCGGCAAACGCGTCGTCCATAATTTTTCCAACTTCCTCAAGCGTTCGCAGAGCCTCAATCACGCGCTTGCCCGCGGCCACAGCCACTGCGCGCACATCACCCCGCTGAAATTCTTGCGGCGTGTGCACATGTTGGCCCGCGTCGCCCGCCGCATCGCGATGGGCCTCCAACAATCCCGCAGGAAATCGCTCAAATCCCACGCGCAACTGATGGCGCAAGGTCTTGGCGCGGCTCAATAAATCCGCATGATCAAGCGAAAATCGAAGCACATCCTCCAGCGTTCGCAAGCCTTCGCGCGCGCGATTTCCCGCGGCGTCAATAATTCGATATTCGCTTCGCATGGAACAAGAGTACGCAATCCACGAAGCAATTTCATGGCGAAGTTCATGCGATTTGAGCGCGCTCCGATGACTGTGCGAGCGGCCGAAGAACAAATGTGGTTTCACATGTGGCGCAATGCGTCGCCGCACCCTATCGTTGGCGACATGTCCGACGCAGCAAACCGCCGAAGCTTTTTGCGCCATTCCCTTGTTGGGCTTGGCGCGTTCACGGCGCTCTCCTCGCGGGCACTCACGCAAACCTTACTCGCGGCCAACAGCAGCGCCGCGCCAACCACTCACCCCACAACTCACAAGGAGCAACACATGCCATTCACACTGCCAAGTCTTCCGTATCCAGAAGCCGCGCTTGAGCCATCAATTGATTCACAGACCATGATCATTCATCGCACCAAGCACCATCAGGCGTATGTGGACAATTTAAACAAGGCGCTTGAAGGCCACGCTGATCTGCAAAATAAAACGGTCGAAGAATTGTGCGCGTCGCTGCCATCGTTGCCAGAAGCCATTCGTGGAGCGGTGCGCAACAACGGCGGCGGACATTTCAACCACAGCATGTTCTGGCAAATCATGGCGCCAGCAGGCAGCGGCGGCGCGCCAAGCGCGGAGTTGAGCGCGGCCATTACAAAAACTTTTGGCACCATGGAAGATTTCAAAGCCAAACTTGCCGACGGTGGCATGAAACGTTTCGGCAGCGGTTGGTCGTGGCTGATTGTGAAGCCAGGCGGCGCGCTTGAAGTAGTCAGCACCGCGAACCAGGATAATCCGCTTATGAAAGGCATAATTGACACGCTTGGCACGCCCATTCTTGGCGTGGATGTTTGGGAGCACGCGTATTACTTGAAGTACCAGAATCGCCGCGCCGATTACTTGAAGAGTTGGTGGGACGTGGTGAACTGGAACGAAGTGAACAAGCGTTTCGCCGCCGCAAAGTGAGCTGATTCAGTTAAACCAAACGCGCGGATTGAAATTGTTTTCATTCCGCGCGTTTTTATTTTTGCGCGCCGTGGCTGCGTTCACCGCTTCCCCGTGGCGTCAACCATTGCGCAAGGCAAATCACCTCACGAATGACAAACAAAATTCATCACACTCGGATAATCGGTGCACGTCGCAGGTGAATCACTTCACAAGCGGCGCGCGCGGCGTAAGTCCATCCACCATGGCTTCAAAATCTTTTCGAGCGGCTTCCACGGTGCTCTCCGGACCGACCATGCGAATGTAAATAGTTTCTTGCGGCAACTCGATGGCGGCGGCAAGTTGCTCGGAATTATTTTGCGCCTCGCCCATGCCCATGCCCTTCCACGCGCCCTTCAAGTCAACGCGCGTCACGGATGCTCCAGCCACCACGCGCTGCGAACGAGTTGGTTGCGCAGGAGCGCCATCTGCATTTTGAAATTGATTTTTCCAGCGGCCAATGTTGGCATCCACACTGCCGCCATCGCCCAACTTGAACACGCTCACAATCAGGTCCGCGCATGGCGCAACTTTTCCTGAACTCGGGTTGCACACTTGATATTGCAAAGTGCGAAACTGCATTGACGGCTTCACCCAGGTCCACGCCGCCGGCTTGGGTAGCGTGATTGACGGCAATTCAATCAATGACGGATTTGAAGTGGCGCTACTGGTGAGCGGATCCACGGAGGGACCAGCCTCGGGCATGGTTGGAGCAATGGCATTTGAGTTCGTGGTTGCAATCGCATTTGAAATCGCGGGTGGAATCGCATTTGAATTCGCGGTTGAAATAGCATTCGTCGCCGCGCCGGTTGGCGCAGAAACCGCGCCCGCGTTCGCAGTTGTTTGAGCGGGAAACGCCGCTGGAAGCTTGGGTTTGGGCGCGTCGTCGGCGCATGACACCAACCCACTAAAGAACAATCCCGCCAGCAGTCCATTGCACACGATTGAAAATTGATTGCGCATCGCTCTACGATACAAGCGATGCCACGCACACGGATCACCGCCCAAAAAATATGGACAGGCGACGCAACGCGCCCATTTGCAAAGTCCATCACCATGGATGGCGGAAAAATTGTGGGCATTGATGATGCGAGCGCCGTCGACCAAGAAATAGATGGCGGCGAATTTGCCTGTCCCGCGTTCATTGACTCGCATGTGCATTTGCTACTTGGCGGCCGCGCGCTTTCACAGGCGCATCTCGCCGGCGTTTCATCTCGTGAAGAATTTGAGAGCGTGATTCGCGCGAAACATGAGACGCTGCCCAATGATGCTTGGCTCGAAGCAAGCGGTTGGGACCAAGGAAATTGGCAAGTGTCTTCACAAAGCAACACCACGACGAACGCGCGAAACATGTCCAGCGATGGCATGCCCGATCAAACTTGGCTGGCAAGTTGCGGCAACCGCCCCGCCATTGCGTGGCGTATGGATCAACATGTGTGCGTTGTAAACAGCGCGGCTCTGAACATCATCGCGCAACGCCAGGATCTTTCGCGCGATCCTGTTGGCGGAACAATCGCGCGCGACGCGGCTGGAAATCCAACTGGATTGCTGTTGGAACAAGCCGCGTGGAAACTAGCGGTTCCCTGCGTTCCAGAGCCAAATTCAGCCGCTTTGCGTCAAGCCGCGCACGCCGCGGCGCGCCACTTGCAAGCGCATGGAATTGCCACCGTTGGCAGCATGGAATATTCGCGCGACCTTATTTCAACGCTGTCGCCGCTGCGCCATGAATTGAACCTGCGCATACGCGCCACCATTCTTGACCGCGAGTGGCCCGTGGATTGGAGTCTGGGTCAATGCGTCACCGCCGACGACGCGCTGCGCATTATTGGTTTTAAAAGTTTTATCGATGGCACGCTTGGTTCGCGCACCGCGCGCATGCTTGAGCCATATTGCGACGCGCCAGAGCAACAAGGAATGTTCGTTGAACTGGCAGAGTCAGGAAAACTTTCCGAATGGATGCGCGAAGGACTTTCGCGTGGCTGGAGCATGTCCGTGCACGCCATTGGTGACGCGGCCTTGCGCGCCGCGCTTGACGCGGCCGACGCCGCTGAAAAATCCGGCGTGCGAGCGCGCGAGTCGCTGCGCATTGAACACGGCCAGACCGCGCATGCCAGCGACATTTCCCGCTGCAAAGATCGCTGGCTGAGCATGCAGCCCCTGCACAAATATTTTGATGCTGCCCCCGCCCTTACGCGACTGGGCCTCCCGCGCATGGACCGCTTTTTTTGTTTCAAACAATTCCATCAAGCCGGCGCGCGCCTTGCCTTTGGCAGCGACTGGCCCATCGTGGAACCCGACTGCTTGCAGGCCATGCAAACCGCCATCACTGGCGCAACGTTTGGCGGCGCCATCACACGCGCTCAATCCAATATTTCCGCCGAAATTGCGCTTCAAGCATTCACATGCAATGCCGCTGAATATCTGCGCGCCAGTGACACGTGCGGCGCACTCAAAGTTGGACACGCCGCCGATATTGTGTCACTTGACCGCGATCCAATCACCATGGATTGGTCGCAACACAAACCAAACATTCGCTTCACTTGCGTCGCTGGAATGACCGCTCCTGCGACACTCTGAAATACATTTGAATATTTAGCCTCACCGGTTTTCCAACACATGCCACGCGTCAATGCAATGTTGCGCTGGCCAAATCGAGTTGGCGCCGAGGCGCAAAAATTAAAGTCAACTGCCAACAAATTTGGGCAACATCTTCTACTCTTGCACAATGCAAAGCGGTTGGTGGGTCCATGATCTTTACGAAACCAGTCCAGTACTTCTGGCAAGCTGGGTGTTCTGGGTTTTGCTCAGCATTATGTTGCATGAACTCGCGCACGGCTGGGCCGCTATCTGGCAAGGCGACGACACGCCGCGCTACATGAACCGCATGAATCTCAATCCACTGACACACTTGGGTCCAACCTCGTTGATCTTTTTCGCGCTCACCGGTTTTGCCTGGGGCATGATGCCGATTGATCCAACCCGCTTTCGATGGGGCCGCCGCGGCGAGGCGGCCGTTGCGTTCGCCGGCCCGTTGATGAACATTGTGCTTGCGCTGATCTCTTTGACCGCGCTTGGAATTTGGGCGGCACGCGGACCTGTGAACAAACCCATCTACGAAAATCTCTACATCTTTTTATACGCCGGCGGCTGGCTTAATTTTTTTCTGGCCGCGTTCAATTTATTGCCAGCGCCACCACTCGATGGCTCACGCATTCTCGCCGGCCTTTCACGCCCCGCCCGAGAAATCATTGAAAGCCCTCCAGTCATGCAATTTGGGTGGATAGCCATCTTCGCGCTCAGCATGCTGGGCTTCTTCGCGCCCATCGAACGCTTCTGCCGCTTTATCTCCATTGAGTACGCCCAGCGCATAGCCACTATTTTTGGCGGCTAACGCCTCAATTTGCGCCATTTCTCGCCCCTCCGCAAAGAAATTTCATCAAGCCGTTGGCGTGAAATGAAACTTTGGTTACACTCGTCGATTCGCACCTGCCCACCGTTATGACGGCACGGCGAGCTGAAAAGCCCGCCCAACCGAGATACGGAACTGACAAGTTGATCGCTGATCAACTGGTTCCGAGGAGGCGGCTGATGGAGAACTCACGTGGTCGTATTACGTTTCAAGCGTTTCGGAAGAATTCATCGTCCAACATATCGATTGTGCGCCGCTGACAAGCGCTGCCCTCGAAACGGAACGGTGATTGAGGAACTCGGTTGGTTCGATCCAGCCGGTCCTGAAGGCAAACAATTTGAATTCAACATGGAGCGCGTGGCGCATTGGTTCAAGATGGGCGCGCAGCCATCTCAAACCGCAGCCAACATGATCAAGAAAGCTGGCGGAACAATTCCGGCGGCCGCGATCAAGGCGCTCTCCGTGCGCAGCAAAGTTTCGAAACATCCAAAGCCAGTCGTGGTGGCAACACCAGCGGCTGCCGCAGAGGAGACCCCGAAGGGCGAGTAACGCCTTTCGAGGAACACGGAGGTGCGCATTGACCTCCTCACCATTTTCCCGGAGATGATGGCAACGCCTTTGGCGACCAGCATTCCCGGCCGAGCGGCGAGTTGCGGCGCGATGGAATGTCATGTGCACGACATTCGCGCGTGGAGCAACTCACCCCACCGAAAGGTGGATGACCGACCCTTCGGGGGCGGGCCCGGAATGGTGTTCATGTGTGACCCCCTCGTCGACGCGGTCGAGGCGGTTGAAAAATTAGACTCACGAGCAGCGTGCCGCGTGCTGCTCACGCCGCAGGGTGAACCCCTTCGGCAATCTCGCGTGGAATGGCTTGCCAAACAGCCGCGTTTGCTGCTGATTGCGGGCCACTACGAGGGAATTGATGAGCGGGCGATTGAAGAGCTTCGTCCGCTCGAACTGAGTGTCGGCGACTTCACAGTGTCTGGCGGCGAGCTGCCCGCACTGTTGGTGGTCGACGCGGTGTCCAGACTTCTTCCAGGAGTTCTTGGGCATGAATGTTCGGCCGCGCAAGACTCCTTCAGTCTTCGCGACGAACACGGCAATCCTCTTTTGGATTGCCCTCACTTCACCCGACCGCGCTCGTGGCGCGGCAGGGATGTTCCCGAGATCTTGCTCTCGGGCGACCACGCGGCAATCGCGGCGTGGCGGTTGGAACAATCGGTCAGTCGCACGCGTGTGCGTCGGCCGGATTTATTTGGAAGCGCCACCCCTGAGTCGTAAGAACTCAAGTGGAAAGTGTTGAACGGCGGATTTGCGAAAGCAAAAGCTGAACAACCAAACGGATCCGTCCTGGATCCAGATTGAGACTGGTCATGAATCGTCAACTGTTAATCGAACAACTTCTCTCTCCGCAACTGAAAGCTGGCAAAGATTTGCCAACATGCAGCGTCGGTGACACCATCGATGTGCATTACAAAATTGTCGAAGGCGACAAGGAGCGCGTGCAGGTTTTCCAAGGCGTGTTGATCGCCGAGAAGGGTCGTGGCGTGAACCACACCATCACCGTGCGTCGCATTGTTGCCAACGAAGGCGTGGAAAGAATTTTCCCGCTGCATTCGCCGCGCATCGCAAAGATTGATGTAGTCCGTCGTGGCGATGCCCGACGCGCCAAGCTGTACTTCTTGCGTGAACGCACCGGTAAGAGCCGTCGTTTGCGTGATCAACGCCGCGGTCTCAAGGGCTTGGAAGCCGCTTTGCAAGCCACGGACACGACACCGCAACCAGCGGCGGAGTAAGCCTTTTTCATTGATTTTGAACAATCGCCCCAAGTAACCCTTGGGGCGATTTTTATTTTTATAGTTGTGGTTCGTGGCGCGCACGCATGTCGGGCACATACGCGATGTTCCTGAGTATGAATTAAAATTCCACGCCGCATGTTTAGTGGGCGACATTTGAAAAGTGAAACGCCCTGCTGTGCGCCCCAACAATGCCAGCGATTGCGCGTCGCCTCACGGTGCGGACGGGGTCGACTGCTGCGCCGGCAACTCGCGTAAATAAATATTTGCGAACTCAATCGGCGCGCCGTGATGTTGCAGAGCGATCGGACCATCCGCGGGCACGCCGGGAAGACGAGCGTTGTCCAGCACTGTTTTTCCGTTGAGCACCACGGTCAAACGATCGCCTTGCATTTTAATTTTCATGCGG
>CAIKXA010000102.1 GCA_903831295.1 uncultured bacterium | reverse complement strand
GGTGCAGCCACCGAAGTTGAAATGAAGGAGAAGAAGGCCCGCGTTGAAGATGCTCTTCACGCGTGTCGCGCGGCCGTAGAGGAAGGCATTCTTCCTGGTGGCGGTGTTTCCGTTCTTCGCACACGCAAGGCGCTTGATCGTCTTGCGAAGTCGCTGGAAAATGACGACGAGAAGGTGGGCGTTGATATTGTTCGCCGCGCCCTCGCCGCTCCATTGAAGCAAATCGCGACCAATGGTGGTCTTGATGGCTCGATCGTGGTTCAGAAGGTTGAAGAGTCAAGCGACACCAACTTTGGTTTCAATGCTTTGACTTGCACCTACGAAGACCTGGTCAAGTCGGGCGTAATTGTTCCAACCAAGGTTGAACGAGTCGCTCTGCAAAATGCAGCCAGCATCGCTGGACTTTTGTTGACCACGGATTGCGCGATCACCGAGATCAAAGAGAAGAAGGCCAAGCCAGAGATGGGTGGCGGCGGCGGTGGTGGCATGGGTGGAATGGGCGGAATGGGTGGAATGGGTGGTATGGACGGAATGGATTTCTAAGCCCAAGCGTCACTTCACATAGATACGTAGACACATAGGGTCTTGACTCGCACGGGCGTTTCAAGACCCTATTTATTTTTGCTCACAAAAAAAATTTTGCGGGAATGTTTAAATTTGAACCGCGTCAAAAGCAAATCAATACAACGTCGCGCAAATTTTATTTAGCGGATATGAAATCTCGACCCAAGACACCATCAACGGTGAGCACATGAAATGATGTGTTCACTTGAGTGTCAAAATTAAAGTCAGCGCCCTCTTTGCCGTCTGGTCCTGTGAAGTAGCCACCGTATCTAGCCCATGGACCCGCCAACGTACCTAAGGTGTCAGAAGCAAAGAGACCTTTTTCTTTTTTCACCGAACCCGAATCAACGTTGGACGCGCGCACTTGCGCATTGGCATCCATGCTGTCATTGCAACCACTTAGAGCCACGTGCCCATCAAAGTACAAAGTCGCTGGCGCGGAATTCACGCACTGATTAAAGAAATATGGAATAGTTCCAGAGAACTTTGGATTGAAGTCGGGACCTTCCTTGCTTTGCAGCCAAGAGTGTTCGAGCATTCGAGTTTTCAAATCTGGAAACGCCGCCTGTCCCACGCTTGGCGAACGAAACGCGCTTGGCAATAGTCCGGTTGGGCCGGAACCAGAAAAAGAAACGCATCCATTTTTTGAGCCAAGAACATCGGGACAAAACATCGCCGCGGGACTGAAACAATATGAGCTCTCAACCCAACCGTCGGGGATTTCGCAAATCAAAGAAAAATCATCAGCCACATCAAGGGCGGGCTGCACGCGCTCCATGGAATATTTATCTTTGGGCGCGTAAAAAATTCTGTCATAAAATTTACGACCAACATATTGACTGAAGGCCCGAACATTTGGAATTCTCCACGCGCCCGTGCCGGTCACGCCGGAATCGCTTGTCCAACTTGGCGAAAAAATAATAGGTAGGGAATACGCAACGTTGCTGCCCTTGGATCTTCCCCCATCACAGGAAGTCCAGAAACCCCAAATACCTTTTGCATTCATTTTGCCGGCGCATTTGCCGATGTAACCACCGTAACCCAAGATCATGGAGGGACAACATCCGCCCGTACTTTTTAGGTATTCACCTTCAGAGCCATCGTTGACACCTGTGATGTGTTGGCCAAAATCATCAAACACAAATGTGGGTTGTCGATCGCTCCAGTCCGCTCCGTAACTGCCGCAAGCCGAAGACATATTGCGCAGGTTCGCCAAGCTTTGCGTGGTCAAAGCAGAATCTCGCGCCTTGCCAACCGCCGGAATAAGAAGCGAAAGCAGTAGGCCGATGATTGAAACAACTACGAGCAGTTCAATGATGGTGAAACCAGATTTACTATTTTGATATTTCATGAATTGAGAATTCTTATTTGGCGGAAATAAAATCGCGACCCAAAATTCCGTCAACGGTGAACACATGAAATGATGTGTTCACTTGAGTGTCAAAATTAAAGTCAACGCCTTCTTTACCGTCCGCGCCGGTGAAGTAGCCGCCATAACTTCCCCACGGTCCAGGCAAAACCGAAAGCGTATCCGAGGCAAATAGTCCCTTTTCTTTGAGCGATGTAGCCGACTCCGCATTGGAAGCGCGCACCTGCGCGTTGGCATCCATGCTGTCATTGCAACCGCTTAAAGCCACGTGACCATCAAAGAACAAGGTCGCGGGCGCGGAATTAACGCACTGATTGAAGAGGTAGGGAACATCGCCGGAGAATTTGGGATTGAAGTCCGGGCCTTCCTTGTTTTGCAACCACTGATGCTCAATCATTCTGGTTTTCAAATCAGGGAACGCGGATTGCCCCACGCTAGGCGAACGAAATGTTGATGGCAATAAACCACCAGGCTGGTTTCCGCTAAATGAAATGCAACCCTTCTTCGATCCAAATACTTCCGCGCACATCATCGCGGATGGGCTGAAGCAATACGTACTTTCAACCCAGCCGTCAGCATCCTCGCAAATCAAAGAGAAGTCATCGCCTTTGTCCAACGCGGGCTGCACACGCTCGTTGGCTTGTTTGTCTTTGGGCGCGTAGAAGACGCGGTCATAGAACTTGCTGTTGATGTATTGGCTAAAGCTTCTAGCGTTTGGAGTTCGCCATACACCAAAGCCGTCGGTGCCAGCCAAGCTGTTCCAGCTTGATGCCAAAATAATGGGAAGTGAAAATGAATATGAAGCAGCCTCGGCCGCGCCGCCACCTTCACAACTAGTCCACCACGCCCAAAGGCCATAGCCAGTTCCACATTTACCTATGTAGCCGCCGTATCCCAAGATCAACGATGGTGGGCATGTACCGGTGGCGTTGTAATAATCTTTTTCAGATGCCACACTGAGGCCCGTGATGTGTTGGGCAAAATCGTCAAAGATGAAAGATGGTTGGCGGTCGCTCCAATCCGCGCCGTAACTTCCGCAGGCCGAAGCCATGTTGCGCAAGTTTGCAAGGCTTTGCGTAGTGAGCGCGGAATCACGGGCTTTGCCCACGGCTGGAATAAGCAGTGACAAAAGCAAGCCGATGATTGAAACCACCACCAAAAGTTCGATAATCGTGAAACCAGATGTTCTATTTTTATAGTTCATGGTTTGCTCTCACAACAAGTCTAAAGTGTTCACAAGCCATTGCATGAACCTATTTAGAATTTCTTGTGTTTTTTGAAGGGAATTGATTGCTTCAACTCAGCACAATTTGGCGCACAGTAAATCGCTTTGACAATAAAAAAGCCGCATCTTTCGATGCGGCTTTAAGGTTTTAAATCAGTTCATTCGAAGCAATCAGATCATTATTACTTGGCCGAAATGAAGTCGCGACCCAAGATTCCGTCCGTGGTGAACACGTGAAAGGATGTGTTTACTTGGGTATCAAAATTAAAGTCGGCTCCATCCTGACCATCCGCACCTGTGAAATAGCCACCGTAACCAGACCAGGGTCCAGGCAATACGGCCAGGGTGTCAGTAACAAAAAGACCCCTTTCTTTTTTGGTTGAACCCGCATCCGTGTTGGAAGCGCGTACTTGAGCATTGGCATCCATGCTGTCATTGCAGCCGGTCAAAGCCACGTGTCCGTCAAAGAACAATGTTCCAGGCGCTGAATTTACGCATTGATTAAAGAAGTAAGGCACATCTGTTGAGAATTTTGGATTGAAGTCTGGACCTTCCTTGTTCTGCAACCACGAGTGTTCCAACATTCTGGTTTTGAGATCTGGAAATCCTGCTTGTCCCACGCTTGGTGAGCGAAACGAAGCGGGTAATAAACCAGTTGGACCCGTTCCAGAAAATGAGATGCAACCCTTTTTGGAGCCAAGTACATCTGGACAAAACATCGCAGCCGGACTGAAGCAATACGTGCTTTGAACCCAGCCGTCTGGTACTTCGCAAATTAAGGAGAAGTCATCACCCACTTCCAAGGCGGGCTGCACGCGCTCCATGGAATACTTGTCCTTGGGCGCGTAAAAAACCTTGTCATAGAATTTTCCGCCAACATATTGGCTAAACGCGCGGACGTTCGGAATTCTCCATCCACCCGTTCCAACTACGCCGGCATCGCCTGTCCAACTTGGTGACAAAATAATTGGCAAGGAATACGCAAGGTTGCTTCCTGAGCCAACGCTCGCGTCGCAACTGCTCCAGAAACCCCAAATTCCTTTGCCGCCCTTGGCGCCACCAGCGCATTTACCGATATAGCCGCCGTAGCCCAAGACCATTGATGGACAGCATCCGCCGGTGTTCTTCAAGTACTCAGCTTCGGAAGCATTGCTGATACCAGAGATGTGTTGACCGAGGTCGTCAAAGATAAATGTTGGTTGGCGATCGCTCCAGTCCGCGCCGTAACTACCGCAGGCGGAGGACATATTGCGCAGATTGGCAAGACTTTGCGTTGTGAGCGCGGAATCTCGAGCCTTACCAACGGCTGGAATAAGAAGCGAAAGAAGGAGGCCGATGATTGAAACAACCACAAGCAATTCGATGATGGTGAAGCCAGACTTTGTAGATTTTGTTTTCATGGTGTTGAGTATTGAAGAGGTGTAATCGAAGCAATTCAAGAATAGGGGGGATTAAAAATTACTTTTGACCAATCGTGTCGCGGCCCAAGATGCCGCCTGCGGTAAGGACATGATAAGAAACATATTTTCCAGCAAACTCGGCACCGTTGTCGTACGTCGCGCCATTGGTGTATCCAGTCGGCATGGTTGGAATTGTGGATCCAATTGCAAACGTGCCAGTAATTGGCTTATCGCCGGTTGCTGGGGTGGGATTTGTTTTGTCGGCAAGTGCAACACGAGAATATGTATCGGCTGCTTCGGCAACGCTTAGTTGCGCAATATGTCCGTCAAAGAAAACCGTGGCAGGAGCGGATTGATATCCCTGATTGAAAACCCATGGCATGCCACCAGAACCGCGCACGGCTGGGCAGAAAGAATCCTTGTTTGGCGCGCTTCCGCCCGTCCACTTTCCACCATCCATGGTGTCAAGATTTGGCTTATTTTGAAGCCATTGATGTTCCATGCAGCGAGTTTTGAGATCTGGAAACGCAGCCTGACTTGCGGCTGGTGATCGAAATCCAGACGGTGAAGTTGTTGGTGGCGCTCTAAAACCCCTCTTCTTTGAAATCACATCTGGTCCCCACATAGCGGCTGGGCTCCAGCAATAGGAACTAAGAATTGTTTGTTCCAGTGTTCCGGTGAAATCCGCTCCAGCTTCAAGGAATGCGGAAGCTTTTTCAGTGGTGACCTTATCTTTGGGCGCAAAGAATATTGGATCATAAAATCGATTGCCTACATATTTATTGAAACTTTTAGCGTTTACAAGTCTCCAAGATCCAAAGTTGCCTGTTGTGCTCATTTGAAAATCACATGGCCAGTACGCCTTTACATATTTGCAATCTGCGCCCGCTGCCTGCACGCCACAACTCGCAGCTTGTGGAATAAAGAATCCAACGGCAGAACCGTCTTCTTTGAATCCAAGCGTTAATTGAGCCGAGCATCGTTTGGTGGAATAGATCGCGCAATCACCATTGTTTGGTGACATGCCAATATCGTCGGCAATAGCCGTCCATTGTCGATCTTGGAAATCTGCTCCGTAAATACCCGAAGCTGTTCCGATTGAACGAAGATTGGATTGACTTTGAGTTAATAAAGCTGAATCACGAGCTTTTCCAATGGCTGGCAGAAGAATGGCCACAAGCAAACCAATAATGGAAACAACAACAAGCAATTCAATGATCGTGAAGCCTTTACGCATGAAAGTATTACTCCTAATTAGTGTTCGCATGGGTTCTGTGATTTGGGCTGGTCAGCAATGGGTTAGGTAGTGCCGACCGAATTATGTAGGTCGTGTTTACAATCCGAACAGATTTACGCAGGTGTTCCGTGAATTTTATAGAAGAATCAATGTATCAACAATAGCCGTATTTTTCCCAAAGTAGCAGAAATTGTGCAAATATAGAAACTTAGATTTTTTCACTTATTGGAATCTATCGCTACTATTTTGAAGAACCCAAGGAAACCTATGAAGCTCTACACAAAGTCTGGCGATGATGGAACAACTGGCCTTTTTTCGGGCGCCAGAGTGAGTAAAGATCATCCCAGAATTGAATCTTATGGGACAATTGATGAATTTAATGCCACTTTGGGGTTGTGCGCATCCGCTTGCCAGCTAGAAAATCGATTGCACAAACGGTTGGTAGATATTTTTGCACTTCTACAAAGCAGGATGTTTGATATTGGGGCAGATTTAGCCACGCCCGAGGGCGCAAAGAACGAATCCAAAATCCAGCGAATTACAACAGTGCACATAGAAGAGGTTGAAAAGTGGATTGATGAAATTGATGGAGTCAACACGCCGCTTACGGCATTTGTTATGCCGGGCGGTACAGAGTTGGCCGCCAGACTTCATTTGGCCAGAACTATTTGTCGCCGAGCAGAGCGCGAAATGATCCATTTAAGCCATAGCGAGCCTGTTGGGTTTCCATTGATTGTTTATGTGAACAGGGTCAGTGATTTTTTATTCGCCGCAGCAAGGCTTGCAAATAAAGATGCTGGGGTTGGGGATGTGCTGTGGATACCATCAGCTTCGCGTAAATAGACTAACAATTGAAGTAAATAGAAGAATTTTGTTGAATTGCGGTCTTTTTAATATTTAAAAATTAAGACAGCTTTTTGTTGAAAGATACAAACACTTTGATTTGTTTTTGCCGTAAATCAGCAAATTTTATAAATCTTGTTTGATACATTATGAGGCATATTTAACGTAAGAAGAGCGCTTTTTGGAGTATTTATATCAATTTTGATACATATATTGAAAATTAACTTACAGTTAAGCCAATTTTTGGCGTAAATTAGTGTTTTTTAAGCCATGCCAACACCTGGATTCAAAGCAATTAAACGATCTTTAGGGTTGATTTAATTGCTGAAAACTGGCCTGTGCGGCGGTGACTTGGGCTTTGTACCCATCGATTTGCTTTTGCATTTGCTGCTTGGCGGCCACCATTTGATTCAGTTGTGACTGCAAAGCGGCGGGGTCTGATGGAGATTGTTGAGCGCCTGAGCCCATTCCTCCCGAACCCTGGGGGTTCATGCCACCACTCATGCCACCCATTCCTGCGCCACCGCCAACAAGTTGATCGGCAGGGGCGCGGGTAAGCACCAATCGCACCGTTCCAACCGTGGAACCGCTTTCGCTATACAGCATGGTCCAGCCAATTTGATCGGCTTGTGAGAAATCAATCAGCGAAGTGATACTGCGTGGAGCGTCGGTTTGCGTGGGACTTGCGTTGAGTGATTGAAATGTGAGTTGCGTGGCGGTGGAATTAAATTTTCCCCGCTGCCAAATCATGCTTTGGTCTTGATCGGTCAAGAGCGTGCGTTGAAAGAATTGACCGCCCGTGTTGAATCCGATCGTGTCGACTTCTTGAATGGCCGCGGCTCCGTTGTTTAGAACCGTGTCGCCAAAGAGAAAGACGCCGCCAAGTGCCCATTGCCAAACAGCGCGGCCTTGCAGGCGCTTTTCAATTTGACCCGTGGGCGAAACGGCTTCGCCAGAAATATTCCATGCTCCAACAAGACGCGCCAGAAGTTCATGTGCGGCTGGTTCGGAAAGTTGCGTGGTTGCGGCGGCTGGTTGCGTATTTTGCATATTCGCCACAGCTGTGGACGCATGCGATAAAAATGCGGAAGCAAGCAATACGGTTGCCACTGAAAAAATAAATGCACAGCGCGCGAACGTGAATCGCTTCAGGTTTTTCTGAGCGGAGCGTGCGAATGAACTTGTAAGAGCGAAAGAAGAACCGACTGTGTTGAAATATTTCATGCCATCAAGATATGCGATATTGCCCGGTTTGAGATCAATCCAATACTCAAATTGCACGCGGGATACATTGAACGCGCAAATGAATTTTGGTCTACAAATTCAGGGGCGCGAAGATTTTGTTATTTAAATCGCGAAACACGTTGATCGTCATATGGCGCAAGCAGGAACGCCACAATCGCGGTCCAGCCTGTTTGATGCGAGGCGCCCACGCCACGGCCGTTGTCGCCGTCGAAATATTCGTGGAAACAAAAATTACCTGCGAAGGCTGGCGATTTATCAAGAATGGGATAGTTGCGATTGACTGGGCGAATACCGTCCGCCTCGGGCAGGAAAATATTCACTAAGCGCTGCGCCAAGAACAGTGCGACTTCTTTCAGATTCATCATGGTGCCGCTGTTGGTGGGGCACTCCACTTTGAAATCCGGTCCGTAGTAATAGTAGTAACGCAACAGACTTTCAAAAATCAGAAAGTTCATTGGAAACCAAACTGGTCCGCGCCAATTTGAGTTTCCACCAAAGGCACGCGTGTCGCTTTCGGCGGATTGATATTGCAGGCTCCAACTCTGTCCATCAATCTCAAGCACGTATGGTTTGTCCTTGTGCTCCAAACTTACGCTTCGGATTCCGTAGGGCGACAGGAATTGTTTTTCATCAAGCGCGCGCAAAAGAAGCGCTTTCATGCGGTGGCCGCGCAATAAACTTAATAAGCGTGTTTGACCACTTCCCGGAGATTTCCAGCGAGAGATCAAACTTGCAAGATCTGGTCTGCGTGTCAGGAACCACGTGAGTTGTTGATCAAGTTTGGGATGGTTTTTAAGATCCATCTCATCAATCACGGCCACAGCGAACAGCGGCACAAGACCCACAATACTTTTTACGCGCACTGGAATGGCGCGGCCGTCGTCGAGTTGAATAATGTCGTGGAAGAATTGATCTTGCTCGTCCCACAAATCAATGCCAAGACCACCAAGATTGGTGGCGGCCTCTGCGATCAGTAGGAATTGCTCGAAGAATTTTTCCGCGATGCTTTGATAAAGATGTCCCGCGTTTGAAAGTTCTAGCGCTACGCGGATCATGGATGTGCAATATTTCGCTACCCACGCGGTGCCGTCGCTTTGCAAAATCACGCCGCCCATGGGGAGTGGTTTACTGCGGTCAAACACTCCGACATTGTCCAAACCAAGGAATCCACCTTCGAAAATATTGTGTCCGTCGCGATCCTTGCGGTTCACCCACCACGTGAAATCTAGAAGCAATTTGTGGCAGATTTCTGAAAGGAAATCGTGGTCGCTCACATTCCATACATGCTGCTCAATTTGGAAAATGCGACAGGCGGCCCACGCAAGCACTGGCGGATTCACATCGCCAAGAGCCCATTCATATGCGGGAACTTGTCCGTCTGGATGCTGCATCCACGGCTGAACAATTTGCCAAAGCTGGCGCTTGGCGCGTTCGGGATCGATCATGGCAAGCGTGACGGATTGAAACGCAAGATCCCAACTTGCGAACCACGGATATTCCCACTTGTCGGGCATGGACAGAATGCATTCGGCGTCAACATTTTGCCACAGCGAGTTGCGACCCTTCAATCGCTCAGCGGGCGGCGGTGGAAATGTTGGATCACCCTTGAGCCAAGTGTGAATGTTGAACTTGTACCACTGAAAGTTCCACAACAATCCAGCGAACGCCTTGCGCTGAACATTTCCATACTCCGGTTTATCGGGATGTCCATCAAGTGGTTTGTAAAAAGCATCGGCTTCTTTTTGACGCATCGTAAAAATAGAATCGAAATCTTTGAAGGGATCGCCCTTCACGGTGGCCAATTGCAGACGCGCGCGCATGGAAACGGTGGCACCAGCGGGAACAGTGAATTTGCGCACAAATGCTGCTTTTGTGCCTTCACGCAAGGGGTTCACCGCGGCGCGATTTCCATTGACGATGTAGTCGTTGATTCCGTCCTTGGGATGCAAGCCAGGGGCAAGCGCAACGCCAAAACATTTTTGCGTGTTAGTTTCGTTTTCACAGAACAACAACTCGTCGGCCTTGTCACAACTCAGCACATAGTTGTCCATCATGTTGGGAGCAATCACAATGTGCCCAGGCTCTTGCATGCGCATGGCTGGCTTGGTGGCGTTGTGTACCCAACTCCAATTGTTACGGAACCAAGTTTGTAGCAACACGTGAATGTCGGCGGCTTCAGGCCCATGATTGCGAACAGTGACGCGCCACAAAATGTCGTCGGGCGTGGCCTTGGCGTATTCAACCGTAACATCAAAGTGGCGTAGATCGCTGAAAGCTTCCGTGTCGAGCAATTCATATTCCGGCGCGTTGAGACCACGATCGCGATTGGTGGCAATTAGGTCCTCGTATGGATACGCGCGCTGCGGATATTTGTAGAGCATGCGTTGGTAACTGCCGGTAGGCGTGGCGTCTTGATGCCAATACAACTCCTTCACATCTTCGCCGTGATTGCCCTGCGAATTTGTGAGACCAAATAAGCGTTCTTTTAAAATAGGATCTTTGCCGTTCCACAAACCAATACCAAGGCAAAGACGCTGTTTGTCGTCGCAAAAACCGGCGAGTGCGTCCTCGCCCCAGCGATATGTGCGACTGCGCGCGTGGTCGTGCGGAAAATAATCCCAAGCGTTGCCGTCGGCGGAATAATCCTCGCGAACCGTTCCCCACTGTCGATCACTCACCCACGGACCCCACTTGCGCCAACGGTGATCGATCTTGTCCTCTATCAGGCGTTGGCGCTCGGGATCATTGCTTGACGCAACCGTTAAGAATCCATCGTTACGAAGCGTGGGATTTGAATTTGGAATTTTTTCCGAGGCTGCGGATTGATTTGGCGAGGCGGTCATGGCTATATGAGAGCATCTTTAAGGCGTCTTTACAAGCAATATGGTTACTCTGTTGGGATGAATTTTGTGGCGAAAAGATTTATTGCAACCAACGTAAATAGATTCACGGCGGCTTGCATGATTGTTATTTTAGGAACGTGGAATTTTGGTTGCGTGACAACAACCACTCCCGTGAATGAAGACCAGTGGTTGCCTAAGCGCGATGTTTCCACCGCGGTGAAACAAGATGCGAAGCAGGGCGCCAAGTCTGACCAATTGCCTAAAGATAAGCCGCGGGCGCAAGCATCAACCGAAGCAGTTGTGAAACCGTGGGATATGCCGGCTGTTTCCGCGACCAAGTCGGATTTAACTCAGCCAAGTTCCCAACAAATGAGGGAGTGTTTAGCGGGGGCGACTTGGATCAAACTTGATGAGAACGGCACGCGCCGGCGAAGTTTGAAATTGAATGTGGACGGAACCTTTGTCGCCAAATCAGAGGGCGAAAGCGGCGAGTTACCGGCATTCACTGGATTGCAGGTGCAGGCGAAAGGTCAGTGGGCGGTGAAGGAAACAGAGTTGAGATTACTTCCGCATGCGGGCGATCCAGTGGTCGTGCAACTTCAATGGCTTGGTGACAAGCGCTTGGTCATGATGAACGGCGAGTCGTGGATGCGAAGCCAGTGAAGTGAATTATGAAATGTAGAAGTACAAGGTGGTCGAAAGGCTTAGCCTTCATCGGCGCGCATGATTGCAATCTCTTGACGCATTTGATCCAGTACGCGCATCTTTGCGTGCCGAATAGAAGCTTCGCTCATATCCAAATCTTTCGCCACACTGGCAACGGGTTCGCCGCGAACGCCGTAGCGCTCAAATGCCTCTAGTGTTTTGGGTTGGATATTGATCTTCACTTTTTCCAAGGCACGGCGCAGCAAGTGCTCCGTCCATTCACGGTCCCACGCAGCGTTTAATTCGCTTTCACCCGCCGGCGGATCATAAGATTCTGGCAAGCCAACACTGGGACGCTTGCGACGATATCGATCGCGAATTGCGTTGAGCGTGATGCGCTTGAGATAGCCGCGGAAGCGGCCCTTTGCGGGGTCGTATTCAAAAACCCGCGACTGCTTGAAAAATCCAAGCATGACGTCTTGCAGAATGTCGTCCACTTCTTGTGGCTTTGCGCCAGCGTTGCGGGCGAACCCCGCGATGACGGAGCCATACATTTTTGAGAAATCATTCCATCCAACTTGGCGATCAAGCGTTCCGTCGGCGCGCAGACGCAGCAACATGGATGCGCTGGTTTGATATGGATCTTTGGAATCAGTTGGTGGCGGCGGGAGTTCTGGAATCTCCTGCTCACCATCACCATTATCTTCATCGGTGGTTGTGCGCGCGATAAATGTCCATGGCCCAATGGCGAGCACATCGCGGTCATGCAATTCCATTTTTTCATTTGGCTCTAGGCGCACGCCGTTCAGTAAAGTTCCCAGTGAGCTTGTGGCGTCCTCAATGGTCGCGCCCATGCGATCGATCCGCAGAACCGCGTGTCGACGCGAGACAGATTCATCGTCTAGCACCAAACCAGAATCGGTTGCGCGGCCAATGATGCAAGTAGAATTTCCCTCTATACGAACACCTGGACTGGTGGGGCCGCTTGCCCGAATGAGCGAAAGAAATTTATTTGTTTTTGGAAGGGGCGCCATGGTGAGATGTGAATAGTGACCGCAAATCGGCGACCATGCAAGCCAAAATTTTATTGATTGGCGGACGTGTTGAGGGGAGTCACGCCTTGGCTGATTGAAAGCGTTCGGAATAAAGAATTTATTTTTTTTGATAGTTTTTGATTGAGTTCAGGAGCATTTTCTAGCGCGGTTTGTGCTTTATTAAGAAATAAAACGGCATCAGAATTGTTGCCTTCTGCCGCCGAAATACGCGCCAATTCTAAATATGCCCGCGCAAGGTCGTCGGTGTCGGCTGGAGATTCAGCTAAAAATTCCCGGCGGGCCTTGTCGGCGTTGCGGCGCGCCTCATTGAACGAACCATCCGCGCGAAGCGATCCAGCAAGAAGTAGTTCCGTTTCCGCAAGCAGGCGCGTTTGATCATTTGATTGAAGAAGTTCAATAGCTCGCGAAAATTCCTGGGCGGCAAGGTCGTTGCGATTTTGGGAAGTCCACAAGTGACCCATGGACGCACGAACTCGCGCCTCCATAATTGGATCGTAGTTCAGGCGAAGTCCAGCAAGTCGGCTGGCTTCCGACAGAATGTCCGCCGAGGTTCGTGGGGCCTCGGCTGGTTTAGAAATAATTTCAGTCAGCAACTCCGTTATAAGAATGGTGGCGTCGTTGGCGCCTTGCGAAGCAATTTCGGCGCGATCTTTTGCCGCCAAGGCCATGGCGCGCTGTGAACGCGCGTTAAAGAAACTCGCCGTCAAGGCAAGAATGGCGATCAACGCAAGAGAGACGGCGAGTGGGTGGTGACTCATCGCGCGCTTTAGTCTTCGTGGCGGCGTGTCGGGGCGCGCATGCACAGATTCGCCGCGGCGGAAACGCTCCAGATCTTGCGCAAGAGTGAGCGCGGAGTCGTAGCGGCCGCGCGGATCGCGGCAAAGACAGCGCGCGATGATGGCGTTGAGATCTCCGCGCAATTCAGAAATAATATGAGCGGGAGTTGTGGATCGATTTTGCGCGGCTAATTTCTTTTCTGCATCGGGAAGTTTTTTAAATAACTCATGTGCCGCGCGGGTGTTGTCATCATCGGGCAAACAATCGGTAAGAAGCCGTAGCATGACCGCGCCAAGCGAGTAAATATCCATGCGGGAATCAGCTTCCCCAGTGCGAAGATTTCGCGCTTCCGGCGCCATGAAAGTTGGAGTGCCAACCAAAGCGCCCGCGCGTTCATCAGGATTCATTGGATCAAACGCGGCGCGCGCAACTCCGAAATCAATCACTTTCACAACCGCTTCGTCGGCATCAAGAGAAACAAGAATGTTGGATGGCTTGAGATCGCGGTGAATAACTCCGCGTTGATGAGCGTGATGAACCGCGCGACAAACTTGCGCCATGAGATCCATTCGTTGACCAAGTGAATGACCAGCAACATCACAGGCCTGTGTGATTGGAGAACCGGCGGCCAATTCCATTGCGAACCACGGACGACCATCGGCTGATTCACCGGCTTCAAAAATTTTAATCAAGCCGGGATGATCAAGAAGCGCGACAACGTGGCGCTCGCTCTCAAAGCGCGCGCGACTTGATGCGTCAAGGCGATCGGGTCGAAGAATTTTAAAAGCCACAGAGCGGCGCAGTGGTTCATCTTGTTCCGCAAGCCACACAATTCCAAAGCCTCCCTCACCAAGCACGCTGCGAAGGTGATACGGACCAATGCAAATTTCCGATTTAATTTCTGTTTGCCCCAAAACGCTTTGCGGCGCGTTGCCCGTGGTGGGCAGCAATTCCAAAGCCTTGTTCAGCGTGGCACGGTTGCCGTGAAGCAACTCGCGCAAAGCGGCCGCGCGGCGAGATGCGGGTAGCGAAAGCACCTTTCGAATCGCTTCTTCTGCTGTAATAGCGGGCAACGTCATGCGAGCATGGTAAGCATTACGGCGGTTACCTTTAAGCGTATGGACAACTTTTCTTTGCAAGGAAAAACTGCGCTGGTGTGCGGGGCGACACAGGGAATTGGTTACGCAACGGCGCAGGCGTTGGCCGCGGCGGGAGCCAGGGTGATTCTTTGTGGACGCAATGATGAAGGTCTTGCAAAGGCGCTTGAAGAATTGCCCAAGGTGAACCAAGTTTCGCGTGGCGTGAATACAAATGCTGAGTCGGTGACCACGCATCAACACGAAATTATGTTGGTGGACCACGCAAATCCTTTGGCGGTGGAGAAAGCTGCCGACGCATTGGTGGCGCGAATCGGCGCGGTGCATATTTTGGTTGTAAACACAGGCGCGCCGGAAGCGGGATATTTAATTGACGCATCAACGGAAGAAATTGACAAGTGCGTTGCGCAACTTTTATCCACTGCGCACAAGTTGGCGCAAGTGTGCGCGCCGGTCATGCGCGCGGCGAAATATGGACGGATTATTGTCGTGGGTAGCACAAGTATTGAGCGGCCAATTCGTGGTCATGGAGTGAGCAATGTTGCCCGCGCGGCCATGGCTAATTGGACCCGAACGCTTGCGGGAGAACTTGGTGGATTTGCAATTACCGCGAACTTGATCATGCCAGGACCAACGCGTACGCAACGACTTGAGTCCATCATTGCTGGGCGCGCCAAGCGTTCAGGAAGTTCTGTTGAGGAAGTGGAGGCATCGATCATTGGAAAAATTCCGACGGGTCGGTTTGCATCGCCACAAGAAATTGCCGCGGTGATTGCGTTTATCGCTTCGCCCGCGGCGGCATATGTGAACGGTGCGTTGATTGCGGTTGATGGCGGAGTGTTGTGCATGCAGAGTTGAACACGAGCAAGAGCGTTACCATGATTGCGTGAAAAACATTCTTCCAAACTTTAAAATCATTTTTAAATCATCAATACAAATTGCCGCGTGCGCGGGTGTTTTATGCGGATGTGTTGCGGCGGCGCGAAAGATTGGCTCCAACGCCAATAATTCGGATTCAAGCGCGGCAACTACACAGGACACATCCACCACAGCGCTGCGTTGGTCTGGATCGTTCATGAATTCCAGCGGAACTTCTGGCGGGCAAGCGCGATTTGTGATTGAGCAATCGGGGCGTGTGCGCGGAAGTATGACGGATTCGGTGTGGTCACAGGCAAATCCAACCGCGCCGCCACGCGTCGCAACTGTTTCGGGTTTATTGGGTCCAGGCGATGACATTGGTTTGACCGTGACATGGACCGGCGGCGCGTATATTTCATATGCGGGAACATGGTCGCATCCAACAACAGGTTCGCTGGGCGCAAATTTGAAAGCGACCACAACCAGTGGCGAAAGCCAAGTCGATCAAATCACGCTCGCTTTGCATGAACAAGGAATTCCAGGCACGCCGCCGTATGGCGTTGCTCAAAAGACTGTCATGCCAGATTTTCAGAAACAGTGGACGGGAACATGGACGGTGAACTGGTTCGACGGAGGCGCGGATTGGGGCACGGGCACAATTCGCGTTACGTCGGACGGCGCAATGAGCGGTGCGTTGGTGGATGACGGATTTAATTCAACCGAATGGAATAAGTCTATTTCAGCTGCACTTGCAGGCAAAATCGCACCCGATGGCAGCACGGCCGCGACAGTGACTTGGTCGGACGCCAGGCCGGTGTGGTCAGTGGTTGGCAAAGCATATTTTGTTGATCCGGAAAAGTTTCAGTTGAACTTCACCCCGGCGACCAATGCCGCAACGCCGGCGAATTCAATCACCATGACGTTCATGCGTGGTCATGGTTGATGCGCGGGTTGCAGTGTGGACAAATAGGCCACCACGTCGCGCAACTCGCGCGGTGAAAGCAACACGCTCATGGTTGGCATGGCGCTGACGGGACCAAAACCGGCCGCAAGCTTTGCATTTGGTTGCACCAAACTTTCAAGCAAGCCGCGGCGGTCGTATCGCGCCGCAACGCCTTCAAGTGATGGACCTGCGTGGCCGCCGCCGCCAGCAATGGAGTGGCAGCGCAAACATTGCGAAGCCGAGTTTGCCGCGACAATGCGTTGGCCTTGCTCCGCGTTGCCGCCTTCAACGCATGCGCTGAATATTGGAAATGGATCGGGACTTGCGAAATTTTTCTTCCAGTCTGCGAGCGATTGTGCAAACTCCGGCTCTTGGCGTGCTTCGCATGCCTGAATTATTTCTAATTGCAAAGGAGCGGAAAGAGTTCCTTGCGCGAGTTGCTGAGCAAGTGGCTTGAGCGCGTTGGCCGCGGCAATATCTTGCATTGAAGTAAGCGCCGTAATGGCTTCTTGTTGCTCAATGATTTCGCCGTGAAGAATTGCCTGCTGTAAAAGTGCAATGGCTTTCACAGGATTTTCCTTTGCAAACACGCTGCGCGCAGCCGCACGCAACTTTGGATTCTGTGACATCAATGCAGCATCAACCGCGTTGGCCAGTTGAGGATTGTGTTCCTGCGCAAGTAGCCGCAAACAACTGGCGCGTTCGCCGGCGTTTGCATTTGTATCTAGCGCGGTGCGCAGTGCGGCCGCGGAATCAAGTTCAACGCCAACCTTGCCAGCAAGTTCGCGCGCCTTGCTACGCAATTCCTCGTCTGGTGAATTCTGAGCCAACGCGGGCAAAGACAACATCAACGCGCGCTTCCAGATTTTTTCATCGCGAGTCTTGGCGTCAATATCAATCACGCGTCCATGCACGGGTTCGCGTGCTCCGGGCGCTAACCATTCTCCAAGTGCTTCAAACGCAAGCATGCGTGCGGCCGGGGAAACGAGAGTGGTTTGGGAAAGTTCAGCAAGGCGATTCACCGCGGCGGCGTCGGCCAACAATCGATTGGCTGCAATAATGCGCCGCAATAGCGGCAATGTGCGTGGATCTTGTTGCGTGAACGCACCAATATTTGTCAGGGAACTATTTGCGTGATCGCAAAATCGCTCGCCAAGCGTCGCCAACATTTGCATTTGTGATTCAATGTTCAAGTCGTAAATGGCGCGCGCCGCTTCAAGCGCAATGGTGGCGTCGGAATCAAAGAGCAAGCGGCCAATTGCAGGATCACGCATTTGCCGAAGCGCCAGCAACGCGCCCAGGCGCACCTGGGGAAATTGATCGGCGGCCATGATTTCTAGTTTTGCGCGATCACCAATGCGAGCAAGCGCGGTTGTGGCTGCTTGCCGTAGCCACGGATCAGCGTTGTCATTTTCCCAAAGCACCGCGGTGAGATTTGCAATCGCATCCTTGTCTTGCAAGCGACCGAGTGCTGCACAGGCGTACGCGCGTGCGCGCGGATTTTCATCCAGCGTCATTGCGCGAATCAGATCAAGCGACTTCAGGCAGCGCGAATCACCCAACGCGCGTGTGGCTTGTGCCTTTAACTCTGAATTTGGATCCGCCGCGAGTTGCATGAGTTCATCACATGCCTTGTCACCGGCGGACGTTCCATTGAACTTTCGCGCCATCACTCCAAGCGCCCACAATCCATGCAGACGCGCGCGTTCTGGTGTTTCAAAATTATGCGTGAGGGCAATAAGCGAATCAATCGCCGCGCCACCACGCGCCGCCAATTCCAAGTGCGCTCCCTGGCGCACACGGCGATCTGCATGATCAAGCCACGCCAGCAAATTGCTTGTGTCAGCGTTGCGAAAACCTTTTTTCAAAATGTTCGCGCCACCCGCAGCCTTCGCTTTTTCCAATGATTCTGCCTGCCAAACGCGATATAAACGACCCGTGCCATCGCTCGTCCAACCATCAAACCAATCCGTCACCCACATGCAACCGTCGGTACCAAAGTCAACATCCGTGGGCAACAACTCGCGCAAAAAAACCTCCGCGTCTTTCAATTCATATCCCGCGCCCTTGGGCTCAAGTTTGAACGACCAAATTTGGCTGTACGCGTCGCCACCAAGAAAATCACACACAAACATTGCGCCGTTATATTTTTCTGGAAAGCCAACACCTGGATACGCAACAAGTCCCGACGGTCCATCCGTTAAATGCGCGACCGGCGGCGTGAGCCACGCGGGTTGCACTACGTCGGTTGGATCAAACATAAACCACTCATGCTCTTGATCCCACGGTCCGCGCTTATTGGCGCCCTCCAAAGTTTGATAGTGCATTTCCCAACCAACATCGCCACCATCGGGAAGATATTCCACGCGCGCTTTGTCGCCGCCGTCGGAGTTGTTGTCCACGGTGAATAGATCGCCAAGGTCATTGAAGGCGAGTTCCTGCGGATTGCGCAGTCCACGAAAGACAACTTCAAGATTTGAGCCATCAAGTTCGCAACGAAATACAGCGCCGCGCGCCGCGTCTTGCAGCACCGCGCCTTCTTTTGTGCGAACGTTGTAGCCGCGATCGCCAATGCTCCAGTACAAGCGGCCATCCATTCCTAGAACAAGACCGTGCATGTCGTGGCCGCGCAAACTTGTTTTCACACCAAAGCCTGTGAACATTTTTTCGCGTACCTCGGCTACGCCGTCACCATCTTTGTCTTGAAAGCGCCACAAGTGTGGAATACAAGTCACAAACACACTGTCGCCAACTTGCAACGCGCCAGCCGCGGTTCCATCAAGCGGCTCGCGCAACTCGCCAGAAAAATTCACCGCGGTGTCGGCAACGCCGCCACCACTTTTGTCCGTGACATGTTTCACGCGATCCGCGTATTTGGTGTACCAATCCATGCCGTTCACGCGTTTGTCCGCGTACTTCGTGTAAATCGCCAAGCGTTCCTCAACAGTGCTCGCGCGCAAATCTTCCATGAGCCACCACGGCGAATATCGATTGTCTTCCACGCCGCGATCTTGGCGCTCGCTTTCAACCACCATCAATGATCCATCATTGAGCACGGTGAATGCAACCGGGTCCGCAACAAGCGGTTCTTTTGCCCACAATTTCCATTGAAAACCATCTGGCGGCTTCACGCCCTCAGGATCGTGCGCGGGCTCGGTCGTGGTTGCCACCGTTGCTGTGGATTGATTGACCTGAGTTGTTTCAGATGTTGTTTGATAGCGCGCGGCTAGCAATATTGGAATGAATAAAACAGGAATACTTCGAAGGATCACACCACCATACTAAGCAACATCCACCAGAGATCGCCACTGCTAAACCAGCGATTGCCAAGTTTGACGCAAGCCCTCGAGCATGGAAACGTGCGGATCAAAGTTCAGCGTGGAAATAGCGGAGGAAATGTCCGCACACGAATGCGGACTGTCGGCGTCACGCGGCGGCAGAAGGCGCGGTGGAATTTTTATTTCCGATATGTCCGCGATCATGTCTAGAAGTTGCCTTAATGGAGTGGCGTGACCTAGGCCAATATTAAATCTTTCGCCGCGCAGATTGTGGAGCGGATCAGCCGCTCGCAGAAATGCTTGGACCACATTGGCCACGGGAACAAAGTCTCGTGTTTGCTCACCCGTGCCAAAAAGCGAGGCGGGCTGCCGCAATTTTGCTGCGGCAATAAACGCTGCAATCGCCGCGGCGTATGCGCCGGTTGCGCTTTGACGCGGCCCAAACACATTAAACAATCGCAAACTTGCCGCGTGTGTGTTGTTGGCGCGCGCGTACGTTTCTATAAATGTTTCCCCTTGCGCCTTACCAGCGGCGTAGGGACTTGCCGCAACCACTGGATCACTTTCGCGCGATGGAATATTTGGCGCAAGTCCGTACACGGCGGAACTTGAAGCGAACACAACGCTAGAAACTTTTGCGGTGGAACATTCACGCAACACAATTTCTGTGCCCAGAATGTTGCTGTTGTAATGTTTGTCGGGTTCGTGCACGCTTTGCGCAATACCCACCATCGCGGCAAGATGAAATACATGGCTGCAACCCGTAACGGCGCGGTGCACGGCTGCGGCGTCACTGACCGAGCCAACAATAAGTTCGGCGCCACTTTGCTTCGAAGCGTCAATTTTCGCAGCGCCCCCAAGATTGCGCCGATCCCCCGTGCTTAAATCATCAAGCACGCGCACGCGCGCTCCAGCCGCAAGCAGGGCGTCAACAATGTTGGAGCCAATAAAGCCAGCGCCTCCAGTAACCAACGCGGTTGCGCCGCGAAAGTGCGCTATATAACCAAGGGCGTTGCTCGCGCTGTTGTTCGCAACTTCAGAAGTAGATTTGGCTGAGAAATTGTCGGACACGCAGCCAAAGCATAAGCCAGATATGAAGCACCCATTCATGAATCGCCGATAGAACCAAAGAGTTACGATCACAATTGCAAAGCCATTCAAACATGCCGCGCCGCCGCACGAAAGTCTTTATATGAACGCCACGCAGCAAGCCACCACTCACACTCGTCCGCAAGTGGCTGTTGTGTATCACTTCTTTCCGCACTATCGACGCGCCATTGTTGAAGAATTGGCGCGCAGCACACAAGCTGACTTCACATTTATTGGCGATGACCACGATCGCGGATATGCGCACGGCATTCGTGCCGCACAATTCACGGCTGCCGTGAAATTTATTCTTGCGCCCGCACATAGATTCGGCGGACCATTTCGATGGCAGTGGGGCGCGGTGCGCGCGGGCATGAACCCAGCATTCGATACGGTGATTTTTCACGCTGTTCCGCATTGGCCATGCACATGGATTGGCGCTATCGCAGCGCGCTTGTTTGGCAAGCGTGTGTTCTTTTGGGGTCACGGATATTTGTCGCAACCGCACGGACTGAAAGGCCTGGTTAGGAAATTGTTCTACGCCATACCGCATCAGCACATGTTCTATGGACGCGGATCCAAGCAGATTGCAATGCAGCACGGTTGGTCGCCGGAACATCTTCATGTGATTTACAACAGCCAAGATATGGCGGAGCAAATCGCGGCGCGCGAAAAAGTGAGCGTGACGCGAACAGATCAAATCCGACGTGAACTTTTTGGCGATACTGAAACGCCGGTTGTGATTTGTACCACTCGACTCATTGCGCTGCGGCGACTCGACTTGCTTATTGATGCCATTGCGGAGTTGAAACGACGTGGTACCAAGGCAAATTTAATTATTGTTGGCGACGGAGAAGAACGAGCGTCATTAGAAGCGCAGGCCATCGCTTGTGGTGTGGGCACCCACTTTGAAGGAGCTTGTTACAACGAGCAGCGCATTGCGGAACTTGTCATGGCCAGCAATGTGACGGTGGCGCCAGGTATGGTTGGACTAACCGCAATGCACAGCATGGTGTACGGCGTACCTGTGGTCACGCACAACGACGCCGATGACCAAATGCCCGAGTGGGAAGCGATTATTCCAGGCAAAAACGGCTCGCTTTTTAGTAAAAATAATTTGGCTTCTCTTGCGGATGCGATTCAATTATGGCTTTCAACGCAGTATCCAACCGCCGCCACCAAAGCCGCATGTCACGCGATTATGGATCGATTTTGGAACCCCACATATCAGCGCCGCGCCATTGAGCGCGCCGTGTGCGGGGAGTACGCGGATGATTTGTTTGACATCAAGTAGGTGAGCGACGAATCTTTTTCAACGCGCCAACTACAAATCCGTCAATAGTGTTGCGAATGTCGGCGTGTAAGAAACGCATCACCCAAATAGCAAGCAGTGTGGCGATTGGCCCAACAACAAACAGTGACGCAATCTCGCCCAGGCGACCAAAACTACTTGACCATTGAGTGAGCATGTAGAAGCCGCCAAACAGCGGCACGCACACAACCCAAGGCCGTACAAAAATGGCAAGGGCATCAAACAAATGTCTGCGCGGCGAAGCAAGCGTGCACAACCACACCACAATCGGCGCGCTGATTGCCCAACAAACTCCACTAGCAATCGCAATGCCAAGCGCGCCCTTCCAATCTGCTCCCATCCAGTAAATAGGAAGCGAAATTAAAAGCTGAATTCCCTGCCATGCGAAGAATGTTCCAAAGCGCCGCTGTGCGCGCAGGCACGACATGGATGGACCGGTGGCAAAGTAGAAAGCCTGCATCAAGCTCACCACTTGAAAGACAGGAATGGCGGGCTGCCACTTTGCGTCTAGTACAAGCCTAAATAATGGTTCCGCCAAGATGGCTTGTGTGAAGCAGATTGGTACACATACCGCACTAAGCACGCGTTGCGCTTTGAGAAAGCCTGCAACTTGCCGCTCTGGATCATCTTGTAAGCGACCAAAGATGGGCTGCAGTACAACGCCTAGTTGGTACGCGATCACGGTGTTGGCTTGGGCGGCAATGCTATATGCCAAGCCAAACAAGCCGACTTCGTATTTGCCTGATACAAAGCCGAGCACCAATATTTCCAACATCACAATGACGTTGTGTATGTATTGGGCACTAGCGGCCTTTGCAAACGACCTAAACAAATACAACGCAAGCTTTGGATGAAAGCGTGCAGAATGTGGGACGGTAGCTAGGCGTGAATACCAAGTTGCTTTTGCGGCAACATTTACAATTTGAGGAACAACAAGTGACGCAGAACGACCACCCAAAACAGCCATGACCACCGAGAGCACAGTTGCACCCATTTGAACAACGCCATCAATAAATGCCATCTTTGGATAAGCCAAGCTCAAGCGCATAGCAGATAAGGGAACCACAAATTTTGCTTCAATAATTGGTCGAATTGCTTGAACTGCTAAAAGACCAACGAGCCAACCTGTTGGGTAGTCACCGTAAAAATGAATCACTACAGGAATGCTTAATAGTGTTATGGCTGTAGTACAGCATCCAATAATCATTGCAAGACCAGCGGCGCTAGGTGCAAGTAACTCAAACCGTTTTGGGTGTGAGATCAATACATCACCAACCGTGAGCGGTAGAAAAATACAAATAAACTGAAAGATAGCTAAAGACCCAACCCCAACGCCATATTCCGCCGGGGTTAAAAAATAAGCAATTACAAACATTGCGCCTGCGGTGAACGCCTTATTGATCAACCACTGCGCCGAGTTCAACATTGATCCACGCATTGCAGCGTTGCTAAAGCCCTCTTGGTTTATTCGATTTGAATTATGTTCGAGTAACTGCGGCATATATTTATAGCATGTTAAAGTTGGCAAAAATCAGCATAAAGTATTAATACTCAACCCCCACAAAGAGCGGGGGGTCCAATTAGTTAACGGCAAGTCAATCAAATTCATCATAAGAAGTTAAATCAGAAACATCTTCTGTTTCACTCATCCTATAAGTTCGAACGATAATAATGAAGAACATAAATAATTGAATTGAAACCCAAACATTTCCCTGTTTATTAGATACCAAAAATATAAAAAAAGTCACACCCAAAAGCGTTCCAATAATACCGCGATATAATTCAAAGTCTTTAAATTTGATATACAATTTAAAGCCTGAAATAATTGTAATTAATAGCAATGAAATTAATACTAAAAATCCAATAATCCCAAACTCACCCAGTGACTCAGCGATAATGTTATGAACATATGGTTGATTTGATGCGGTATCTAATAGATTAAAGGAATTATTACCAAGTCCCCAAACCCAGCGGGATGGTGTCTTAATCCATTCAGATAAAAGAAGGATAATGTTATCCAAACGTCCACCAGATGCTGTCTGTAATTCATCTAACTGCCATCGTTTCTCGGTGCCGCTACTTGCAAAATAGATAGTTGATAACATTACGACTCCAATTAAACCAATCAATCCAATAGCACGGACCATAAATTGTTTGTAATTTGAAATTAAATTTGAAATTGGATAAAAAACTAAAACTACAAAATAAGATAAAAGCACTTGGCCTCGGGAGCCAGAATCTAATAATAAAACCGAGCCAGTACCAATAGCTAATATTCTTATAATTATCCACAAAATGTTTTTTGTAGGAGGGGGCAATAGTCCCGATATTACTACTAGTAATCCCCCCAAATCAGCCATTGCCAGTGGATTTGAATCCGATGCGCTCCCCACCGCCGCAAACTTTAATATGAATCTGCCACGTAAAAATTCAGAATTAGGATTTAACAAAACAAGAAATGCTAAAATTGTACCAATTACAAGAAGATAAATAAATAAATTTCTTAAGTCTATTATATTATTTATTAAAACAGGACCAATCAAAATGTATATAATAATATAAGTAAGTGTCGCGGTTGTGAGATTTTCGGCCTGAGTATTTGGGCTCCAAATCGTAGATGTTGCAGCAAAACAAAAGTAAAAAAGTGTTAAAATCGTGGCTAAATTCCAAATTTTAATTTGAGTTCCAGCCTTAGTGAGTAAACGGGTGAGTGAAAGTATCGCTATAATGGCTACTAATATGTTAAACGCAGAGTTTTGAGTAACAAAAAAAGAATAATAAGACTGTAAGATTTGTTCAAGAACGAATTGGGTTATAACTAGAGATAGGGCTATCATTGGTTTAGCAATAGCAAGCCCTAGAAGTAAAATAATCGTAATAGTTCCTAGAAATTGAAATACAAAACCCATATTAATATTGTAACAAGTAAGAGTATTTGCAGCCCAACCCTGAATGAGAATGTCGCCCCCTCGCCGCTTGGAGGGAGCAAATATTAACAACCTTATCGATTGATCTGAGATGCCATGCGCTAGCTGCTATGAATTCACGATAGCCAATTATTTTCGCCGCTGTGAGCCAGACAGATCTGGTTCACCCTGCCATTTCGATTGGGCGGCCACAGACAGTGAACGTACCCCTCTTGCCCATTGTTCGAGTACGAGGCTCTCAAAGGCTAGAGATGTTGGACGCCCAAACGCATCGAAGGTGGATCGAAGTTTGGGGACAGCTCGTGAAGAAAGCACACCAGCCGAGACGAGTTCGCCGCCCTCAAGATCAGGTCCGTAGGCGCGCATTAGAGCTGGAGCCCAAGAGCGCCACGGCGGAGTGAATCCACGCTTGCGGCGCTGAAAGATTTCTTCAGGTACCGTCCCCCGAAAGGCAGCCTTTAGCCATTCTTTATGTCCGAGATGACGGTCGGATATATATCGTCTTAGACCAAAAACTAACTCAACTAGTCTGTAGTCAACAAATGGAGCCCGACCCTCAACGCTGCACGCCATCCCCAAGCGATCCATTTGCACAAGACCGTTGCTTCTTAAATAAGTGCTACATAATCTCTCAGTTAATGATTGTTGCAGGTTTGCCCAATAATCTTTTCCTGTGAAGGGGGCGGCTGGGGAGAGAGTTGCATCGAGTAGCCGGTCGCCAAACACTGCTCTGGCCTTCTTCGCTGCTGATTTGTATTCCCAACGTTGATTCCAAAACACCAATTGGTGTGGAGGAGTACGAACATCATCACGCCATGCAGCGATACCCGACCTGAATCCCGCTAATGATTCAAGCCAATTCGCCAACCCAAAAAGACTTAGTGGCGGAAGTGTTGGGCGCATATAATCAAGAAATCCAGCACTGCCACGAAGCCGCCTCGCCTTACGCTCACTTGCATCAACTGCATCCCTTGCCCACTTATACCCCCAGAAAATTTCGTCTGCCCCTTGCCCGGACAGTAGCACCGGAACGTCGTGATCCTTCGCGAGGCGCATTAGAGCAAAGATGTTCGAACCGGCGATATCAACAATTGGTTCGTCGCGCCTTAAGCAGACTTCTGGGAATTCGCGAACCACGCGATCAACGCTCAGGAGGACCTTGTGGAATGGTAACCCTAAGAAACGCGCAAACTCCTCGGCGGGTCCGGTTTCGTCTTGCCACGATCGACCTTCATAACCCACAGAAAAGGCTGATACCGGTTGAGAGGCGTGGGTCTTTGCCATAACAGCAATGGCGGAAGAGTCGATCCCAGATGAAAGCCCAATACCAATCGGCACATCCGACCGCATCGTTATAGTGCCGATAGTTCGAAGTTCCTCGCGTATAAGCTCGATTGGATCGCCTTCGATCGGTGGAGCATCTTCCATCCGCCAGTACACTCGCTCCGAGCGTTTTCCAGTATTTAGATCTACGCGGAGCAGCGAGCCAGCTGGCAATTTTCGGATGCCAACGATCGGGCTTAGTGGCTCGGGAATGAAGCCCCAATGCATATACATATTAATTGCGTTTCCGTCTAATTCAAAAGGCACAGCGCCAGCTCCGACGAGTCCGTTGAGTTCACTGCAAAACACCAGCGAATCCCCCTGCTCTGCGATGAGCAGTGGCTTTTCTCCCATACGATCTCGGCCGAGAATCAGGATTCCCGATCGCAGATCGAGGATTGCGAAAGCAAACATTCCGCGTAGGCGCTGAACGCACTCATCGCCATACTCCTCGTACAGATGGACAATTGTTTCGCAATCGCTTTCGGAAGTGAATCGGTGACCCCTAGATTCGAGTTGCCGCCGAAGTTCCACGAAGTTATAGATTTCGCCGTTCGCGACGACCGCTACAGACCGGTCTTCATTCCAAAAAGGCTGCCATCCACCCTCGGTATCGATAATCGCAAGTCTTCGCATACCGATTGCCGCGGCGTGTTCGATCGCAAATCCCTCTCCGTCCGGACCACGATGACCCATGGTATCTGACATCCGCCTCATCAGCCATCGATCGGCTACAGAGAGACCGCACGGTCGGATTATTCCAAAAATTCCACACATGTATAGACTCTATCATGTTTAACCAATTTTTGGTAAAATAATATAATTTTGATTTTCTAGCGACGCGAGCGTGCGCCTCCACTAGACCAGCGCGTCCTGCAGTAGACGGCATCTTCCCGATACATGAACACATCGGTCACTACACGGGTCTTATGTTTCTGGGGAACGAATCAATAGGCGCTAAAAATATGCCGGTGTTGGGTGTGCCACGCATGAATGCATTCCTCTGGGCCAACGGACCGTGGGATCAGGTGGTGCGTTACTGGAATATCCAACTACGACCGGTGTCTGATGGAACGAAAGTCCTTGGCAAAGTCTCTCTTTGTCGCTTTTTGTTGTACCTTTTAATTTCTCCACCAATCTTCTGTGCTTCTTCATTTGGGTGGCTTATATATTTTTCGTAGAAACTGCTGTTGTTCTTTAGAAAGTAAAGCATTTATTCCTTGCTGCCGACGCGCCCTCGGGCTCAAGTTATTTTATGCGGTCTTGTATGCGCCCAACTAAATGGGTGACATCAATTTAGCCATTCGTATTGAGATACTTCAAATTTATAGTAGAACTATATCTTCAAGCTATGAGCCGTATGAACAATTCTATATAAAGCGTTTTTACATAAACCCTCTATTTGTTCAATATTTTTTACATAGAGGGTATTTCCATTGCCTTTGTTATATCCATTAAGCCTGATTATCTTTCTATCAATCGGGCTATATGAAACTGGCGTCAATTTATATGATAAAAGTTTTTGATGTATTTCTTC
>CAIKXA010000101.1 GCA_903831295.1 uncultured bacterium | reverse complement strand
CAACCTTGCAACAGCCGGCGGAACACTTGACCTTGTGTCAATGGAAGTTTCGCACACCGCGACTGACGTTCAGTTCAAGTTGACCGTGAACGGCAACATCGGCATCACCGATTGGGGCAAGTTCATGGTTGGTATTGCCAACAACAAAGGCAATGGAACCAGCACCAGCGATGGTTGGGGTCGTCCAATCACCATGAGTGCAAATGGTGGTATGACCAATTGGTTTGGTTCATGGGTTGATGGCGGCGGCGGTGCGGAAAATTACAGCAAGCAAGCATCTTGGGGCTTAACCGGCGCAACCTACAACAGTAACTTTGGCAACTTCGCCTTGGCGGCTGGTGCGCAAAGCACCATCACCTATGGCGTCTCAATCGCCAGTCTTGGCATGTCGATCGGCGACACCTTCAGCTTTGACGCCTACAGCTCTGGCGGCGGCAACAACAACAGTGCCGTGGATGCGCTTGCAAACCCAAATGTTGCTATCACAGGGTGGGATGATGCGTACAACTCCGGCACTTCGAATAGTTTTTCATACACACTCACAGCCATTCCTGCTCCAGGGGCCATTGCGCTTGTTGGCTTGGCTGGTTTAGTGGCTCGTCGACGTAAGGCTTAATTCACTTCGGTTATCACTTTCATTTGAATTGAAATCCCGGTGCCAGCAACCCTGGCACCGGGCATTTATTGAAGTTTGCCAAAATAAATTTGTTGTCCAATGCCCGTTTTTAACGCGTGGCGGGGGTTTTCCATTAAATATTCAAAATTCGTGTTCGCATCATGATCAAGGTGGGGCGTTTTTTACGTTTCACTTGTTGGATAGCGAGTGAGCAACAGCGAAAGCTGAAACTTACAAGCTGACCCAGACTGAGTTGCCTTGCGTGAGGCAGTCAAGTTGAGGGTCAGTCCAAATAACAAGGGTTCCCTCCCATGCGACACTTTTCCCCCACCGTTCTCGCTTCCGTCCTCACAGTTTCAGCAAGTTTCGTTGCGGCTTCAACAGCCTCTGCCAGCATCATCTTCTTTGACGATGCCGCGGCCTACAGCGAAACCATGGACGCATACAGCCTGTCCGCTTACACCCAAACATTTGAGTCATACACCGGCGCTGCCGCTTCTTTCAGCGGCGGAACTGGCAACAACGCTTGGACCGCATCTTCACCAAACGGCGTGTTCGGCCAAGCTGGCGTGATCCGCACTTTGGTGGCCAGCGACACGCTCACCTTTAACTTCGCCTCAAACAATGTCTACTCAGTTGGTGGCTTGTTCCACTATGTCAATGAAATCGGCGCTTTCCAAGGCGGTGTGATGAAGATTCGCCTAAGCAATGGCGATGAATTTATTCGCACCGTGAATTCATCCACCACATTCACAGGATTCTTAAGCGAGGATTTCAGCATTTCCTCATTGCAACTCAGCCACGTTTCAACAGTGACTGGATCAACATTCGCAGCGGCTGAAACCATGACCCTTGGCGTTGTGCCTGCTCCTGGTGCGGCCGCCCTGATTGCCTTGGCTGGCATGATCAGCAGCCGTCGCCGACGCAACTGATGTCAAGTTGAAGTTTGCTTTATGAATCATCTCGCCGCCACACACGCAAAGGTGGCGGCGAGCTACAAGCCCCTGACGCACGCACGTCGGGGGCTTGTTATTTTTTGCCGGCATTTGATTTGGCGGCGCAAGAATGTGTACGATTTAATCGTACATTATAAAATTTTGCTATGACTCCTGAGCACTTGAATACAATTATTGAATCGTGGCGCGAACTTGGAGTTGGTTTTACCGGCGCACAACTGCAAGAAAGCAGTGTTCCAATTGATCTTGAGCGCTTGGTCATTCGCACCATCGCTGGTTCAATTGGCATGGCGCGGCTCTTTGGCATGACGAATACCTGGCTGCATCTTTACGGGGATTTAGTGGCGAAACATCGCTTACGGCGCCTGATTCAAGATGAACTTGATCCAGAGTTTCACCCCGTGCTTGGATTATTGTTGGACACCGCGCAGCAAGGCCAACACCCGCAGGAATTTCGCAGCGTGATCGCGGGTCTACGCCCAGCGAAGATTGCGCAGCCGCTATTTGCCGTTGAGCGACGCAACGCCGCATTGATCGAGCGCGCAAGCCGCACGGCCAGTCCAATTGCGCGACGCTGGAGACTGTGGACCGTTGAACAGCCTTTCAAGTTCAAAGCTCTGAATACCGCGCAGTGGATTATGCAACGTCACCCCGACTTTGTAGTGCGTGCAGATATGCGCGGCGACCTGCGCGTATCCGTGCTTGCCGCGCTTCGCTTTGACACTGGCGCCGGCGACAGCGAAATGGCGCTTGCGCGCGCCGCTGGCGGAAGTAGAGCGCAAGTTCGCAACGCACTTGAAAATTTAGAAATGACTGGCAGGGTCCGTCGCGTGAGCGCGTTGAGCAAACCACAAGTGACTGGTGCCCAAACTGATAGCTCCGGCGGTATCCGCAAACGCAACGCCACGCGCATTGAATTGCTGCGGTTTCGCTAAATCCTTGCAAAGGTGGCGGCGAGCTACAAGCCCCTGACGCACGCACGTCGGGGGCTTGTTATTTATGAACAACACAAAGCGCCAATGCGATTGTGATTGTGATTCAGATTGTGATTGCGATGCTTAAGGACAAGTTCCAAAGTTGCTCAACATCTGTCCCAAGTCGGCGGAGTTCACCTCGTTATCCGCGTTCAGATCCGCCGCGCAGGGCACGGAACACACACCAAATTGCGCAAGAAGTGAGCCTAAATCCGAGGAATTCACTTCATGGTCACCGTTCAAATCAGCGGAACATTTAATGCAAGTCAATGCAAATGTGTACACCGCCGCGCCGTTGGCCAGGCCATCGCCTGAAGGAAGACTTGCGGGCGCATTTGCGTTTGCAATTTCTCCGTCCAGGCGAATGCCGCCGGCCGTGATGAGATCCGACACTGTGACCGTGTATGTGCCCGCAACATCAAGCGTGCCAAGACCAAGTGACGCCGTGTTGGTGGCAGCGTTGTAGGAATATGTTGTGGTGATTGGGCCTGCCGGACCAACCACCGTGAAGTGCGCGCCTGTGGCCACGATATTTTCACTAAAGGTCAACTGCGCGGTTGTTGGCGTAGCAGAACATTCAAAGCTTGCTCCAAGCGCGGGCACGGCCTCGAGCAACTTTGGCGCAATAGCTGAATAAGTTGTGCTCGATTTTCCGTTGTTCAAAATCCAATTGCTCTCATCAAGCACCACGGCGGTGGCCAAGCCATTGGTTGGAATCACAAATGATTCCTCGCGTTCGTTGTTCAAAATCACGGCGGTGGTTGCGCCACTTGCAGTCGTGATTTTCACATCAATAGGCGTGATAAATTTGCCGGTCTTGCCCATGAGCGTGTTTTGAGTTTGCTTTAAATTCAACTTGAGATAGGTCTTGCCATTGATGGTGACCGCCTGCGTTCCATATGAGTACACGGGCGCTCCTTGACCCAACACGAATGAATCAAAGTACCCCTGCAAACTGGATCCATATACTGCGCTGGCAATATCCACGAATTGTTGCGTGGTTGCGGCAGAGCCCTGATACGCCGCGCGATAGTTGGCAAGGATTTGAAAGAACTTCACGTCGCCAACATATTTGCGCAACGTGTGCAGCGCCCACGCGCCTTTGTTGTACGAGGTGCTGCTACTGAAAATGGCGCTGGGACTAGCAACGTTGTAGCAATACACGCTTGCGCTAGTTGTTCCAGTCAGGGCCGCCGATGCAGGTCTACGCGACGCCATGGCGCTGTGCAAAGCGGGCAGACCAGTGGATCCAGGCTTGCGTTCATACCAAAGGGCTTCCGAGTACGTGGCGAATCCTTCATTGAGCCAAATATCATTCCATGTTTTACATGTGACATTGTCCCCCCACCATTGATGGCCAAGTTCATGCACAGTCACGCTTTCACTGAATCCACCCATGCCGGTCATGGTTTGATGCTCCATGCCGCCGCCAAATGTGAATTGATAAATGCCGTATTTTTCAGACACGAATGGATACACACCGAACAACGGACGAAGCGTCTCCATCATTTGCAAAGACTGGCTCCAAACAGCGCGGTTGTTCGCAGTATCTCTGGGCGGTTAAATATTTATTTGAAACGGCATGCTGCCAGTGCCACCACTGGGCAGTGGATAGTTGTAGGTGTAGTCGTACACGTTGTAGGCGTGAATGGCGAAGCAAAATAAATACGACGCGGTTGGAATATTCGTACGCCATGTGGTTTTATTTTTACCCCCGGCTACTGGCGTAATGGATTGCAGCACACCATTTGAAACACTTTTGTACGCGCTTGGCGCTGTAATGGAAATGGTCGCCGTGCTCTTGTCAGAGTTGTCGCCAGCCTGCGCATTTTCGCCGTCTTTCACAGGCCACACACTTGCGGAGTAGTACGGCTCTGAAAGATTGCACGCAAAGGGAAGATTGTTCATGGCCGTGGCGCCAATTACAAAACTGCCAAAGCCAACGCTGACCGGAGTGCCGGAATAATTCACCTTCACCGTGAATTGCTCGCCAATGTTGTAGGCGCGGTCAAGCGTGACGCTGCGGCCATACGTGCCCACGGTTGTGACGGCGGTGCCGGGCAGCGTGGTTGTTCCGTTAATCACCACCGATGAAATGGTGTATCCGTTGGCGACTGTTGCATTGGCGCTGCGTAGGCGAAAAGTGAACTGCGTCAATCCGTTCACGGTGCTGGCCAAGGTCATGGTGTTGCTGCCAGAGATAAATGCAACAGCAGGATTAATTTCAATATCAAAGTTGTTATCAAGAATGTCGGTGTCGCTGGGCGTATCCGCAAGCATTTGCACGGCTTTATCTTGCTGACCTCTTGAAGCAATGAAGGCCTTGTACATGGCTTCTTTGTTACAACCTTTGCAACTCGTTTGGGTGTCGCCATTTCCCCTGCCTGGCTTGCCAATTGGCAGCGGCTGCATAAATGTGTGGGCGTGAGGCATAACGCCAATTTGGGAATCAATTGATCCACTAAATTCACGTTCAACCTGAGCGTTTGCGGCGAAAGAAATACCAAAGACGGACGCAATAGCAACTGTCAGAATGTTGGGTCGGCGGCGTAATGTGTTCAAACAAACTCCTGTGGGTCGAAGGCACAAGGCAAGACACATTGAATGTAGATGCTGAACTTCTCCATGCGGATTTTATTTACAATTTTTTAACAAATCCAATGGTTTCTATTTCAATGTGATGCAACTTCGTGGTGTAGGTGTAATAACATGCACATTTTGGGCAACATATTGACAATTCGTTGCGGCATGACATGAAATTGCTCAAAGCCGATCGCTCAGCGCTCAGCGACATGCCACACCTAAACGTGCGGCGAATTTATTTATAGCCGCGGCGCAAGTCGTACAGGTACCAAGCCTCCACTTTTTGGCGCGCCCAGGGAGTCTTGCGCAGAAATGTCAGGCTGGATTTTATGCTTGGGTCGCTTGTGAAACAGCGCACGTTGATTCGCTGCGCCAAAGTTTCCCAACCGTGGCGCTCCACCAAGATTGTCAGGATGGCTTCAAGAGTCATGCCTTGAAGTGGATTGTGCGGATGCTCGGTCATTGCAGTTAAAAGTAGCAAATTCACTTCACCATAGAGCCAAACGGCGCGTCCCAATCCCACGAGTTGCGCGGCTGGCCAATGTCGTTCACGCCTGCAATGCGAATGTACATTTCTGGTGATGGCTTGCAGTTGGGCATGGCTTTGAGACGGTTCAGCACGCTAAGCAATGAATTCGCCCCCTGCTTTTTTTCCAGATCCGATTTTTTGAGCACGAGAATCTTGGTCGGATTTAATTTAGCCATGCGCAACACCGTCAACGCGCGATTATTTTGGGTGACCCAGTGGGCGTCGCCATCAAGATCCACGTAGTGAAAAACATGAATTGGCAAATCGTTGGCGCTTAACACGCCACTGCGCAGGTCGGCCACATCTTGCGCAAGCGACTTGCCGCGCTTCACTTCTTCGCCGTCAATATCCATCATGTGGGTTGTGGCCGCCTTTCCGCCGTCACCAAATGAATCGGTCACGCTTGACTGGCCAAATTCAATTTTGGCTGGATCGGGCGCGGAAGTAAATGTTTCGCTGACCGTTCCAAACGAGCTCAGTGGATCATGGTGCGCAATCTTTCCCTTTTCGTAGCGCGTCATGCGGTTGAATTCTTCCGCGGGATTATCTCCAAAGGCCGCGCGCTGCTGCGCCAGAAACGCCGCGTTTTGCGTTGGTGGTATTCCTGCGCATGACGCAAGCAAAAACAGGCATACCACATTCAAAATAAATTTCATGCAATCAAGTTTATTTCCAAATGCATTTCAATGCCGCACCCTTATGGCTTTGAAGGGTTCAATTCCTCTGTTGGAAACTCAGCAGCACCATCCGCTTTGGCGACCTTATCGAATTCCCAGTCATGCGTTGCTACCTGCCAATATGTTGTTCGTGTTAAGTTGCCAAATACGTCGCTTAACGCTCTGAAAACTAAAAGTTTTGCTTGATTTGAAGTCGCTGCCTCGATAAATTCCACCCTTGCACACAGCCCTCCATGCCTTTCGTTCTGCGTGTGTCTGTGCGATTGCCGGATGTTTCGCAATGACAACTCAGGCGGACTGCCCCGCCAAAGTCACGCTCTCTGGGTACCAACTCATCGCGACTTACAGCCTCCCTTCTGCCACGCTGTCGGGTGCTTCAGCTGTTGCATGGAACTGGGACAGCGACACGCTGCTCATCGTGCCTGACAGTGGTCTGGTGATGGTGATGGTGAGCAAGACGGGCACGGTGCTGTCACAGATGACCATGAAGAATTTTGCTGACACCGAGGGGCTTACCTACATGGGCGGCGGCACCTACGCACTGAGCGAGGAGCGCTTGGGGCGCGCGTACAAGTTCACTTATGTTGCGGGCGGCACGCTGGACCGCAACACGCTTCAATCAATTGCCATTGGACCCAACACGGGCACCAACGATGGAAGCGAAGGCATGTCGTTCGATCCGCGCGACGGCAGTTGGGTGTCGATCAAAGAGAAGAATCCGCAGAACGTGTATCGCATCACTGGTTCGTTCGCCACGGGTGCATCAACCTACACCGATATTTTCGCCACGGCGCAGTTGGGCGTGAACGACATCGCCGATGTGTTGGTGCTTGCGACCGTGCCAGGCGTGGTCGACGGACCCGATGCCAACAATCTGTTGCTGCTAAGTCAATCCTCGCAACGACTGCTGAAGGTGTCGCGCACCGGCCAAATCTTGGGAACGCTGAGCCTAACCAGCCTTGCCACAAATCCAGAAGGCGTGACCATGGATGCAAGTCAGCGTCTGTACATCTGCTCGGACTCCACAGCGCCGAAACTTTATGTGTACGCGCCGGCGGCCACGGATCTGTGCACCTGCCCCAGTGATCTAGACCGTGATGGCGTTGTCGGCAGCGGCGATATCGGTTTGGCACTGCTGGAATTTGGGCTGTGTCCTGGCAGTGCCGCGGATCTCAATCGCAGCGGTCTTTGCGATTCCAGCGATCTCGGGGTGATCCTGCTCGATTTCGGCGCGTGCCCGTAACGCCAAGCACATCGCGTTACACGGCCGGTCTGATTTTGGCTCTAATCACATCACTATGCAAGCCACATCAAAGATCCCAATGTTCGTGTCCGTCATCAGTGTGTTGATTGGCTGTTGCGACCTCTTGCGCGGATTCATGCACACGATTCTGTTGCACTACTCCGCGACAAATATTGCAGTGCTTGATCTCACCACCAGCACTGCGCGCGATCAATTGAAATTACTCGGCGCGTTTGGAGTGTCCAATCTTGAAACTGGTATCGCCATGATCTTGGTGGGACTGTTTGCCCGCAAGATTGCGCTGGCAATGCTGGGCGTGATTCCGTTGGTTTATGCGATTGGCTACTTCACGATCCGCTACAACAGCGAGGACACGGCGCCTTCAACGGCGCACTGGGGCGGCGTGCCCATGCTCAAGGTGTATTTGTGCGTGTGCCTTGTGACTTTTATTGCGGGGGTGGTTGTGATGTGGAGGAGTGCGATGCAACACAAAACAAAGAAGTGGGCGCTACAGGACTCGAACCTGTGAAGGATTCATGCAGGAATACGCATGTTTCGCTTTTGAGTGGCAACAAATGCGACGCATATTTGAATGATCACGACTTGGAAGCCGTGGTGAACGCATGGGCGAAATTGCCGAGCGCACTTAAGGCGGGCATTGTCGCCATGGTGAGGGCGGCGGATGGCGACAAGTAGAAATAGGTAGCGTGACTTACTGCTGCTTATTGCCAAGCGCACTTCACTTTTTCACAGAAACAGGTTTCGCCGCTTCAATTGGGAAGATCATGGGTTCTTGTGGCGCGGTTGCGGCAGACTCATAGCAGTTGCCGTAATTAACCAACATTAACCCCAAGTCCGACGAATCAATTGTTCCGTTGTTATCCAAATCGCCGTCACAACTTGGGCGGTAGTAGAAGGCCTCGGTACCTGCACCATTGACGGCAACAACCGTATCGCCTGGGCTACCAGAAGGTGTCACTGCGGTAATTTCCGTAAGTGAAACTACAACCACATCAGTTGCAAACGCACCTCCAAATGTCACCGACACAGGCAATGCGCTGAAGAAATTGGTACCAGTGATTCTCACGGAGGTTCCACCTGTCGATGGCCCCGATATTGGCTGCACCCGTGTAACAGTTGCAACTTCGCAAGTGTCTGGAATGCCGTTTAGGTTTTGGTCTGTCACAGTACCCGAAAGTATGTCGCAGACATCGGCAAAGCCGTTGTGATTGCAATCCAGTTCGCAGGCATCACCAACTCCATTGCCATCGCAGTCGGCCTGCGTTGGATTTGCCACATTTGGGCAATTGTCAGTTGCGTTTAGAATGCCGTCACCGTCGAAGTCGTTAGATGGAAATGCCGTCCTCGCGACACGGAATCCGCCCATGGGGTGGCGTTTGTCGGGAACGTTGTCGTTACGTTCCGACGAGCGGCAGTAGTTGGAGGGGCAGAGCGAGCAGCCGCCGCGCATCACGCGGCACGAACCTGGCCCCGAAGGTCCTGCTGGGTCCGTCGCGTTGCTTGCGGAATAATCGCCATACCAATCATTGCACCACTCCCACACATTGCCTGACATGTCGTACATGCCAAACGCATTGGCGGCTTTGCCGGCAACAGGCTTTGTTCCGTACGGTGAATTGTTGAGGTTGTACCACGCAATATTTCCAAGCAGGCTTTCATCATCATCATTAGTGCCGTTGGGGTAGCCAGGCATGCTGTGAAACGCAGTTGTGGTGCCGCCTCGGCAGGCGTATTCCCATTCCGCTTCGCTTGGCAAGCGCAAACCTGTTGCAGTGTTAAAGCCAGCAATGTCATTCCAACTTACTTGCTCAACAGGGTTGTTGGCGTTGCCACTGAAATAGCTCGGATTATTGCCCATTTTGGCTTGCCACTGCGCCTGCGTTACTTCAGTCTTACCCAAATAGAACGCCCTGCTTAGCGTGACTTGGTGCGTGGGGTTCTCCTCGCCATCACAGACGTAACTATTAGACTCACTGCAACCCATGGTGAATGTGCCACCAGGAATAAGCAACATTTCTATGCCGCTGGAATTGTCGCGCACGCGCCATGGATAGCCGCTTGCAACAATATTTTGTCGAACGACTGCGTCAGTAACGACTGCAGGATTTGGCGTTAGTTCAAGAACGGTGTACCACGATGCTTCCCCCCATGCCATCCCATTCAAAGCCATTGCACCAGCCACAACAGCAAGCGTGGAAACAGAACTGAAGAGTTTTACGAAGGTGTTTGTTGATTTCATTGCGGTTTCATTTGTGTATGAAAGTGTCTCTGTGGTAATTGAATTATTTTTTCACAGGCTTCACAGGTTCAGTGGATTGAAATATCAGCGGCTCTTGTTGTGGTGCGACAGCAGCACTCTCACCACAAGATCCAAAGTCCAACAGCAGAATTCCAAGATCAGAACTATCTACTCCACCTGAACCATCAAGATCACTTTGGCAGTTGGAGCGGTAGTAAAAGGCTTCGCCACCAATACCATTCACGGTGACAACAGTCATGCCAGGAACACCGACGGGAGTCACTGCAGTGATGAGTGTTGATGAAACAACAACCACATCTGTGGCAGCCACTCCGCCAAACAACACAGACACAGTGGTGGGGAAATTCATGCCATTGATGTTGACTGGGGTTCCGCCACTCGCAGATCCAGAAATGGGCTGCACATAGGTGACATGTGGTTCACACACATCAGGAACACCGTTGTGATTGGTCGGCTAATTCGCCGCTTTGGATTTGTCCGTAGTCAACGCTGCCGTCTCCGTTGCAGTCGGCAGACCATTCGATTAGATATGAGGGAGTATTATCTGTTTGAGTAGGAGCAACATCATTGAATGCGAATGTCGTTCCAGTCGTATCGTATGCGAGCCTGTTTTGTGCGTCACTATTGTTATCCATGTCGCATAAGCCAATCGAACAATCTAAGACTGAGCCAGAAACCCAACTCCACCCTCCATTTGGTTCAGTAGCCCCATCCGCTTGGATTCCGCCAATGTGAGGTCCCCACCAAAGATTAAATAGGCTCGGTGTTTGTGAAAATATTTTTGAAACAATGAAATTATGTTCATTCAGAGTCTCAATTGATGCCAGATCTCCGCCCCTCGCAATTGCTGCAATGCGAGCATTATTCCAACTGATTGAGCCCACCACGCCCTGATACCAATGCCCGTTTCCACCATCGCTCACTTTCCATTCGATAGCAGGTGAGTCAGCAGCAACTGCCACACCACTAACCGCCAAAGATGCAACTACACCCAGAACACGGAATACAGTTTTAGTCATTTGATCGTCTCCCTGGAAAAAACTTCTCGCCCAGATCCTCACAACCTACATCACCCAGCAGCAAAATCCAAACGAATTACTAAGAAATGGTGAGTTGTGGTTGCCCTGCATTGAGTGCACGGTCGGCACAGGCGTTTTTTGAGAGTGTTTCGTGATTTGGAGGGCGAGCATCGGGGCTTCATAAAAGAAAAACTCCCATGCATTGCTGCAAGGGTGTTCTTGAGATTCAAAGGGGTGTGTGGATCAACGAGGTGCGTTGATAGTGCAGTCGATTGGCGGTGGCGGATTGCCGTCTTGTGTCTCACCGTAATTGACGAGGACATTGCCGAGGTCTGAAGAATCAACACTTCCATTCGCATCCACATCGGCGGGAACAAATGTTGTGAGGCCGTTGTCGGCTACTACCCAAGATTTAAAAGTACTTGCTGGATTTGTTATGGGATTCCAATACGCAATATCGCCATTAGAATTCCAGTTTGAATTAGATCTTCCTAATTCACGCATTTCAATAGTGTTGTCTGACCATATTCGATAAGCAAAATGCTCATTCATTCCAATTCCACCGTTGTGAATTGTATTCACACTCGCACTCACAATATGCCTATCCCCTGTCACTTGCGCAAACGCTTGCTGACCAAACCGTGGCGACGCGATGAACGCAGCACCCAGAACACACGCACCCAACACAGCCAAGCCAAAGCCTGTTGACATTTGTTTCATAGTTTCATTCCTTTGTTAGTTGTTACACATCCCGAAAGACCACGACATGCGGCTATGGTAGACCGATCGTCCACAAAACATGCCACGGATTTGGGGAAAGTCAATTAAATGGCGACAGTTGTGGCGACATAAAGCACTTAATCATTGGTTCCGAGCCAGTCTTTAATTCCATTCCAACCATTATTGGCATATTTTCCCATGCTTGGTGCAGCAGGAATATCTGAAGGCAATTTCCCCAAGTGCGGCATTAAACCTTTAGTGAACGCTTCCCACTCTGTCTTACTTTTTAATTTAAGAGAGCGTGCAAACTTTCTTGCATCATTGAACGAACGATACTTGCGCTGTCTTGGCGCAATATATCCCGTCCCCAACCAATCGCCGAAATTGATCCAGCCCTTGTCCGAATAGTTTCCTGAGGGTGTTGCTGGGATATCTATCGGAAGTTTTCCTAACGCTGGCAATTCACCCTTGGTATAGGCAATCCACTCTTTCTGGCCTTTGAGTTTGAGCGAACGAACAAATTTACGCGCTTCAATGAACGATCGAAATTTTCTCAAACCAGGGCCAATATTTCCCGTGCCTAGCCAGTCGCCATAACTGACCCAGCCTTGATCACGGTATGTGCGATCAGGAGCCGCAGGAATATCTGAGGGCAATTTACCGAGATGATTTAGTTTTCCAGTGCAGTACGCGCGCCATTCCTTATTGTTTTTAAGTTTGAGAGATCTGATAAATTTTCGGGCCTCTTGAAATGATCGAAATGTCTTTTGGCTTGATGAAATGCTTCCTGTACCAAGCCAATCGCCCACACTCTTCCAGCCTTTCTTTGCGTAAGTTGTATTTGGGTATGAAGGAATATCTGTTGGCAATTGACCAAGATGTGGCAGGTCGCCTTTACAGAATGATTGCCACTCAGAAATCTTTTTAAGATTCAAAGATTGCGCAAATGCACGGGCTTCATTGAGTGATCGATATTGTCTAAATCGGTGAGCAATATATCCAGTCCCCAACCAATCGCCGAAATTGGTCCAGCCCTTGTCCGAGTAGGTGTTGTGTGGGGTAGCAGGAATGTCCGATGGCAACTTTTGTAAATGAGGCAAGTTCCCTTGGCAATACAGGTACCACTCTTTTTGTTTCTTAAGATTGAGTTTGTGTACAAATTCTCGCGCTTCTTTAAATGGACGATATGTTTTTAACTGATCGGCTATGCGGCCAGTGCCAAGCCAATCACCCATTCCTAGCCAGCCTCTGTCGGCATATGTACGGTTTGGATTTGAAGGAATGTCTTCAGGTAAAGTTCCAAGTTGTGGAAGTTTGCCATTGCAAAATAATTTCCATCCCGCCCCGCTTTTTAATTTAAGAGAGCGCGCAAACTTTCTTGCATCATTGAACGAACGATACTTACGAAGCCAAGTTGCAATGGTGGAAGTTCCAAGCCAGTCGCCCATACCCGACCAACCTTTGTCGGCATAGGTGCGGTTGGGACAAGTTGGAATATCTAATGGAAGTTTTTCTAGTAATGGCAATTTTCCTCTGCAATACGCGCGCCACCCTGTACTACTTTGAAGTTTAAGTTTGCGGGCAAATGCCCTTGCTTCCCGAAATGGCCGAAAGATTCGCTCAGACGTTCCAATGGCGGAAGTTCCAAACCAATCACCAAAACTGATCCAGCCCGTATCTCTGTAAGTACTTTGTGGAACCCGAGGAATATCCTTGGGTAATTGAGCCAACAAGGGCATATCACCTCTGCAATACGACCGCCATTCCGTGTAATTCTTAATTTTTAGTTTGCGTGCGAATGCTCTTGCGCGTTCAAATTTTTGGTATTGCCTGAATTGAGTTGCAATTCTTCCAGTTCCAAGCCAATCACCTGCGCTGTTCCATCCTTTACCTACATAAGTTAACTGCGGAGCCCTAGGAATATCCGAAGGCAACTCTTTTAAATTTTTTAATTCACCATCACAGTATGAATTCCATTCCACTAGGTTTTTCAGTCCAAGCCCTCTCGCAAACTCCCTCGCCTCCTCAAACGGCCGCCAGTTCAAGCGAGCGACTTTCTCCCACATCTTGGCGCGACATTGCTTGGCGAACTCGGAGGCGCTCACCATCTCGCCCACGCTCACTGGCACATCGCCCATCACAAGGATCCGTGATTCAAAGCCCTTGGCAATCTCGCCAGAATCCGAAATGCGAAACTCCTCGGCGATTCTGTCGTCGTGAATTGACAGCGTCGCCAACACGCGACCGATCTCCTTGAATGCGCCGCTCTCTAGGAATTGCTCCACGGTTTGATCGTCTGGAACGACCACGGGAAGAAGCACATAGCCAATCTTTTTTGGGTTGTTGGGATCGCGCCTAAGTGCGCGGCCAACTGCCTGCACAATATCCACTTGGCTCTTGCGTGGATCCGCGAACAGGATCGCGTCCACGTTGGGAACATCAACGCCCTCGGTTAGGCAGCGCGCGTTGGAAATCACGGCGGCTTGTGATTCCCTGAAATCTCGCAGCAAACTAACCCGCTTGCCCGTTGGAATACGGCTTGAAACATGGAAACTTTCGCTGCTGACCTTGCGGCGAACCATCTTGCCAACCACATCCCACTGGTCAGTAAAGTCCATCGCCGCGTCAATACTGCGGTGGAATGAAATGGCGTGGCGGACTCCGAATTGCTCGAACGCCTTGGTCAACAGTTCGCCCGCGGCCACATCTTGCGCTTGTCGAATGCGGTCGATCTTGCCCTTGCCCTTAAGCGAAACATTCTTGTTGGCTTGAATCAACGCGCGGATGCGCGACTCAGAAACAGTCAGCGTAATGATCTTGTAATCGCAAATTCTCTCGTCCTTGATGGCCTGCTTGAATGTGTAAAGGAACGCAACTTTCCCGTACACCTTGGGATCGTCCATAGAAAGAACATCGTCGTTCTTGCCTT
>CAIKXA010000100.1 GCA_903831295.1 uncultured bacterium | reverse complement strand
CGTGCGGGATACTTGTGGTGCGGGTACAGCGTCTGAAGCGGGGGTCATGTGCTCTCTCTTTGGGTGCGGGTTGTGTTGGGCTCAGGTGAGTGGTGCCAAATATGCCTATTTCAGAAAAAGGTTCTGAAATATACTAGGCATTCTCACATTTATAATTACACATTCTCAAATTTTATAAAAAAGCCCGTTTTTGAGTTAATTTCACGCTTTATTGCCCAAAAAAACGCATTTCAGCTGGCTGGCGGGTGGATTTCCAATACCCAAACAGCGCTCAATTTTTCCGGCACATCACAAATGACCACTGCGTTTCTAAAGGCTTAATCAAACTACGTTTACGGCAACCGCATGCCAGCAAACACGGCGTCAATAAGCGACGTGCCCGTGGCGCTGTCAGTGTCCTCGCTCATTTCCCAGAACATGGTTCCGCCAAGCGCCTTTTGATTGGCAAAGTTCATCTTCACGGCCATGGATTGCGCGTCGTCATAGGTGATAAATTTCTTGGCGCTGGCCGAATACAAGTAGGGCACCTGCGCCGTGGCATTCCAGAAGCGCGTGTAGCCGCCCGCGCCGCTGAACACGCCGTTGGAATACGCAAGCGCGCCGCTGCTAAACAGCGAGTTGTATGGAAACTCCGTCTCGCCCAAGCCAGGCGAAGTTCCCTCCGAGCCCGCTTGACCCAGGCCAGTTCCGCTTGCGCCCGCCTCAACATTGTTCCAGCCGCGTCCATAGAAAGGCACGCCCAAAACAAGTTGCGAAGCAGGCACGCCGCCTTTGCCATTGAGGCCAGTTAAGTACACCTCCGTTGCGCCCGCAACAGACCACTTTGCCGCGCCAGCATTTGGATCCACATTCACCATGGGCGCGTTCAATCCAGTCATCGCATCCCAACCGCCGTGAAAGTCGTACGTCATTATATTTATCCAATCCACAATCTCCGCGATCTTCTTGGGATCCATGCGTGAGATATTGGTGTCGCCTCCTGGACCAGCGATGGACAAGTAATACGTTTTGCCATCGATCAACGTTTGCTTGTTCAACTCGTCGCGCAACGCGCGCAGCAGCAGCAAATAATTGTCGCCGTCGGTGGCTGGGTCGCTAATTCCATTTTGATCAAGTCCGCCGCCGCCTGGATATTCCCAGTCAACATCAATGCCATCAAAGCCGTAGCGCTTCACAACATATACCGCGCTCTTTGCAAAGTCCGCGCGCTTCTGAGCGTCGCGCGCAATGCTGAAGAACGGAGTTGACAATGTCCAACCACCAATGGAAATCATTGTGCGAAGTTTGCTGTTGGCCGCCTTTAATGTTTGCAGCTGGCCAAAGTTGCTGGTGGATTTATAAGCGGGTGACATGGTTAAAGCTGCGGCCGCAGTGTCCGCGCCAGCGTCGGCCCATTCATCAAATAAACCAACTCCAGCGCTCAGCGTTGTGCCCGCGGGTTGCTGCAAGTACGCGGCGTAGTTGGTATATGTCCAACCGCGGTAGCTCGACACAATTCTGTTCCACGCTGAAGGCATGGTGCGATCAAGCGGAATCAAGAACGCGTAGTTGATCATGTTCACTTTGTCGCCGCGCACTTTGGTCACCGGAAAATTCTTTTGATAGATGCCCCAGTTTGGGTAGTAGCCAACAATCTTGCGCTGCTCCACGGTTGGCATTTTGTCGTAGCCCGCAGGATCAATCACGGGCGTGCATGAACCCCACACTCCAAGCATCACACCAATGTCCGCGCTGTCCGTCATGCCGTCGCCATTTAAATCATTGGTGGAACCCATGCCAACTGAGCTCAACAAAGTGCCCATGTCAGAACTGTCCACATTGCCATCGCCGTTGATGTCGCCAAGACATTGCGCTTGTTGCGCAACAACTAACGAAAGACTTGCGGACGCAGTGCCCGCGGAATTTGTTGCCGAAATTGAAACGTTCGACGCGCCCGCGGTTGTTGGATTTCCGGAAATCAAACCCGTGCTTGCGCTCACGGAAAGACCCGCGGGCAAACCAGTTGCACCAAATGAAATTGGCGTTCCTGATGCAGTAATTTGATATGAAAATGCAATTCCCACGCTTGCATTGGCGCTTGTAGCGCTGGTAATCACTGGCGCGATACTCACTCCGCCGCCACCGCCACCGCCTCCGCCACCACCAGTGCCGCCACCATTGCCCGCGCTAAAAACTAAATTCGTTGGACCCACTCCTGGCGCGCTTGTGTTGAACACGCAGCCAACTTCTGTTGCCGCGCCCGCGGCAAGCGCGCCGTTCCAACTTGTGTTGATCACAACATAATGGTTGCCAACTTTGCTTTGAATGCTGCCATTCCACACGCTGGTGATGTTCGCGCCCCAATCAAACTCAAGCGTCCAACTTGTCACCGCGGCGCCGGTGTCGTTGCTGGCGCGCAACACACCTTGCCCGCCCGTGGTCCATTGATCGGTATAGGAAAATGTGCTGGCTCCGCGCGCTGAAACAGCGGCTAACAGAACGCATGCAATTTGTGCCCAAAGGTTTTTCCAAATTACAAATTTGCTTTTCATTTTCATTGTGATCAACTTTCTGAAATGGGGTCTCGAGCGAAACGCAACCGCAAGTAACCTTCCACACTCTTCACATCCCACTACGAGGCGCGCTATGCAACTGTTGCTTGGCCGACAATCAATTTGTAATAAATTAAGATCGCCACGTCCGCGTTTATTTTTATACCAGGGGCGGTAACACCGCATATTCAACCCGCCCCGCGAAATATTCAAAAAAATAATTTTTTAGGCACACATCACCGCCACTCGCCGCATATCACGCCCACCAAAAACATCCACAAAACTGATTGCTGCAACGCAACGATCGGCACTTGGCAACTGCTTATGCTTATCCAATGCAATTCACGCGGAGAAAATTTATATGGTTTGCGTTGGTGGCCGCCGTGGGTGGCGTTCTGTTTGTCTTGCCATCCAACACCAACTATCCGCCCTTCTCGCCCAACATGCGCAAAGGCGAATTATTTCTCATCCCCGCCAATGCGTTGCACCCCACGCAGCGCATGATTGGATTTCGCGAGGTTGAAAATAAAGTAAAAGCCTTCAATCAAAAGTCCGCCGACAACCTTGTCGCAGAATTGCAAGACGCCAACACGGTCATGATCATTGGTCCCGGCGGTATTCCGTATTTAACCGATGGCCATCACGCGGTGCGTGCGTTGCTGGAATCAAATCAGCCAAACAAAAACGTGTACGGCATTGTGGTGGAGAATTGGTCGGACATGACTCCGGCGGATTTCTGGAAACGAATGGCCGAGAATGGCGACGCCTATCTTTTTGACAGCGAACACAATCCAATTGATCCCGCGACACTGCCCCAGACCGTAACCGATTGCATCAACGATCCCTACCGCGATCTTGCCGCCGCGGTGTCTCATGCCGGTGGCTTTGCCAAGGACTTGAAAGTTTTTTACCAAGAGTTCATTTGGGCGCACTACTTTCGCCCACTTGTGAAGTGGGACAACTCAAACGACGCCGACTACGCCCGCGCTGTGTCAGAGGCTGCTCGCTTGGCCCATGAACCTGCGGCATCCGCGCTGCCTGGATACATCGCCGCCCCTTTAAAAATTACGAATCATTAGTTGCGCGCCTTTGGCTATGCAAAAAGTGCATGCCATGCAGTTCTCTATATATAGATGCATATTTAAAAAGGTGTCTTTAAAGAACATTCGTCCGCTGAACGGACATGCATTCCACATTCACTGAACGCGCAAACAACTCTTTGTAAGAGCGATGCTTACAACACAAATTTTACACAAAATAATTAAAGTTTTTGATACGACCGCCCCACCGATCTCCGCTCGAAAATGGATCCCTTCGTTCATTGACAGCCATCTTCAAACCAATTAACTTCTTTCATTACGCTTGATTGAACTAACCCCGTGGAGAACTTTCGAATTATGGCACATCATCTAAGATCTGACTTTTCATTTTCAATGAAGAAACATTTTTCCACATTCATGTTTTCATCTTGCATTGCAACGATTGCGTTTGCGCAATCCACAATTCTGCCACCACCGCAGTTTGTTCCAGACGCGCGCAAGCCCAACCGTCAACTCACGCCAACACTTACTCCAGCTGAGCAACAGCCAGCTCCAACTACAGCGACTCCCGTCGCTGGTTCGGACAATGAAAATCTTTTCTCTAAATCAACACGATTTAGTTTTCAAATGGAGCCCGCTAACAATCCGCGCATGCCAAGCGAAGCTTCGCTTATGAGCACGCCGGTCACTCTTTACAAAACAGACAAGAGTTTTTCCGGCAGTCCAGATTCTAAAGGAACACCAGTCACTCTCACTCTCACGGAACTTTCCGTAAGTAATGGCACGCTCACCGACTCCGCTCGCGTGGTCATTCAGAACGCCGTGGTGTCCGCGGTGAACACTTCCGGCATCGGTGGTGTTGCGTGTCTTGTTGAGCCAGCCGCAAAGTCCGATGACAAAAACGTAATCAAGGTTGTTGCAACGCAGATCAGTGGTGTGCGCACTATCGCCAGTGGTGTTCGTGCTGGTGACACAGGCCAGGCCGTCAACAGTGACAAGCATGCAACAATTAAAAATGAATCGCCAATCAATGAAGGCGACATCATGCAGAAGGAAGTGTTAGAGGATTACCTCTACTCCCTCAGTCGGTTCCCTGGACGAACCGTTAGTGCGGCCGTCTCCAATGAGCCATCCAGCGCCCAAGTGGTTTTGGATTACTACGTTCAAGAAAAGAAAATCTTTGACGTCTACGCGTCGATTTCCAACACTGGAACAACCGAGACCAGCAAGTACCAAGAACGCGTCGGCATCTTGGCAACCCAACTGACCAATAACGACGACATCCTGTCGATTGATTATCAGAACTCCAACTTCTCCGGCACCCAAAACGTAAACGGCTACTACGACGCCCGTATCGGAACCTTGAAGGATTTCCGTTGGCGCGTCACTGGTCAATGGGGCCAGTACTACTCATCCGACCTTGGTTTGGCTGCTGAAGATTTCAACGGAAACAACTGGGGCGTTCAGGGAGATATTATCTGGACCTTCCTGCAGAAGGGCAATGCCTTCCTTGACTTCGACTTTGGCGTGAAGGGCTGGAACGCACAGACCAACAACGAGCTGTTTCAAAGCTCCGGCGACGCGAACTTCATCACCCTCACGGGCATGCTTGACGCCTTTGCCACAGGCGATACGTGGGCAATTCAAGGCAGTTTCGGCGGCATGTACACAACCACCAACGCCGATCAAGAGCAATTGGACAACCTTGGTCGCATCGACACTTCAGATAGTTACTTCACCATGAACGGCTCCGTGTACGGATCCATCTACTTGGATCCTTTGTTTGATTCTTCATGGAAGACCAGCAAGAGCGTCTACAAGCCTTTGGTGCATGAAATCTTTGGATCATTGCGCGGCCAATACGCCTTTGATTACCGCCTCACGCCACTGTCGCAATACACCATGGGTGGTCTTTACACCGTGCGTGGTTTCGCTCAGTCCATCACCACGGGTGACAACGCCTTGGTGGGAACAATCGAATATCGCATGCACATTCCGCGCATGTTTAGTGCAGCCGTGCCAACGGGAACATTCCCTTCCGCTACCAAGCCATTCAAGTGGGCGCCAGACAGCGCTACTGGCGCGGGTCCAGATTGGGATTTGGTATTGGACGTGTTCTTTGACGCTGGAACAGTCAACAGCAATCAGGCTTACGCATTTGAAGCCAACACCCCCATGTACAGCGCGGGCGTTGGTCTTGACTTAACCATCCTTCAGAATGTTGCGGTGGGTATTGATTGGGGTTGGGCTTTGAATTCCATTGATAACCAAAGTGCTGGTATTCAAGTGGATAGCGGTAGTAGTCAGTTCTGGTTTACGGCGACGATTGTTTATTAAGTTTCACATACATAAGAAGAAATTAAAATGAAAAATACAATGACATATTCCTCAAATCGCTCAGCCCAAACATCATGGATGCGGGTCTCCTTGGCCGCCACCATGTTCGCCTTCTCCGCGCTTCTTGCCGGAGCCGCCAACGCCGGCGTTGACGTGTCCAAGATCACACGCGGCAACGTGTCCTTCTCACAGGACGGCAACCGCCTGGTTGTGCGCGCCAGCAATGGATCAATCATTGAATACAACCGCTTCTCAGTTGAAGCCGGCCAAATCATGCAGTTCATTCAGCCAAGCTCGACATCGCGCGTGCT
>CAIKXA010000099.1 GCA_903831295.1 uncultured bacterium | reverse complement strand
TGCTGTTTGCTGCAGGTTTCAAACCTTCGCCACATCACCCTTTTCAGGGCTGGTCTCAGCACCGTGTCCCCCGTGATTGCTCACTAGGATCGGTTGCTGCTTGGGCTTTATGGAGACCGCCCAATACTCTGGATGTACAACCACTATAGCACCGCGCTCAGTGAATGCAAGTAATTCAAGTATGCAATTACAAAAATATAAATAATTTTTACAAAGCCAGCGGGCTTTAGTTACTCACTTCGCACGGCTCACAACTCGCGTCTGTGTGAATTGTCTGTGACCTGCATTGCCGCGGTAGAAGCCAAATCCAGATTGCTTGGCGCCGATCCACGGCGTGCCGTCGGCGCCAGTGCAATCTTTATTCACGCCAACCATGCCCGAGTCAAGCGCGCGCGCAACATTTTCCGCGTGCTTTGTTTCGCCAAAGACGGCGCCACCAAGTCCGTATGGACTTGCGTTGGACAGCGCAATCGCTTCCGCGTCGCTGGCCACCCGAGTCACGCATGCGACTGGACCAAAAGTTTCCTCTTGCATGATTCGCATGCGCGGATTCACGCCCGCTAGAACGGTGGGACGCACGTAATTTCCTGGCGCATCTTTTCCTGAAGCATCACCACCTGCGATTTGTTTGGCGCCATCATTTAGCGCGTCTTTCAGCAGCCCAAGCACGTGCGCCTTCTGCGCCGCGTCCACCATGGGCCCAATTTGCGTGGCGGCATTTTTGGGATCGCCTTGCACAAGCGCGTCGGCGCTTTTTGCCAGTTGCGTTTCAAATGCGTCAGCCACTTTATTGTGAACAAAAATTCGCTCCGTGCTAACGCACACTTGGCCGGCGTTGCGAAAACAATTCTGCGCCGCGTATTTCACGGCCGCTTCAATGTCGGCGTCCTCCAGCACAATCAGCGAGTCTTTGCCGCCAAGTTCAAGCACAAGGCGCTTCAAGCCACCAGCCGCTTCACGCATAATGTTTTTGCCCGCGGCGCGGCTTCCAACAAACGCGATCAAGTTCACATCAGAAGTCACAAGCGCTTTGCCGTGGCGCTCATCGCCGTGAATCACTTGCAATACATCGGGTGGAAGAACCGCGATCAGATGCTTGGCCCACGCATCAGCGCAAAGCGGTGTCTTTTCGCTGGGTTTCAAAACCACCGCATTGCCAGCAATAAGGCTGGGTATGACTACGTCTTGCGGCATCCACACGGGAAAATTCCAAGGGGTTATGCATGCGGCAACACCAAGCGCGTCGAATCGCATTTCGGAATGCACTGTGGCGTCGTTCACGATTTCAGGTTGAAGTCCCGCGGCAATGTTGTCAGCTTCGTGTGCAAGCATGGCAGCGCAGCCGTTGGCTTCACCAATCGCCTCGGTCAAGGGCTTGCCCATTTCGCGGCTGATCAGCGTGCCGATTTCAGTTGCATGCGCTTGAATTTGCGCGGCGGCTGATTTTATAATGTTGGCTCGCGCGGCAGGAGTCATGGCGCCCCACGCAATTTGCGCGGCGCGTGCGCGCACCACAACCGATGGAATTTCATCAACAGCAGTCATGGCAACTTCGCCTACAACGTCGCCGCGCGCGGGGTCCACGGATTGAAGTATTTCTTTCATGTTTCAATCATAAGCGAGTGTGTCGATCATTCATTTGGAGCCCGTTGATAAGGTTGTCGTATTGCAAGCACTTAGCGCAAGTGCAAGTAAACTGCCGCGCATGGATAATATCTTTTGGATTCTGTTGGCCTTGCTCGCGGGAGCGTTTCTGCCTTTGCAAGGCGCGTTGAATACAAAATTGGGAAACGCCGCGCAAAGCCCCATTCACGCATCGATGATCTCGTTCATCATTGGCGCGCTGTCGGTGGCTCTGTATGTTTTTCTTACACGTCAAAGTGTTTCGTTGGCCGGACTCAGAACTGCGCCGGCATACGCATGGCTTGGCGGAATTCTTGGCGCCTTCTATGTCACCGTAATTATTCTGGCATTTCCAAAGTTGGGACCAGGACTCACCTTCGCGCTTGTGGTTGCGGGGCAAATGATCATCTCAATGGTGCTGGAACATTTCGACATTCTTGTTGCGCAGCAGAATCCAATCACCGCATGGAGATTGGGCGGCGTTGCGCTGATTATTGCCGGCGTGGTTCTGATTAAGTTCTTTTAATTTCATTCACAGCGCGTTTGGTGTCATAGATTGCGCTTGCGCATTTCGAGAATTGTTGGCACACACTAGACTTTGTTCATGCTCCCATTGAAAATGTTTCGGCAATGCGTTGCGGCAACTTTGATTTGTTTCGCAACCATTAGTGCGGTTGCACAAACAACGGCGCCCCTTCCCGCAACTGCGCAAAAGCTTGAGAGCCCAGCCGCCGCCTTCGACTACCAAAAGCGCGACGTAATGATTCCCATGCGCGACGGCGTGAAGTTGCACACGGTGATTGTGGTTCCAAATGGCGCAAAGAACGCGCCGATTCTTTTCACGCGCACTCCCTACAACGCCACTGGCCGCGCCACGCGTAATCAATCCGCATCCATGTTGGCCACGCTTCCACAAGGCGATGAAGTGTTTGTGGCCGACGGTTACATCCGCGTGTTCCAAGATGTGCGCGGACAGCACGGCTCCGAGGGCGACTATGAAATTACGCGGCCATTGCGCGGTCCGCTCAATTCCACCGACACCGATCACTCCACCGACGCGTATGACTCGATTGATTGGCTTGTGAAAAATATTCCCGAAAGCAATGGGCGCGTTGGCATGACAGGAAGTTCCTATGAAGGTTTCACCGTGGTGATGGCGCTGATCAATCCGCATCCCGCGCTGAAAGTTGCGGCGCCAATGAGTCCCATGGTTGATGGATGGATGGGCGACGATTGGTATCACTACGGCGCGTTTCGCCAAACCACTTTGGATTATTTCGCGGGTCAAGGTCCGGGGCGCGTTGGTGGTTTCCCAATTGTTCATGCCAGTCCCGACGACTACGACAATTTTCTTCGCGCTGGTTCCGCGGGCGACTTTGCAAAGGCGGCGGGCATGGAAAAGTTGCCGGCGTGGCGCAATTTTGTGGCGCATCCTTCGTATGACCAATTCTGGCAAGAGCAAGCGCTTGACATGATCATGGGCAAGCAGCCGCTCACAGTTCCCACCATGTGGATTCAGGGCATCTGGGATCAAGAGGACATGTGGGGCGGCATTCATTGCTATCGCGCGGTTGAACCCAAGGACACAACCAACACCAAGAATTTTCTTGTCATGGGTCCGTGGCGTCATAGTGGCGTGAATTACGACGGCAGCGCGCTTGGTCCTTTAAAGTTTGAGGGCGACACCGCGCTGCAATTTCGTCGCGATGTTTTAAAACCATTCTTCGATCAATACTTGAAAGATGGCGCGCCCAAAGCCGACACGCCGCCAGTATTTATTTACAACACTGGCGACAATCACTGGGATCGCTTGCCCAGTTGGCCCGTCTCGTGCGCGCTTGGTTGCGCGTCCACTTCAAAACCGCTGTATCTCACGGGAAATTTTGGTTTGTCATTCAATGCGCCCGCTACCACTGCGGCGCCCGCAAAAAATGCCAGCGACAACTTTGACGAATATGTTTCCGATCCCGCCAAGCCCGTGCCGTATGTGCCGCGTCCGATTCGTTTTTCCAACACGGACAATTGGCGGCAGTGGTTGCTGAGCGATCAGCGCACTGTGACCGATCGCACTGATGTGTTGAGTTACACCAGCGAGGTGCTAAGCGAGCCCGTTCGTGTAAGTGGGGCGCCAGTTGTGAATTTGGTCGCGTCCACAAGCGGCACCGACAGCGATTGGGTTGTGAAGTTGATCGATGT
>CAIKXA010000098.1 GCA_903831295.1 uncultured bacterium | reverse complement strand
CTTGCGCGGTGGCGACGCCGTTAAAGAGTTGATGGCGCTGGCGAAAGAAAGTGGCGCAAGCGCAATCGCCTACAACCGCCGCTACGAGCCATGGGTGCACGACCAAGAAGAGGCGTTGCACACCGCGGCGAAGTCGCGCGGTATTTCGCTGCATCGCTTTCAATCTTCTTTGTTGTTCAATCCTGATGACATTCGCACAGGCAGCGGTTTGGCTTACAAGGTATTCACGCCCTTCTGGAAAAATTGCCGTGCGCTTGCCGCGCCTGATGCGCCGCGCGCCGCGCCCACAAAGATCACGCCGCCAACCCAATGGCCCAACTCGCTTGCATTGTCCGATTTGAAATTGCTGCCCAACAAGCCGTGGATCAAAGGTCTTGCCGATGCGTGGAAGCCTGGCGAATCTGGCGGCGCGGCCAATGTGCGCGCATTTTTAAAGCAAGCGGTTGGCGACTACGGCGTGGGCCGCGATGTTGTAGGTGCTCGTGGCACAAGTATGCTGAGCGCGCATTTGCACTTTGGTGAAATTTCCGTGCGCCGCGTGTGGTTGGCAACGCAAACGCGCATGAACGATGAGACAACATCTTTTGTTGCAAACGCCGAGAAGTTCCGCGCCGAGCTTGGCTGGCGCGACTTTGGCTACAACGTGTTGAGCAATTTTCCGCGCACCGCTGATGAGCCGCTGCGCGCGGAATTCAAGCAATTTCCCTGGCAAGACAACGCCGCGCATTTGCGCGCGTGGCAGCGCGGCCAAACTGGCTACCCATTGATCGACGCCGGCATGCGCCAGTTGTACGCCACTGGTTGGATGCACAACCGTGTGCGCATGAATGTGAGCAGCTTCTTGGTGAAACATTTGCGCCAGCATTGGCTGCGCGGCGCCGAATGGTTTTGGGAAACCTTGGTGGACGCGGACTTGGCCAGCAATTCCTTGGGCTGGCAGTGGAGCGCTGGTTGCGGCGCCGATGCCGCGCCGTACTTCCGCATCTTCAATCCAATTTTGCAGGGCGAAAAGTTTGATCCGCAAGGCGAATATATCAAGCGCTGGGTCCCTGAGTTGAAGAACCTCTCGCCAAAATGTATCCATCAACCGTGGAACGCTTCAAGCGAAGAATTGCGCAGGGCGGGGATTGAACTTGGCAAAAATTATCCGCGGCCGATTGTTGATCATGTCCAAGCGCGCAACGGCGCGTTGGCCGCGCTGAAAATGTGCAACGCATCGCGCGGGTCCGCGCTTGATGACGAGTGATCGAGCATGCTCGCCACATTGAATCTGATTGGACTTGGTAGCGACAACAACCCCAACGCCGAGTACGACCGCTGGGCCCTCGTCGGTGCTTCCTTCGTAGGCGTGGCGCATTCGGGCGCGTTCACCGGTGCTGCCAACTTCATTGCTTTCGACGATGTCACCTTCGGTAGTACTTGTCCCTGAAGATTGTGCTGTCCTTTCACGAGCCTGTCCTTTCACGAGTCCGCAGCCATGCTCAGATCACGCGATCACTACACACCCCTGTCGCCGGATCCTTCAGAATCAACTTCACGCGGCCGTCGGGGAGCGTCTCGCGTTTGATGATCACGCTGCCTTCAAACATCTCGTGCGTGCGCGCGATGCGCGGCGTTGATCCACCGCGCCAATCGAGCTCAACCGGCATCCATGCGTGCGCCTCCACCGAGCGATAGCACGCGTCCATCACCGCGTTCACCACATAGCCGTCGTAAAACGCCTCACGCGGCGCGCGCCCCGCTTCCATCGCGTTGAACATGTCGGTGAACATGTCGACATAGCCGAGCTCCGCGGCTTCATCGCCCACGGGAAACAGCCATCCGCTCGTAGTTTCCGCCTTCTCGGCGATGTAGCCG
>CAIKXA010000097.1 GCA_903831295.1 uncultured bacterium | reverse complement strand
TTTCGCTGTTGAAATGCTTGCGCGCGGCGCTGACCATGGCTTGCTCAAGATCCATGAGCAAAATCTCACGGTCAATGTTGCGGTCGCGGGCGATGGAATCAAGAATGCGGAGTGTTTCACTATTCATTGGATGTCTCTTCTGTTTTTGAGTTACGAAAATTGGATTATGAGTTACGCAGTGACGCCAAGCTGTCGCCGTAAAAAAAACGCGGGTCACGCTCGGTACGGCACCGCGGCGTGACCCATCCAAAGACTGTCCATGGTGGACAATCAAGGCTTGATCGGGGGAACCTTTACAACGCGGTCTCCACGAATAAACCTTCAATCACGCTTGGCGACACGCCAAGGCGACACCAACTTCCAAGATGGACGCTCAAGTGCGTCATCGCAGGAAGGTGGTCGACGAAACCATGTTGAGAAAACTAGTAGTCATGGGATTCGATCGTGAAACGGACGGGTCCTATTCCAACAAGGAACGGGTGCGTGATTGTACATGAAATCCGCTGAAATCTCAAGTGACTGGGGCGAACTTGTGGCTCAATAATGGGTTAAAGTCGCTCCATATAGACTGCTAGGCTCGTTCATATGAAAGTGAAGAACTTGAATTTGTGTTGGATGATGGCCATCGCCGCGGCTTTGTCGGTCACGGTTGCTCACGGACAAATTTCGGGGTCTCAGCCTCAAATTGGAATCACTGGCAAATTCAAGGCGGCCACGACCGAGACATTCGGGGACTCGCGCGACGCGGTAAGCGCCACTGGCGAAATTCCAAGCGGCGCGGTGCGCCCTGGCGCGTTGGTGCCGGTTGCAATCCGTGTGAAAGTGAAAAGTGGTTGGCACATGTGGCCCGTGGAATCCCAAGCGCGCTCCGTGGCGGATGCGGAGGTATTTGAGGGCGCGATTTTTTCCACGCTTGCGCTCCAAGCGTTGCCATTGCAAGCCGCCGCGCAAGGCGAGTCAGAGTTGAAGTTGGTCGGCGCGCAATGGCCGCAACCAGTTGGCGCCGCATTTAATTTTGGCGAAGGCAAGCAAACACTCGCCGTTTATGAAGGCAAGTTGATGATCTTTGCCGCGATTCAAATTGGAGCGGATGTAAAAAATGGTCCGCTGCCAATGACACTGCTACTGAATTTTCAATCCTGCAACAACACCAGTTGTCTGGCGCCCGCAGAACTTGAAATTCCAATCACGTTGCAAGTGGATAACGCCGCCGCCGCGGTGGCGCCAAGTGGAGAATTTCAAAAGTTTGATCCGGCAAAATTAATCAGCGACGCCACGGAAATTAAATTACAAAATGGCGTGCAGTTTGATTTTTTTGGCGCCTCATTCAGCGTTGATCCCCAAGGCGCGGGATTCTTTCTGTTGCTGTTTGTGGCGTTCCTGGGAGGCATGTTGCTGAACTTCACCCCGTGCGTTTTGCCTATAATTCCGCTAAAAATCATGTCCCTGAGCCAAAGCGCGGGCAATCGGGGCAAATGTTTTTCACTTGGCGTGGTGATGAGTTTGGGCGTGATTGGATTTTGGCTGGCGCTCGGCGCATTGGTTGGTGGCGCAAGTGGCTTCAGCGCGGCCAACCAACTTTTTCAATATCCCGCATTCACCATCGGGCTTGGAATTTTTATCGCCATCATGGCCGTGGGCATGGCTGGGTTCTTCAGCGTGGGTCTGCCAGCGTGGGTGTACGCGATTGAACCCAAACACGATTCATTTATTGGAACATTTGTATTTGGAATTATGACGGCGGTGCTGTCAACTCCTTGCACGGCGCCATTGATGGGCGCGGCGGCGGGCTGGGCGGCTTCAAGTGGCAATACTTCCACGGTGCTGATTGTGTTTGGAACCATCGGCGCGGGAATGGCAACTCCATATTTATTTTTAAGCGCGTTTCCAAACTTGGTCGCAAGCATGCCACGCACTGGCCCCGCCAGCGAACTTGTGAAACAAGTCATGGGCATCCTATTGCTAGCCGCTGCGATATTTTTTATTGGGGCGGGCGTGAATGGATTGCTAGAAACTCCCACACACGCGCATTGGTGGTTGATTGGCGCCACGGGCTCCGCAGCTGGCTTGTGGTTGTTCTGGCGCACTTTGCGGATCACCAAAAAATCCATATTTAGGCTTCTTTTTTCAGGGATTTCAATTGCCGTGATCGCCCTAAGCGTGGGCGTGAGCATGGCGTTGGGTGGCGCTGGAAAAACCGAGTGGATTCCATTTTCAAGCGAGGCAGTAGCCGCGGCAAAAGCAAAAAATAAAATTCTGGTTCTGGATTTCACCGCCGAATGGTGCCTGAATTGCAAAGCGCTTGAAAGCGCGGTGTTGGATTCGGTTGATGTGGCAATGGCGTTGGCGCAATCGGATGTGGCGGCCATCAAGGTGGATATCACAAGCCGCAAAAGCAACGGCTGGAATTTACTTCACGACTATGATCGCGTGAGCATTCCCTTGCTGGTTGTGCAAGATGCCAAAGGAAAAGTAATTTTGAAGAGCGACGCATACACGCGCGCGCAAGTTGTTGAAGCAATTCAAAGCGCACGCGCGGCCAAGTAGAACGTGACTTTTTTCGGCAAAATTATTTCCCCGGCCAAGGCGGCCAAGTCGCCGCCAATTCTTCGGCCTCATGCCGATCGGCTGGTCGCAATTTTAAAAGCACATCAAAGCGCATTGAGTCATCCGATTCAATGGCTTGCCTTGCATACTCGCCGGTCCAAGGTTTGGATAATTTTGCGGACCAACGCGCCGCGCGCAACCACGCTCCTGCGCAACGCCGATCCAATTCCGTGACATCAAGCGCTCGGTTCATGGCGGAGGCGGCGTCAACTTCCGCGTGCGTTTGCATGGCAAGGGACTCGCTTAATACTGAGGCAATTTGCCTTTGTTCAAAGGTATTTTGGTCCATTTCCTGACTGAGAACAATCGCCTGTTGCAGTACATCTTGAGCTTGCTGGGCAGTCGCGCAAAGCGCCGCCGCACGCATCAATTGATCAACGGCGGCAAGCTTGGAACTGTCAAACGCGGCATAGCCGTTCTTTGACTCACGCAAGATGCGCGCGCACTCCATTCGGGCTTGCGCTCCGGGCTCGCCCTTTGCCAACACGGCGGCGTCAACAAGTTTTTGCGCCGCAAGTTCCACGCGCGTTTCTTCTTGCGAGGCGATGTTGGCCAACCTGAAACACGTGAGCGAAAATAAAATCGCGGCAACGGCGGTAAACCATTGCATGCCGCCTTCAAACCAACGGCGCGGCGAAGGCGTGCATCGGGGCACGCTTGCAGCCAATAAAGCGCAGCCCCAAATCATGGATCCCGGATTCCATAAAGTCATTTCAATTTGTCCATCAATCCAAAGGGTCAAAGCAGCCGCCGCCAAAATAGACGGGGCAGCGCAAGTCCATCGCATGATGTTTGCACACAACCACCATGCAAAAATTCCTGCCGCCACCACGCCAATCAAGCGCGCCAGAAGCGAAACAAGATCAAGCGAGTTGGCCTCAAAGCGAATGGCCAACGAAGCGGCCAGAATCACCGCTAGCGTTGCTACTTGCCGCGGAAATTGAATTTCACCCTCGGCGGAGTTTTCATTGCGTTGAGTGCTGGCTTGAACCGAGGTAAAAATAAGCGCAATCACAGCCAAAATCATTGGAATTCCAGCGATTCCGATTTGCGCCAACCAGTCAAAGAACACCGAGTGCGCGCTTTGCACGGCGTCCACCGCGTCGATTGGTCGAAACCTAAGAAAGGCGTCTTGAAATTGATCGATGCCGCTGCCCGTCCACGGTTGGTTTAGAAAAATGCGCCATGCGCCAGAGATATAGTGGCTGCGAAACAACAAACTTCGCTCTTGGCCAAATGCCTGCGAATCAAAAAGCGCGCGCAGTGGTCCGGCGAAACAACACAGCAGCAACAAGGCGACTGCGCCCATCGCCAATGTGTTGGGCGCGACGCGAACCCGCCGCGTGATCACAAGAAACGCAAGCCCAAGCAACATGGCGACAATCGCGCCCTTGGAACCATTGGCAAGCGGAATTGCCGCGCACAAGAACGCGGCGATGAAAGCGATGATTCGATTGCGGCCTGCCAGGCGCGCGCCAATGGCAACGCACGCCACGGTGATGGATGCGAAGAGACCCGCGAAGATATTCGCCATGCCAAACCAACCTGTCATTTCCCGCTGCGAAAGTCGCCGCGCATAGGCAGCCGCTTGCGGACCATCGGCGTCCCAACCATGGTCTGCGAAATAAGCGGTGTCGCGTCCAGATGAATGGAAAAATTCCAACACCGCTGGCTGCTCCACAAACCACTGCCACGCGCCGCGCATCCACCACGCTGCCGCCACCGCAATCAAGCAGGTCACCAGCACGTTCCAGCCTATTTTTGCAGTGTTTTTTGGTGATCGAGCCATTGACAGCGCCGCTGCGGCCGCAACAAATCCTGCAATCCATGTAGCGCCCCGCCAAGGTGTTCCCACCGCACCAACGCCGTGTATTTGAAAAATGGACACGCAAGCCGCTCCCGCCACGAGCAACAAAACCAATGCCCACAGCGACGCGCACTCGGCAAAAATAAACGCGGCGCTGATTGAAATCACCGCGTCGATGTACAAACTACCCGCGGGTCCAAGACCAGCGAATGGCGCAGGATCAAAAACTGGATCAACATCAAATCGAAGCACTGGCGCCCACGCCACCAATGTTCGCAGAGCAATGGCGCCACCAAGTATCGCCGCGAACACCGCGAGTGTCGGACGTTTCGCAGACGCAAGATTGCTTCCATCATGACTCGCATGAGGAAGAAAAGTCATCGACTAAAAATTCCTTCCATGAAGCCAAGCAACAACAACGCGGCGATCGTTTGCAGAACCACCAGAACGGCGGGAAGTGGGGTGAGATTTCCAATGACAATTCCGCCCATTCCAATGATGGCCGCCAGCGCCCAAATAATCAGCACGGCTCCGCGCTTGCTGAACCCGCGCTGCACAAGCCTGTGCGAAAGATGTCTTTGATCCCCCACCCACGGACTGCTTCCTTGACGGATGCGAATCAGGCTGGTGGCGATCATGTCGTAAATCGGAATCGCCAAAATAATCAACGGAGCGAGAATGCCCCACCAATTCGTGCCAAGTGCATATCCCGGCTCGCCTGGATTAATGAACGTTGTTCGCATCGCCAACACCGCCAATAGAAATCCGATCGGTTGGCTTCCTCCATCGCCAAGAAAAATCTTGGCGCCATTCTTGGGCGCAAAATTAAAAAGTAGAAATCCTGCGAGTGTGCCAGCTAAAAGTGAGAACATGCCTGCGATGAACCACTGTTGAACTATGAACGCCCCTATGGCGAACAACAACGACGCGATCATGGCAACGCCCGCGGCCAATCCATCCATGTTGTCCAGGAAATTCATGGCGTTGATCATGGCCACAATCCAAATCACGCCAATGAACACGCTCAATGCTTGCCCCTCTGATCCAAAGTGATCCAGAAACGTGAGCAACCGCACATCAAAGCCCCAGACAATCACGGTGGCTGGAATAAATTGCAGCAGAAGTTTAGTGGATGCGCGCAATGGTTTGCGGTCATCCCACATGCCCGCCAAGAGCAACCACGCCACGCCCGCAAGCAATGCAATTGTTGGCCGAAAGCCTTGGTCAATTCGGCTTTGGAAAAAATCCAAGCCATAATGTTTCGTGGGATCAATGTTGGGCGCATTTCGAGTGCTGACAAAGATCAACCCAGCCACCACCGGCAAAATGAAAGCGCTCATCACCGCAACGCCACCAACATTAGGAACTGGCCGCAATTCCTTCACATGCCCCTCGGCACCCGCGGAATCAAGCGTCTTGTAGCGGTTGCCAAACGCGATTGCCACGGCGGTGAAAATAATGGAGAGCATCCAACCGACAAAGAAAAATGTGGGCGAAAGTAATTGCATGTGAGTAATCTAGCCAAAGATCGCCATGAGAAATATCACCGTCTATTGTTCAAGTAGCGTAAGTCTGGACACCAAATTTATGGACGCCGCGCGTCTGCTCGGCCAAGAGATGGCGCGGCGAAAAATGGTGTTGGTGTACGGCGGCGGAAGCATTGGTTTAATGGGGGAAATTGCGCGAACCATGAAGAGCGCTGGCGGAAAAGTGGTGGGCGTGATCACCAAAAGATTGTTGGACTTGGAGCAAGGCTACGACAAGTGCGACGAACTGATCGTGGTGGACACCATGGCTCAGCGCAAAACATTAATGGCGCACCGTGGCGACGCGTTCATTGCGCTGCCTGGTGGTCTAGGAACATTCGAGGAACTCTTCGAGGTGCTGGTGCAACGCCAAGTGGGCGAGCATCGCAAGCCAATCGGACTTGTGAATTTAGCGGGCTACTACAACCCACTGGTGAGCTTGATCGACCACGGCATCGAACATCGTTTCATCAAGGCGGCGGTGCATCATCTATTACATGTGCACGAGGATCCCATCAATGTTTTAGATGGCGTGCTCAGCGCTGAGCCATTTGAAATTGATCCGAATCGATTTCTACCCATGGGCAACGGATGAATTCATCAGCGTCCGAGATTCAATCTTTGCCGCCGCTCGGCTTGATTGCGGGCAACGGCCACTTGCCGTTGTTGGTCGCGCGCGGCGCCAAGGCCGCGGGCAGGCGCGTGATCGCGGTTGGTTTGCGAGATCAATTTGATTCGGCGTTGCCAGCGCTGTGCGATGAGTTTGATCAGGCTGGTTGGCTGAGAATTGGAAAGTGGATTCGCCTGCTTCGCCGAGCCGGCGTGCATGAAGCCGTTATGGTGGGCGGAGTTTCCAAGCAGCGCATGCATGATCCATTCAAGCTGATCAGGCAACTTCCAGATTTGCGCGCTGCCCGACTGTGGTACCGTCGTCTGCGTCACGATCGCAGAAATGCGGCTGTTCTTGCGGCAGTTGCCGATGAATTGGCCAGCTCAGGAGTTACCTTGATGGATTCAACAACCTACATCCAAGAACATCTCGCAACACTTGGCGTCATGGGTTCCGTCACGCCAAGCAGCGCGCAGCAAGCGGACATTGCATTTGGTTGGCCGATTATTTCACAAGTGTGCGAACTGGATGTTGGACAAGCTATTGCCGTGCGCGACCGCGACACCATCGCCGTCGAAGCCGTTGAGGGAACCGACGCCATGATTGATCGCGCCAGCACACTTTGTCGCTCGCGCGGTTGGACGTTGTTGAAAACATCCAGCGGCAACCATGATCGACGCGCTGATGTGCCGACGATTGGCGTGGCCACCATTGAACGTCTTGCCAAAGCGGGCGGAACATGTTTGGCTCTTGGGGTGGCCCGCGTGATCTTAATTGAGAAACCCCTTGTGATCGCCGCAGCCAATCGACTTGGCGTGGCTTTGGTTGGCGTGGCCTAAACGCCTGCGGTAAATGAAAGCACGCGCCAATGCATGACGAAGAAAAAAACCCGCGCGGCGCGGATGAACACGCGATTGAAAAAGACAACTCACCCCCGCTTGCGCAACCCACCCTTGCATCGCGCGCGGGATTGAAATTGCAACACGCGCTGGACATATTTCAGTTGCATGTGAAAGACGCAATTTGCGCTGATTTTGGCTGCAATATTGGCGGTTTCACGGATGTGCTTTTGCGCGCCGGCGCGCGTCAAGTGATCAGCATTGACACGGGCTACGGAACGTTGGCGTGGCGCCTGCGCAATGACGCGCGCGTTGTTGTGCGCGAGCGCACCAACGCATTGCATGCCGACGTGGTGCCAGGCGGAGTGGACATTGTGGTGATGGATTTAGCGTGGACGCAACAGAAACTTTCGGTTCCAGTGGCGCTGAAGTGGCTGCGCGGCGACGGAAAAATTGTGTCGTTGGTGAAGCCGCACTACGAAGTGGATGGCGCGGAAAAAGCGTGGCTGAAAAATGGTTTTCTTGCGCACGAACATGTGCCCGTGGTTGTGGCGCGCGTGCGCGAGGCCATGCAAAACCTTGGCGCAAAAGTTATTGCGGACACCGCTTCCCCCATCACTGGCGGCAAAAGTTCCCGACGCGCCGGCTCGCCTGGCAACATGGAATGGCTCATGTTGCTTGAAGCCTTGTAAGCGCTGAGCGCGTTCACTTTTTGTTCAGGATCCGCAATCCAAGCACCTTGTAAATGATGACTCATTCACAAAATCAGGGGCGATATTTTTCAGCATGAATTCGCGGCAATTCAAGCCAAAATTTCCATAAGAAATAAGGCGCCAACCTGCTCGTGCAGGGGTAATTTCGACTAGAATAAATGCTTGAATTGCGTCCCTAAATTCGTGACTGAATTTGTCCCTTTCTGTGCCCCAAAAGATGTCGTCAACGATGTCGTATTTGATATTGCAAAGATGCCACAACCATGAGTGAACCTGCTCCAACCACACCCGCGCCAATTGATCACGTTGTTGAAATGCCCATTGAGCAGGAGTTGCACACCAGCTATCTGACATACGCCATGAGCACCATCATGGACCGCGCGCTGCCCGATGTGCGCGATGGTTTGAAGCCAAGTCAACGCCGCATTTTGGTGGCCATGCATGACTTAAATCTCACGCCAGGGCGCAAGCACATCAAGTGCGCGAAGATTTGCGGCGACACCAGCGGCAACTATCACCCGCACGGCGAGAGCGTGATTTATCCAACGCTTGTGAATTTGGGGCAAGTGTGGAAGACGCGCTACTTGTTGATTGACAAGCAGGGAAACTTTGGATCCATCGAGGGCGATCCGCCAGCCGCCATGCGTTACACCGAAGCGCGCATGACCGCGCCGGCAACCGCGATGTTGGAAGATTTGGACAAGGAAACAGTTGATTTCAAGGCGAATTACGACGAACGCTTGCAAGAGCCAACCGTTCTACCAGCGCGATTTCCAAACTTGCTTGTCAATGGTAGTTCGGGCATCGCCGTGGGCATGGCCAGCAGCATGCCGCCACACAATCTCAGCGAGGCCTGCGACGCCATTGTGAAGATGATCGACAATCCAAACATTAGTTTGGAAGAACTCATGCGCGTTTTGCCTGGGCCAGATTTTCCCACCGGCGGAATCCTGATTGGTCGCCGTGGAATTGTGGAGGCCTACACCTCTGGCCGCGGCAAAGTCACTCTGCGTGGGCGCGTGCATGTTGCCAAGGAAGGCGGCCGCGACGCCATCATCATCGATGAGATTCCATATCAAGTTGTGCAATCCAATTTGATCGAGAAGATTGTCATTGCCAGCCGCGAAGGTCGTATTCCTGATATCGCCGATGTGCGCAATCACTCTGGTCGCGACGCGCAAACGCGCGTTGTGGTGGTGCTAAAAAAAGGGGCGGACCCCGCGATCGTCGAGAAGCAACTTTACGAATACACACCACTGCAAAGCACCTTCTCCATTATCAACATCGCGCTGGTCAACCACCAACCGCGAACTCTTGGCGTGCGCCAAATTATTCAATGCCACATCGACCACCGAAAAGAAGTCATTCGCCGCAGAACTGGCTTCCTTTTGCGCCAAGCCAAGCAACAGGCGCATCGCCTGGAGGGCTTGATCTACGCGGTGTGCGATATCGACGAGGTGATCCGAATCATCCGCGAAAGCCGTGAACGCGAAGAGGCAATTCTGAGCCTGATGCAACACGCGTTCCGCATCACTCCGGACCATCGATATGCGCCGCTTATTCCAACGCGCGTCGCCGAGGCCTCGCGTATTGGTGACGGCGCGCTGCTGACGCGCGTGCAAGCCGAAGCGATTGGCGCAATGCGGCTCATTCAACTTGTTGGTCTTGAAGTTGAAAAACTTGCGGCGGAATTTACCAAGGTGCTTGAGGACATTGACGGACTTGAATCTATTTTGGCGGATGAGAAACGTGTGCTTGACATTGTGCGTGAAGACGTGCTTGAGCTGAAAGAGAAGTTTGGCGACGAGCGCCGTACCGCGATTGAACAAGGCGAAGCCGAGGACTTTGAAATGGCCGACCTGATCCCAGAGCACGAAGTGGTGGTCACCATTTCGCACGCGGGTTGGGTGAAGCGATTGCCCGCCGACGCCTACAGAACACAAGGCCGCGGCGGTGTTGGCGTGCGCGGAAGCGACGCCAAAGATGGCGACTTCATTGAGCAAATATTCACCGGCTCCAGCCACGACGATCTTTTGTGTTTCACCACAACTGGTCGTGTTTTCCGCATGAAAACATGGCAAATTCCAGAAATGTCACGCACCTCCAAAGGCCGCGCCATTCAGAATTTGATCGAGTTGCGCGACGGCGAAACCGTGCAGACATTCTTGTCGGTTTCCAATTTTGAAACCCGCGAGGATTTTCTCTTCTTCGTCACGCGCGAGGGTCGCGTGAAGCGCACCGCGCTGCAAGAATTCCGCAACGTGAACAAAAGCGGAATCATCGCGCTGAAATTGAACGACAACGATCACTTGGTGAATGTGCTTTTAACCACCGGCAAAAATGATGTGCTGCTGGCCACGGCGCAAGGACTCGCCATTCGCTTTGATGAGAACGACGCACGGGTGATGGGCCGAGCCACCGCGGGCGTGACTGGAATGAACTTGCGCGAGGACGACTACATCGTGGGCGCGGTCCGCTGCGATCCCGACACTGATCTGCTCACCGCCACCGTGAACGGCTTCGGCAAGCGCACCGCGCTCACCGAATACATGGTGCAACAAGATGATGGCTCCATGCGTTGTCAAAATCGCGGTGGCAAGGGTCGTTACGACATCAAGACCGAGGGCCGCAACGGCCTTGTGGTTTCTGTCCGAGCGGTCACCACTGCCGATCAACTCATGCTGCTTTCCAAAGAGGGCATGGTGGTCCGCATTCCAGCCACGGCTATCAGTCAAATTGGTCGAAACACCATGGGAGTGCGCATTATGCGCCTAGGTGAAGGCGATTCTCTCATGGGAGTGGCATTGGTTGCTGAAGTGGACGAGACAACTCCACAAGGCGAACTGCCACCAACTGAGGGGACTTTTGAAATCCTTCCAGAAACCCCGCCAGAAACCCCTCCAACCGCCGACTAAACCCTCACGGAAACAAAACCGAACTTGGCTACTATTCACCCATGTCAATTACCGAATGGTCTGAAGAAGTGTTGTTGGTTGATCTCTTTCCCGAACCTTTGCTCTCGGAAGATTTGCAACAACTGATACTTGCCATCGATGGCCCAGGCGCGCCGGCGAAACATGTGATTCTGGATTTTCAACAAGTCAACAGCCTCACTTCCAGCAACATTGCGTCGCTCTTGCGCGTGCGCAAGCGAGTGCTGCAACAAAAGCGCAGGCTATTTGTGTGCGCCATCAACGACCGAGTGTGGAGCATCTTTATGACCGCGGGTTTGGATGATGTGTTTGAAACTTCCGCCGAAGTTTCCACCGCGTTGGCCAGCGTGCAACTGGGAATTGAATAATTCATGCGCCGCATTCGCCGTGATCCACCGGAGGCCCGTATTGAGCTCAATCCACTGATTGATCTCATGACATTCTTGTTGACGTTCTTCATTTACGCCGTTGTGATGATGGTGCGCGTGGATTTGGTGCCGATGGATTTGAAGCAATTTGCCAGCGGAAAACCCGCGAAACCCGCCACAGCCGCCACCATCAGCGTGCTGCGAACGGGCAAAATTTATTTCAACAAGGAAGAAGTTGAAATGAAAGATGTTGAAGTGAAAGTGCGCGAAGCCAAAGCCGCCGACCCAAAGACCGTTGTGTATTTGGCCATTGAAGATGGCCAAGGCGTGTCTGACCGCGCGCCAATTTTGCAAGATTTGTGGGACCGACTGCAAGATGAGGGCGTGAACATCCAACTGGTTGGTGGCGCCAAAGCCAGCAAGCAGTAATGCCTCCCGCCGCCGCGAGCCCAGTTTCCAGGGACACGATCTACGCCGAAGTTCGGCTTAATCAACAACTTCGTCGACTCGAACAAGAGAGCGTGTTTAGTTGGCCGTTGGCGATTGGATTTTTCATCGGCATCTTTGTTGTGTTGGCGGGCGCTCCAACCATGCTGATCGTGGGCAGCTATATGGATAAATATTCCAACGAAAAGAAAGCGCGCCAAGCGGCATTCAGCGTGGAAAAAGAAATGGAGAAGCCAAAGCAACTTTCCCCCGAAGAAGAGCAGGAATTGCTCAAACTTGGAATTGAAGACGGCACCGAAAAATCCACCATGACTTGGATTGGATATAAGGATTATCAAGAGCAATTCGCGCGCAAAAGCGAAGTGGAGCAAGCCGCGTTTAAAGAAACGGATGCTGGAGGGCAACCCGCGCAAGCTCAACCAAATCAACAAGCTTCCCCGCCGGCTCAGGCTCAGGCGCAAACTCCACCGCCAACTCCTCAAACACCACCCGCTCAACAACCTGCGACGCCAACCGTGGTTGCGCAAGCGGAGCCGCCCACGCCAACCGAAACTGCGCCGCCTGTGCAAGCCCCAGACACCACCAAAGCTGTCGCGCCGCCACCCATGCCGGTTTCATTGGCGCTGCCTGAAACACCTAAAGTCGCGAATCCATCCGCGGTGGTTCCGCTTGCCGATGAACGCAAAATTGAAACCCAAGTGCTGCCTGTGGAAAAAGTAGGCGACGCAAAAGATGACAAAGTTCCGCCAGAGCCTCTGAAGATGCCGCCACCAGATTCCAAGCCAACGGATGAAAAACCCAATGAATTAAAGCCAAATGAGGCGAAACCAACGGATGCAAAACCGATTGATGAAAAGCAACCAGAGAAACCTGCGGATGTGAAACCCACCGATGAGAAGCCGCTTGAAGCGACCAAGCCAGAAGTGAAACCGCCTGACACAAAGCCGCCAGAAAAAACTGCTGAAGCAAAACCAGCGGAGGCAAAACCTGCGCAGCCAACAACTCCGCAGCAACCAACGGTTGCCACGCCACCGCCGTCTCCAAACACGCCGCCACAACAACAATCACCCGCGAGTCCACCCGCAAATCCAAGTCAACAAACTCCCGCAACGCAACCTGGATCCACTCCTGGTCCGCCCGCGGATGGGGAGAAGTCCGATCGCGAGTCGGACGCCACAAGCATTGTGGATGTTCCTCAGTCCAAGTGGCGCAACGGCCGCCCACTTGCGAGCAAAGGCTTGAACGTTCGCACGCAACGTCCTGTCTTTGACGAGCTCACAACAATTTCAACCGCTCCCGCAAATCCAATCATTGAAATTGATTTTGACAAAGAGGGCGTGCCCACAAAAGACACTCAAATCTTGCAGAGTTCTGGCTCGCCATTGATCGATCAACCCATCCTTGATTGTCTGTTTCGTTGGCGCGCTTCTGGCAGTCAATTGACGAATTTGCCCGAAGGCAAGACCCTGAAGTATCGCATTCGCTTGATCTTAAAATAATTTCGGGCGGCGAAAATTAAATTCGCCGCAACATCACCGCGTGAAAATTTGCGTCAGTAAATGCGCGCGGCGCGGCTTACTCTTTTGCAACACCAAGATTGCGCAAACGCTCCAGCAACATGCGGTCGGTCAAGTCGTAGAACAATGGAGTGATGGTGATGCAACGCGCGGCCAGCGCCTCCACATCGCTGCCTTCGGCGGTGTGATAAAATTCCATCCCGTTTCCAGAGGACCAGTAGTACACCTGTCCATCTGGTGCGATACGTTTTTCATATCCGTCAATTCCCGCGGAAGTGTTCATCGGTACAAGTTTGATTTGTGGCATTGGCGCATCAGCTGATTCAGTGTGGGGAACATTGATGCTGATCACGCGGTGCGCGTGCGGCAAGCCAGGCTTGAGAACGTGATCAATGGCGTAGCGCGCTATGGCGGCGGCGCGCGGCCAATTTGTTTTGCTGCGATCGCCAATATGCAGGCTGACGGCGATGGCGGGCACGCCCAAGAAAGCCGCCTCCACCGCGGCCGCGATGGTTCCCGAATAAATCACATTTATGCCGACATTTGAGCCATTATTCATGCCGCTGATCACCACATCGGGCTGAGAATTGGGGCCGTATTTTTCTTTCCACAATGCGCGCAAACCCAGTTTCACACAATCCGCTGGCGTGCCCACCACCGCGGTTCCGTTGGCGCCGTTGAGCAACGCGCGTTGGCGCGTCATGAGTGGGGTATGGAAAGTAATGCCGTGGCTTTCCGCGCTCTGGCCATTGGCTGGCGCAACAACCATGACTTCACCCAGCGATTGGATCGCCGTGTGCAATGCGGAAATTCCTGGCGCGTCCAAACCATCGTCATTTGTCAAAAGTATTTTCATTGTTTCACCAATTTCCTAATACGGGGTTCAAGAATATATTCACGACCGCCCCAACGAACCGGCGTGCGATTGATCAAATCTTCCGCGGCTCCAAAGAAGCAGCGCGCGATTAAGAATCCGCCAAGTGGATGAAAGAACGCAGCCAACATTGGCGCGGCGCACAGCTTGTGAATCCATGCGGCGGAGGCCAAGAATGAGAGCGTTCCAAGGAGTCCCGTCCACATCACGGCGGACGCCAGTGGTTCAAGCGAGCCCCCATTCCATTGACCACTCCAACCCGCCCCCGCGATCAATGCCATAACACTGCCCAGTGGCAACAACGCGGCGCCTACGCCAACAATCACTCCGCTACGGCGCAACCGCGACGGTTTTCGCTGCGAGCCTTCAATATAAATCCGTTTCCAACCCTGAAGAAATTCGCCTAATTTCTCGTACATTTCCACTATGAGCATGCCATCGGCCACGGCCAAGCCGCCTCGACCACCACTGTCTTTTATGCGCCCCGAAAAAGCGATGTCCTCCAGCAAATCGTCTTTCACTGCGGCGTGCCCGCCTAACTTGTCATAAGCCGCGCGCTCAAACAACATGAATTGTCCATTTGCGAAGTGGCGCGGATTCTTGGCGCGATTCACTTGCGCCACAGGAAACATGCGCATGAGTTCCATGACTGCCACGGGTTGAACCACGGCCTCAAACCAATGGCGAATGCGCGGCGTGCTCATCAGCGAAAGCAACTGCAATCCACGCTCATGCAACATTCCCATGGACGCACGAATGAGCTGCGGAGAAAATTCCACATCAGCGTCGGTGAACAAAACGTAGGTTCCCTTGGCTTGCTCCGCGCCAACACGGCCTGCGTTGCATTTGCCCGCCCAATCTGTGGGACAGAAATTATTGTCGATCAATTTCAGTCTTGCATCACGCGCGGCTATGGGTTGCAAGTTGGCGCGCGTGGCGTCGGTGCATCGATCCAGCACCACGATCACTTCTATGTTTTCGTATGTGCTGCGCAAAATACTTTCAATGCAACCAGGCGCATGTTTTTCCTCGTTGTGCGCTGGAATAACCACGCTCACCAACGGATCGCTTGGCGGCAAAGCGAAAGCCAACCCTTGCCTAATTCGTGGAATTCGGGGCAAATCCCGCGCAACTCGAATAGCCACGGTGATCCACCAGAAGGCGCATCCGCCCGCCATCACAAGCAAAACCCAAAGAATCACAACGCGAAAATCCATTTGGCAAGAGTAGTCGAAGTTGTCGCGTTTGCTCCGCCACAATTTCAGCCAAATCACAATCCAAATGAACACCCGCATGCGCCTTCAACACTCTACTATCTCTCGCGTGTATCCAGTCCAACTCGCCAATCGATATCTCACCAGCCGCATCATTCCGCTGATCGCTGTTGCGGCGGTGGCTTTGTGCGTGGCGTTGGTGGTGATTGTTGTAAGTGTGATGAGCGGATTTCTGGACATGCTGCGCGCCAGTGGTCGAACGCTCATGGGCGATGTTGTGATCAGCTATCCCATTCGCGGAATTCCTTGGTACGAGCAACTCATTGACACCATCGAAAAACTTCCCGAAGCCCAGGCCGCCACGCCGCTGATTGACACATACGGACTTGTGCGCATGCCGTATCCAGAGGGAAGTGAAAAAGAAGTTGTGACCGCGAATGTGTGGGGAATTGAGCCGCAAAGCTTCAACCGCGTCACCGATTTTTCCAAGGCGCTTTACTGGAAACCACCCATCACTCCAGAAGCCGCCGCGGCCATGCTGCCCGATGATCCGCGCTTGAAGCTGAGCCAAAGTATTCTCAATGACGGCTTGGATTTAATGAAGAGCGCCACTGGAGAACCAGGACTTGTGCTGGGCATGCACGTCTCCATTGCCAATGAGCGCATGCGTGATGGCAGCTATCGCCCGCGCTATCAATGGTTCATGCCGCGCCAATCCGTCACGCTGACGTTGGTTCCCATTAGCGCCAAGGGAACAATTGCGGAACCGCGCGAGCGCGTCTTTCCAGTGGTGAATGAATTTAAAAGTGGCGTGTATCAAATCGACAAGAACCGCGTGATGATTTCACTTTCGGAGGCGCAGAAATTATTGCGCATGGACGCGGGCACTTTGTACGACATGCAAGCGCCGCCGAACGCTGACGGAAGTTTGCCAGTGCTAGGAACAAGCCCCGCGAAAGTGCACAAGGTTTTGGTGCGCGCCAAGCCCGGCGTGACTCCAGATCAACTTCAAGCCGCCGTGTTCGGCGCCTATGAAAAATTCGCGTTCGATATTTCCCAAGATCCATCCAAAGCAGTGAAGGCGCCGCACGTTGAATCCATGAACATTCTGACTTGGGAGCAACACCTGCGCGACCTGATCGCCCCCGTTGAAAAAGAGCGGGAAATGATGCGGATTTTGTTCTCCATTGTGTATTTGGTGTGCGCCGGATTGGTGTTAAGCATCTTCTGGGCCATCGTGCAGGAGAAGACCCGCGATGTTGGAATTTTGCGCTCAGTGGGCGCAAGTCGTCTGGGCATTTTGTGGATCTTCTTGCAATATGGATTGGTCATCGGCGCCATTGGCGGACTCTTTGGTGTTGGACTTGGTTGGCTGGTGATTCATTACATTAATTTTATTCACGAGACCATTGGTCAAGACGCGCCCGCGTGGAGTTACATGGCGAGTTTCTGCATTGCACTGGTGAGTTTGGCCATGTGCGTGCGCGGCGCGATGACCGGGGTTTTATTAAGCACACTTTTGTGGTTGGTGCTTGGCATCACGCTTGCCATCGTTGGCGCGGGGTTGATGCTGCACCGTGGCACATTGATTTGGGATCCAAGCGTCTATTACTTTGCAACAATTCCAGACCAAGTGGATTGGTTCACCGCAATCAGCACTTGGTTTGGCGCGGTCATTTTCAGCGTGCTTGGCGCCAGCATTCCCGCCGCTAAAGCCGCGGACATTCATCCAGTCAGGGCGTTGCGCTATGAGTAAGTTTCTGCTTGAAGCCAAAAATTTACGCAAGACCTACACGCTTGGACGCGTGAAAGTGCCCGTGCTTCGCGGCGCCAGTTTCACGCTGGCCCAAGGCGAGTGGGTTGCCATACTTGGCTCGTCTGGCAGCGGAAAAAGCACGCTTTTGCACTTGCTTGGTTTGCTTGACGAGTGCGACGCGGATTCCGGCGGCGTGTGGTTTGATGGCAATCCAGTGGCCGACTTGAAGTTTTCCGCGCGCAACTCCTATCGAAATCAAAGCGTGGGATTTGTGTTTCAGTTTTATCATTTGCTTCCTGAACTTTCTGTTTTAGAGAACGCGCTTTTGCCCAACATGGTCAACGCTGGCATGAGTTGGTGGAGCCAGCGCGCGCAAGCGCAAAAGCACGCCACCGAATTGCTCGACGCGTTTGGCTTGTCGCATCGGCTCACGCATCGACCCGCGGAACTTTCTGGTGGCGAGCGCCAACGCGTGGCCATCGCGCGCGCGCTGGCCAATCAACCACGCGTGCTTCTGGCAGATGAACCAACTGGAAATCTTGATACAAAAACCGGCGGCGAAATTCTTGACTTGATCGCCGCCAAGCATCGCAAAGGTTTATCCATTGCAATGGTCACGCATGATCCCGCGGTCGCCGCGCGCGCCGACCGCGTTGTAAAATTGGTCGATGGCTGCGTCGCGGGCTAGCGCAGTTCAAATTTAATCACGCGCCCGATAGCGCACCTTCACTGCCTGCGCCAACTGCGCCGCGCTCCAGCCAAAACGTTTTTGCAGGGCTTCTTCCCAAGAAAGACCCCCTTTCACATCCTTCACCCACTCTCCAAACCCTTTGCGATTTGTCTGCACCAAATAATCCACGGCGAGATAGCCAATCGCATATCCAATGGCGTCGGGACCGGGCCATGAACCATCCTCGTAATTCATTCGAAGCACATTCTGAACATCGTTGGTTCCACTTCGAATCCATTGCAACCCTTGTGGTTTGCGATCGCCCTTGGTGGTTGAATTTGGAAAACTTTCCGCGGCCACATATTCCGCGTAGCCCTCATCGGCCCACGAAGGAAGTCGCGAAGGCGAACCATATCGATGCATGAATCCATGCGACGCCTCATGCACCAAAGTTGCCATGAATCGATTCGCGTCATCACTTTTATACGCGGTCACCACAACTTTAGGGCCGACCATGTGGCACAAACCAATCGCGCCCGGCGGCGGCATTGAATTGAAGGCCGCCATTTCTATGGCGCGGTAATGCGGCTCGGTGGCCGAAATAATCACCACCGCCTTGCCGTGAAAAATATTCAATCCATCTGGAAGCGCGAACATTTGCGCGACAGTTTGATACATGGCGTCCATGCGACGCGCTAAATCTTTCGTCTCGTCAATTGGCAAATCAGCGTACACAACCCAGTACTTCGCCTCCACCACTGAATAGCGCAAATTGACTTGCTTTAACCAGAGATCAGCGTCGGCCTTCATGTCTGTCAAGGCTTCCGCGCGTTGCGCATCGGTGGCCACGCTCCACGGCTGCGCGCGAGGCGCGTCGGTGGTCACGCCTCCAGGCTGCGCGTGGGGCGCGTCGGGGACCACGCTCCCAGGCTGTGCGCGGGGCGCTGGATCTTTTTTCACGGCCGCGTCGGCGCCAATTGCCTTGGCTTGAAAATCTTTTTCGGCGGCGATGCGCCGATCTTCAACAATCTTGCGGCGCTGCTCGGCAACCTCCGCGCGCAATTTTTGAATTTCAGGATCAAGGTTTCGATCGCGCTTTATCGCGTCGCGCAGCGCGGCCTCGGCGAATTTGTCGCCACCGTCCAATGCGAACAACATGCGCGCCAATTGGATGTACTGCGAGCCTTCCCTCCAATCCATCAACTTTTTGCACATTCGATTGGCGTCGTCGGGTTTGAAACTTGTCCACGCCACGTGCCCAAATGATCCATCAACCCCGGCGAAATCCCACTTGGAAATCGTGCCTTTGAGAGTCTCCCCCGTGATCAATTTCACCTTCCACGGAAGTGGTGGTTCCACCACGCCTTGGGCATGAGCTGAAGTTGATGAAATTGCGGTAAATGCCAACAAAATCAAGAATTGTGCAAATCTACTCATCCACCACCAAAGTACTCGGCTACCATCGCCGATGGAAGGTCAATTCCGCTTTTCTATAGACCATTTTTAGGAGACTTCGATGTTTGAACGTTTGACGGATCGTGCTCGCAAAGTGATGGCTCTCGCAAATCAAGAGGCCCAGCGCTTCAACCATGAATACATCGGCACTGAACACATTCTTCTTGGCCTTGTCAAAGAAGGTTCGGGTGTTGGCGCCAATGTGTTAAAAAATCTTGGCATTGATCTGCGCAAGGTTCGTCTTGAAGTTGAGAAGTTGGTCAAGAGTGGTCCAGAGATGGTGACCATGGGCAAGCTTCCGCAAACTCCGCGCGCCAAGAAGGTGATCGAGTACGCGATTGAGGAAGCGCGCAATCTGAACCATAATTATGTCGGCACCGAGCATCTGCTCCTTGGTCTGCTGCGCGAACAAGATGGCGTGGCCGCGCAAGTGCTGTTGAACCTTGGCATGAAACTGGAGGAAGTCCGCGAAGAAGTGCTGAATTTGCTTGGCGCGGGCGGCGAGAGCGAGCAGGAAAATCCGCAGCAAGCGGAGACGGCTGCGGAGCCTGGCGCGGGTGATGCGCCCGCGGCGACAGGTCGACGTGGCAAGAGCAAGACTCCAGCTTTGGATTCATTCGGCCGCGATCTCACCGAGCTCGCGCGCGCTGGCGAACTTGATCCGGTGATTGGCCGCTTCAGTGAAATTGAAAGATTGGTTCAAGTGTTGTGTCGACGCACCAAAAACAATCCCGTTCTTCTTGGAGAAGCTGGCGTTGGAAAGACCGCGATTGTTGAAGGTCTTGCGCAGCAAATTATTTCGCAAGAAGTGCCCGACCTTTTGCATGACAAGCGACTTGTTGTGCTTGACTTGGCGATGATGGTTGCTGGAACCAAGTACCGCGGCCAATTTGAGGAGCGCATCAAGGCCGTCATGAACGAAGTTCGACGCGCCAAGAACATTATTTTGTTCATTGACGAGTTGCACACGTTGGTTGGCGCGGGCGGCGCCGAGGGCGCGATTGACGCGAGCAATGTGCTCAAGCCAGCGCTTTCTCGCGGCGAAATCCAGTGCATTGGCGCGACCACCTTCGATGAATATCGCAAATACATTGAGAAAGACGCGGCCCTGGAACGCCGCTTCCAATCGATCGCCGTTGAGCCACCAGGACCAGAACAAGCCTACGAAATTCTCAAGGGTTTGCAGGAAAAATACGCCACGCATCACCGCGTGGTCTATACAGATCAAGCGTTGCGCGCAGCCGTTGAATTGTCGGGTCGCTACATTCCCGGCCGCGTTCAACCAGACAAAAGCATCGATGTCATTGACGAAGCTGGCGCGCGTCTGCGCTTGAAGACCATGGCCAAGCCGCCTGATCTTGCGGATCTAGAGACTCGCATTGAGCGCTTGAGCATTGACAAGGATGACGCCGTGAAGAACGCGGACTACGAAAAAGCCGCGGACTTGCGCGATCAAGCCGAGAAACTTCGCAAGGAAAAGGAGAAGTTGCAACAAGGTTGGCGCGACCGCATGAACGAGACCACGGGAACCGTGGACGAGGAAATGATCGCGGAAGTTGTCAGCAAAATGACGGGCGTTCCATTGACGCGTTTGGCCAAGGAAGAAAGCAAGCGATTGCTTCAACTGGAGGCGGAACTTCACAAGACCGTCGTGGGCCAAGAAGAAGCTGTCAAGACTGTGGCTCGCGCGATTCGCAAAAGCCGCTCTGGTTTGAAAGATCCAAAGCGTCCAATGGGTTCATTCTTGTTCCTTGGACCAACCGGCGTTGGTAAAACACTGTTGGCCAAAGCCATCGCCGACTTTATGTTTGGCGATCAAGACGCGTTGTTCACCTTGGATATGAGCGAATACATGGAGAAACACAACGTTTCTCGCTTGATTGGCGCGCCTCCAGGATATGTGGGCTTTGAAGAAGGTGGTCAACTTACGGAGCGGATTCGCCGACGTCCATACGCGGTTGTGTTGCTTGACGAAGTTGAGAAGGCGCATCCCGATGTGTTCAACATGCTTCTGCAAATCATGGAGGAAGGCCGTCTCACGGATTCATTCGGTCGCCATGTGGACTTCCGTAATTGCATCATCATCATGACCAGCAATCTGGGCGCCGATGTGATCAAGGGCGGCACGGCGTTTGGTTTCACCAAGCGCGCCGAGGTTCAGGACTATGAGAAGATGAAGAAGTCGCTCACCAGCGAAGTGGAGCGTTTCTTCCGTCCTGAGTTTGTGAATCGTTTGGATGACATGATCGTGTTCCGTCCTCTCATCAAGGACGACTTGAACCAAATTATTGAGTTTGAGTTGAGCAAGTTGCGCAAGCGCCTTACCGAAAAGGGAATGGCTCTTGAGATTGATCAGAAGGCCAAGGACTTCTTGATTGACAAGGGTTACAACCCAGACTTTGGCGCGCGTCCATTGCGTCGATCTCTGTCGCAATTTGTTGAGGATCCGCTCGCGGAGAATCTGCTCAGTGGCGAGTTCGCCGCAGGCGATGTGATCTTTGTCACCCGTGAGGGCGAGAAGGAGCACTTGGCATTCAGGGCGCAAAAGCCAGCGGAAGTTCCGCCGCCGGCAACCCCAACAGTCGCGTAATTCACGGTATTTCTTGACATTTTCAACCGCGCTTCCTTCAAAAGAAGCGCGGTTTTTCTTTCAGCGAATGCCCACGAGTTTCATGCCTGTCGGAGTGGATTCAAAATCAATCACGGTGAATTTGTAACTTCTTCGAAGCGTGGAATCAAGCTCGGCGGTCATGTGCGAGTCGTCTGTTTTTTGCAGCGCGACATGTCCATTTTTTAAATTGATCCGCATGCAATTCAACGTCGCCATAACCTCCTTGCGATTGTTTGTGAAAAATGTCTTGAAATATTTCATGCCCCCGCGGCTTTCAAGATCCCGCTTGGCGCCCGTGGAAAGCAATTGATTCCAGATCAAGTCATACTCCTCGTTTCGTACGCACTCCGTCAGATGATCCACAACTTGCTCTGGAAATGTCGCGCGCAAAATCACCTCCCCATTGGCTTTCTTCTCGCGCAAATCCACGGGTGGTATTTCTGAATTGGGCGCAGGTGATCCGTCGATGCCGCTAGACGTATTTTCATTGATCTTCTCACGGCGCTTGGACGAATAGACAACCTTGGTGCCATCGGCTTTCACAAATGTTTCGTCCACAGGTCGACCGATCGCGTCAGCCTCGGCCTGTGAGCGATAGTGATACTCGGTTCTTTCCTCGGCGCACCCAAACAGAAATACAGCGGCGCTTGAGTTGATAAAAACCAATAAAAACAAGCCAAATTTCATGTTCATACTCCGCTGGACTGGGTCGGCGCAAATGCCCCGCGCGCCTTCCAATCAAAGTCCTCGCGGTTGATGTTCCACATAAAATGACCCTCAAGTTCGGGATCAATCAAGGGTCGATCGATCCGCGTATGCGTTCCGCGACTTTCGTTGCGCGACAACGCCGCAAGCACCATCAAGCGCGCGCTGGTGAGCATGTTCTGAGTTTCCCATCCCATTGGATCCTCAAAGACGCAATCAAATGCGTAGCGACCCCAGAATGAGAACATTTCAAGCATGTCACTTAACTTAGCAGAGCTTCTTTCAATGCCAACATTGCGCCACATGGCGCTGCGCAAACTACTGCGCACATCGGCCAAGTCCAACTCGCCTCGCTCGGGCCGCTCCACTTCGTGGTTCAAGGGCACGGGCGTGGCTGCGGGAAGCGAATCAATTTCAATCGCTTGCGCCACGCGCCGACCAAAGACCAGACCCTCCAACAAACTGTTGCTGGCCAATCGATTTGCGCCATGAACGCCCGTGGCCGCGCATTCACCACACGCATATAGCCCAGTGACATTCGAGCGTCCAAACAAATCGGTGTGCACGCCGCCAATCGAATAATGCGCGGCTGGATGAACCGGAATTAAATTTCGACCCGCGTCCAAGCCAAATCCCTGCAACATGCGTGAAAGCCCTGGAAAACGCTTGGAAAAACCTGCTGAACCCATTGCCCGCGCGTCCAACCACACGTGTGATTGACCGCTCTTGGCCAAATGCCGAACGATGGCGCGGCTGACCACGTCGCGTGGAGCAAGATCAGCAAGCTCATGCAAATGACGCATGATCGACTCGCCATCGCGATCCACCAGTTTCGCTCCCTCACCGCGCACAGCTTCGCTGATCAAGTGTCGCGGCGCGCCGGCAACATACAGCGTGGTGGGATGGAATTGCATGAATTCCAAGTCAGTTAGGTTGGCGCCCGCGCGCCACGCCATGGATACGCCATCACCCGTGGCAACTTTCGGATTGCTGGTTTCGCGGAAAATTTGTCCGCAGCCACCGCTCGCCAACACTGTGGCCCTGGCCCAAATAATTTGCAGACCGTGACGCGGATGCCATGTCAACACACCCGCCGCGCGGCGTGCGCCTTTGCGTTGATCCACTAAAATATCAATTGCGAAACATCGATCAAACATGCGCACTCGCCGCTGCAGACGAACTTTCTCCACAAGACATCGCGCCAGTTCAACACCCGTTGCGTCTCCATCGCTATGAATAATTCTGTGGCAATGATGTCCCCCTTCAAGGCCAAGCGCGGGCTCGCCACTTTGATCGCGGTCCACTCGCATTCCCCAAGCAAGAAGTTGCCTAATTTCATCCGGGCCCTCTTGCACCAATGCGCGCACCGCGTCGGATTCGCACAAACCAACGCCAGCATCGAGAGTGTCTTGAATATGGGCGTTTATGCTGTCTTTTGCATTCATCACGGCGGCAATTCCGCCCTGGGCCCACGAAGTGTTTGAAAGATCAATCGACTCCTTGGCCAACACAATCACATCGTGGCGTTGCGAAGCTTCTATGGCGGCGCGCAATCCGGCCACGCCCGTGCCAACAATCACAACATCGGTGAAAATTTGCGGCAGCAATGCCGAGCGAAAGGGAATAAGCATTTCTCGTTCGTGATAAGAATTCATTTGGGTTGAACCAATGGCGTTGTCGTGGAATGTGTTGGGCTTGCTGTGATAGGCGCGGTGGATGCCGGCGTCGCAGTGGGTTGGACCACGGGGGGAACAAGTTCCCCGGAAAGTAAATCATTCTGCGACATCTGCGCCAACCAAAGTTGGCTGGAGCGGCCAGCACCTCGTTGGCTTGTCCACATCAATAATTTTCCATCGTGACTGATCGCGGGCAAAAGATCCGCGCCCCCCGCATGCGTCACGCGCCTTGGTTGACCAAGCGGCGCCGCGTGATCCGCGGGAACAGGCACGGCTAGAAGTTCATAATTGTCGTGCCCCACGCGGCTTGATGCGTAAACAATCACCTTGCCATTGGGCGAAACATAGGGCGCCCAATTCACAGCTCCATCATTGGTCACGGCGATGGGTTCGCCAATTCCAACAACCGCGCCTGTGGAATCAAACACAACGTCCGCGACGAAAATTTGCAGCAAATTGTCGGCATTTCTGTCGGCTCGCCAAATAATCTTCTTGCCATCGGGGCTGAAAAATCCGCCGCCGTCATAGCCAGCGAACGCGGTGAGCCGCGTGATTTTTTTTGTGGGAAGATCCATGGCGTACAAATCGCCGTCGCCACTTTCAAGGGTTGTGTAAAGCAACGTTCGCCCATCGAGACTTGTGGAGCATTCGGCGGCGTACGCCTTACCATCACCCACAAGCGTCTTCAAACTATCAGCGTTGATTTCTTGGGCGCTCAAATCCACTTCAACCACGCGCATCTCTGGCGGAAAACTCCAGCGATAATTTCTGCTGCCGCGCTGATACCCCGGCGTCTCTTGCTTGGCGGGCGCGGTGATTGTGCTGGCAAAGATCAATTTGTTGGGATCAGTTGGATGAAACCAACCGCAAGTATTCGCGCTTCCAATTGGGCTGATTCGTCGGATGTTCTTCAGTCGATATCGTCGCTGGTCGGGTTCGAAAGATTGCCCCTGCCCTTCGTCGCGCAACTGCGCCACATACATGCTGTAATACTCGCTCTCAGGATTACCCTGCGCATCATATTCAATGGCTTGAAATACAATTTGTGTAGCGTCTGAATTAAAATAAGCCTCGCCCGCTTTCACAAATCGCTCGGAAAGAGTGAGTTGCACTTGATGCGATAACAAACCCTCGAACTTGCGCCAATCCGCGGGATCTTTTGCCGCGTTTGTTGCCTCGTTGCTGGAACTTTGCCCAGGCGCAGTCGTGGTTTCAACCTTGACTCCGCTTGCCGCGGAAGCTTGCGCCAAGGCGCACATGAAAATAATGATCAATGTCATAATCAACAAGTGTACGCCTTGCCACTTCGGCTTTCTGCTCAAGTTTCATTTACACAACGCGAGCAATTTGAAAGCATATTTTTTCCTGAATCATGAGAGAGCCCACCATTACTCAAGACGGATTTCGCGTGATTCACGCCCAGCACGATTTTGTCGTTCTTGAAAAAGCTTCGGGTTTGCTTTCGGTGCCTGGTATTGGTCCGCACAACGCCGATTGCTTGGCAACTCGCGTCGCGCTTGTTTTTCCGGGCGCGCGAAATGTGCATCGCCTTGATCAACACACCAGTGGGTTGATCGTGATGGCGCTCAATACTCAAAGCCACCGCGCGCTCAGCATGTTGTTTGAAGCGCGCCTCGTGACCAAGGCCTATCACGCCATCGCATTTGGACACCCAGTGCAAGACTCCGGCGAAATCAACTTGCCGCTGCGCAAAGAAGCCCTGGGCAGCGCGCGCCAAATTGTGTGCCATACGCAAGGCAAGGCAAGCGTGACCCGATGGAAAGTTGAAGCATTGCTTGATCACGTTCCGGCTTCCGTGGCCACTTCACGCGAAACTTGTCGCTGCACGCGATTTCGCTTGGAGCCTATGACAGGCCGCAGCCATCAATTGCGCGTGCATTTGCTGGCGCTTGACCAACCAATTCTTGGCGATGATTTGTACGCGCCAGACGACGTGAAAAAAATGGCGACACGCTTGTGTTTGCACGCGAGCGAATTGTCCTGGGACAACTACGCGTTCACCGCGGCGCACCCATTTCATTGATATTCATTGATGCAGCACAACATCACTTGTCGCGTTGCGCTGGAGTGGCCAAAGCATTTCCATGCGCTTGCAGATATCGACCTAAAGCCATCAGTGGAAAATAAAGTCGGTATAAGTGGTATCGCAAATAAAATACTTTTGGAAATCCTGTGCCCGTGAATTCAGTTTCACGCCATGATCCAGCAGGGTCGCCGTCTGGGTTTTTTAGCGGATTTTTCGCGTCAATTTGACTCAGTTGCGTTTGCGCCAACCACGCCAGCGCGCGCGCAAGATCGGGATCATTAGCGCCGTAAATCTCCTGCAGGATCATCGCACCCCATGCGGTTTGACTCGCGGTGCTCTCACCTTGGCCTTTCAGGGAGGCATCCAAATAACTATTGGCACTCTCACCAAAACTACCGTCTGGTTTTTGCACCGACTTAATCCACGCTCCCGCGTTTGCGATCCAAGATTCCGTGCGCGGCACGCCACAGCGGATTGGACCAATCACCGCTTGCCATGTTCCATAAATATAATTCACGCCCCAGCGACCAAAGAAGCAACCCTCTGGTTCTTGCTTTGACTTGATGTACTCCACGGCGCCGCGCACCGCCGGATGATCGCTTTTAATTCCGTGCCAGCTCAAACATTCAAGCACGCGCCCAGTGATGTCGGGGCAACTTGGATCTTGAATAGCGTTGTGATCCGCAAAAGGAACATACTCATAAATTTTGCGATCTTGCGTGCGATCAAACGCCGCCCAACCACCATCATTATTTTGCATGGACAACATCCATTGCACGCCGCGCAGAGCCGCCGATTCATTGGTTGGTCCGCCGATGCGCTTCAGGGCCATGGCCACCATCGCGGTGTCATCCACATCTGGATACCAAGCGTTGGCGTATTCAAAAAACCAACCCGCGGGCGCGGTGCCTGGCTTTGTATTTTCAGACCAATCCCCGAGAAATCGGCATTCTTTGGCGCGCAACCAATCGCCCGCGCCTTCAACCGCGGCGTCGGACACGGTGAATCCGCAATCGGCCAGAGCGTACAAAGCGATGCCCGTGTCCCACACTGGACTAAAGCACGGTTGAATACGAATGCGGTCGCCTTGTTCAATAAAAAATTCATCCAATTCATTTTCCGCTCGAACCACCATGGCGTCACCACGACGAACACCTAAAGCGTTGAACACGATTTGGATATACACCATTGGCGGAAAGATGGCTCCAAGACCGCTTGTGGGCGCGGGCAAATCTTGACCGCAACGAATTGCGCTCCAACGAAACGCCGCCGCGATGGCGCTCTTGCGCCAGCTGGTTCCCAGAACAGTGTGCGCCAATTTCATCGCGCGATCCGTAGCGTGGAAAAATATTCGCCAACCGAGCGGCACATCTTGGCGCATTTTTAACCGGTGTCGCGCACCTTCATCCACAAAGAGTTCGTCAATTCCTTGGTCTGCCCTCAAATGGCGCGTTGGGCGAAGCGTGGCAACGATGGCCAGCGGCAACAACATGGTGCGGCTCCACGCGCTCATTTTGCTTAAGTGAAAATAAAACCACTTGGGAGCCCAAACTAATTCTGGCGGAATCGCCGGCACCGCATTCCAGGAAATCTGTCCCAGACAGGCCAAATAGAAATTTGAAAAACTATTGCAACATTCGGCCCCGCCCAAGGCGCGAACAATATCGCGGGCCTTCTTCATGTGCGGAGCATCCGGCGAATCTCCATACAATTTAAGGCAAAAATAGCCTTTGACCGTGGCGCTTAAATCAACATCGGAGCCTGGATATTGCCCCCAACCGCCATCTGGTCGCTGCTGATCCCTCAGTTGCCGTACCAATTTCAACAAGGTGTCAGCGCCACGACCATTCACCATGGGCGCCGCCTCTTGCGACAAAATCCATTTCATCAGCAGATATTCGCTTTGCAAAATGGAATCGCCTTGCAGTTCCGCGCACCAATGTCCATCCGTTTTTTGCAACGATCGAAGCGCGCGATTGGCGGCTTCGGCGCACGCGCGCAATGCGTGCAAGCCCGCGTCATCCTTGGCCACTGTTTGCGTTGATGCTGTTTGCGAATTCATGCGAATGAAAAAGTATAACGAGCGCCGCCACGCGCTCCAACTTTCTAAATTGCGTCAGTTCGCATCCAGCATCGCTCGCGCGCGCTGATCATTGCGGCTTCTAGAACTTGTTGGGTTCGATAAGCGTCCACAAAATCAGCCAGTGGTTGCTCAGGCTCGCCCCCCGCCAACACCGCGCAAATATCCGCGGCCATGCTGATAAATCCATGCTCATAACCAAGCACATGTCCTGGTGGCCAATAGTGGTCGATATAAGGATGCGACGGATCAGTGCACAAAATGCGGCTCCAACCCTGCTCGCGCGCTGGCAGTGTGTCGTCCCACCATTGCAATTCGTTCATGCGCTCAAAATCAAATTTCACGCTGCCAAATTCGCCATTCACCTCCATGTGATTCGCATTTTTATTTCCCGTAGCCATTCGACTGGCCTCGAAACTTGCGACCGTGCCATTGTGCATGCGCGCAAGAAACAAGAAAGCATCATCCACCGTGCATGCTTGCCGCTTGGCTCCTCGTTTACTTTTTTGCGCGCCTAATCCCAATCTTTTTGAACTCGCCGTCACCACCGCTCGCTCTTGAATAAATTGCGCCTCCATGGCGCCACACACTTCCACAATTTCATCGCCCGTGACAAATCGCGCCATGTCAATCAAGTGCGCGTTCAAATCACCGTGCGCGCCGCTGCCCGCAAGCTTTGAATCAAAGCGCCAAGAGTGCGGCGTGCTAGCTCGACCCCAATCTTGCAAATACTGCGCGCGGATATGTCGAATACGCCCCAATCGACCTTGTTGAATCAGTTCGCGCATAAGCGATACCGCGGCACATCTGCGATAGTTGAACCACACGAAAGTTCGCACGCCTTTCTTGGCTCCAAGCGCGGCTAAAGCCATGTCGCGCGCATCAGTGATCGTGTTGGCGAGCGGTTTTTCGCAAGCGACATGCTTGCCCGCCTTCAACGCGGCGATGGAAATCTCGGCATGCAAATAATTTGGAACACAGACATCCACCAACCCAACTTGCGGGTCCTTGATCAGGCGCTCCCAGCTTTGCGATGGCTTTAAAACACCCCATTTGGCGGCAAATTCACTTGATTCGCTTGCGTGTCCACCTGCTACGGCCGCCAGCGTGGGTCGACACTTCAGATTAAAAAACAGTGGCGACTGTCGCCATGCATTGGCGTGGACGCGCCCCATGAATCCCGCTCCAACAAGACCAATTCCAACTTCTCGCATGGACTTCGTTTTCAAACTTCGCTTGGATTTTGTTTTTTTCATAACGCCACATCATCTTTACGTTGAATCGTTCAACCATGAATGCGCACACTGCGATCCACACTCGCCGTATGCTAACGGCTCAACTCAAGGAGCTTCCATGTCATCAATCGAAACCCGTCTTGAACACATCGAACTACAACTGCAATTGATCAAGCAACAACGCCGCCGCGAACGAGGCATCGGTTTGATCTGCGCCACATTGCTCGGTGCCGCGGCTCTTGTGGGCTTCACACGCGCGCCTGTGCCCGAAGTGATTCAAGCCAGCCGTCTCGAAATCTTAGACTCCGAAGGAAAAATCACCTGCCTACTTTCAAACGCCCCAAATGGTGGACAGCTTGATGTGTGGAGCAAGGGCGGCGCCAACGTCGCGCGAATTTCTTCCAGTGAATCAGGTGGAGATCTTGCGCTTTGGAATTCCGCGGGCAAGCCAGTGGCTGGAATTTTTGCAAACAGCACAGGCGGTCGCGTTGAAGTGACCCGAGGCTCCGGGCAAATCGCCGCCTATTTGGAGGCCACCAACGATGGATCGGACTTTGTATTGACACGCAGCGACAGCGAGGAAAACTCCTTGCAACTCAGTGTGAACGCCGAACGAACCGTGGGCACTGTGCATAGTTCCAACGGCAAGCAGGCGGTGCGATTTGGTGCCAGCGCAAAAGGCGCGGCCTTCAGCGTGCTGGACGATTCTGAAAAAGAAGTCGCATATGTCGGTTCCGACGCCAAAAATGCGGGCATGTTTCGCATCGCGGGCACGAACGGAACCACCGCGGTTGAATGCGGCGTGAACGATAATGGTGGCGAATTTCGAATCGCAACTACAAATGGAAAGACAGCTGTTGAATGCGGCGTAAACGATAACGGCGGTCAATTTCAGATCGCGGATACAAACGGAACCACCGCTGTTGAATGCAAAGTGAACGATGGTGGTGGCGAACTCGCGGTGCGTGAAACCAATGGAGATGGAGGCTGCATCTTTGGCAACACCACCATGCGCGGAGGATTCACTGAAATCCGAAATCATGATGGCAAAGCCGCGCTCTCATTTGAAGTGCAAGAAAATCTTGGCGGGCGCGCCACCGTGCGCACCGCAACTGGGCAAATCGCCGCATTGATGGATCAAGGCAAGGAAGAAAGCGGCACGGTTCAGGTTTACGCTGGCGCCACACGCGTGGCGGCCTTGGGTGGCGGACCAACTGGCGGACTTCTGAATCTCTTCAATATGAAGGGCAAAGCCGTGGTTGTTACTGGCGCGGCATCGGACACCGATGGAGGGTTGCTGAGTTTGCGAAATAGCAGCGGGCAACAAACGGTTCGAGCCGCGGCTGAACCGAGCGGCGAAGTGGGAACTTATTCCAGCGATGGCATGCGTAAACGCATTTTGATCGCCCCCTGATGCATCGCTGAATGAATCACTTGCGCGCATATGAAACGCGTTGCAAACATCCGCTGAGATGAGTCGTTCTCAAGCAACTGGCGTAAATGTCGCGCCAGATTGAGCGTAGAAATTCACCATGTCGCCCGCGTTAAAATCCGCCGCGCTTTGGCCATCAAATGGCTCAACCCACATAGGCACAACCACCTCGCACAGCAAACGATTTTTTGAAAGATCAATCGCCAACACGCGCGCCTGCACAACTCTTGGGTGTCCGTAAATTGGCTCGATGAAGGAACCACCCGCGCTCGCCTTGTGCATCCGCAACGCCTTGATGTCGATCACGCCTTGAATTTTTTTGCCAACTTGCGCGGATGTCTTTCCACTGCACACAAGGTGTATTTGATAATCGGTTGACGGAATCGCCAGGATGATTTTGTCGCCATCCAATTGTTGAAGAACGGCGCGGGTGATATCGCTGGCGGTGCTTTGCATGGAAATCAGTTTAGCGCACCGCCGCGGACATGGCTAAAAAATTCGACAGCAACTTTGGTCCGTCGGGGGTTAAAAAACTTTCGGGATGAAATTGCACGCCCTCCATAGGAGCCTCCCCTTGCTTGATTCGCAGGCGAATTCCCATGATAATTCCATCATCAGTTTGGGCGCTCACCTCAAATTCACTCGAGAGAGTGGCCAGATCAATCACCAACGAGTGATAGCGCGTGGCTTGAAATGGCTGCGGCATTCCCAGGAAAACTCCGCGCCCATCGTGATGAATTTGGCTGGTCTTGCCATGCATGGGTTTGTCGGCGCGGCGCACCGTCATACCGTGGCAATCACCAATCGTTTGATGCCCTAGACACACGCCCAAAATTGGAATGCGCCCACGAAAATATTGAATCAACTCCGCGCTCACGCCGGCTTCTTTGGGAGTGCATGGCCCCGGTGAAATCACAAGATGCGTTGGCTTCATCGCCGCCGCGCGCGCGCAATCAATGGCGTCATTGCGAACAACGTCCACTCGTAAACCAGGACGCGCCTCTTGCATGCGGTGCACCAAGTTCCAAGTGAATGAATCATAATTATCGATCAGCAGAACCACGCCACGATGCTAGCGAAGCGCGCCTCGTTCTTCAGGCTGCTTCTTCCGCAGTACCCGCCACGCCATCACGCGTGACAAGAAACAGCGAACTGGTGATTGGGTATGGAAGTCGTTGATAATCTCGGCCAATACGCTGCGAAATGCGCTCAACAAACTTGGGTGGATTGCATGTCATGGCAACAAACATGTCGCGCGCCGGGGTGGCAACAAAGAAGTCGCCGCCAAGTTGCGGAGCAAGTTTCAGATGCAGCGAATCAAGCAACAACCGCGCGGCGTCGTATCCATCTTGCAACGCCACAATCGCGGCCTTGCCACCATCCTCGCCTTCGACAATGCGCACCTTCAACTCCGGCGCGTAGCGGGCCAAATTTTCCCGAGCCAAGATTTCCAAATCATCCAATTGAACTCCCCAGCGCACCATCTGCTCCACGGTCACGCTCACGGTGACATGAGGCATGTCAATCACAAACACAACAACCGTTTCATTGACAAATGGAATGTGCGCCACTTGCTCGCGGTCCAAGTACGTGAAAATACTTTCTGGTTGAATGCGCGGCATGATGCGATTGCGCACCAAGGAAAACGGCATGGGAAGACCGCCAATGGAATCGCCCTCCATCAATTTGTCTATGTAACTTTCCACAATGTCCTCGGCGCGCGCGGGATCCTGTTTGGCGATGCGCCAAAGATTTTCCAACCCAAGGTGCCTGCCATCAATCACCAAATCCATTGGACCGGCGATTTCAAACTTGTGGTTGGACCATTGTCGAAGAAAAATTCTCTTGACAAAGCCTGTAAAATCCTCGGGATTCATAGGAAATGCTTCCATGCTTTCGACTCCTGAAACGGTCCACCACCACACGCGTCCGATACGCTCGGCTCACATATCACATACGGTGTATTACAACTTTTATACTGTCGGGTGAAATTTCTAAAAAACCGTAAAATGAATGATTATGTCCCACCAAAACGATGTTCTTGAAACGTTTTTCGCCCATCCGCACCAACGACTGCTTGTCATTGGCGGTCCATGCGTGTTGGAGTCCGAGGCCATCAATCAACAGATTGGCGAAACACTGCGCGACACGTGCAAAGAATTGGGATTAAGTTTTGTTTTCAAAGCCAGCTTTGACAAGGCCAACCGTTCAAGCGTGAAGAGTCCGCGCGGGCCCGGAATTAAGTCGGGTCTGGAGCGCTTGGCGAAATTGCGCGAGTCGCTTGGCGTTCCAGTGACCACGGATATTCACGATGCCAGTCAATGCCAAGCCGTCGCCCAAGTCGTTGACATGTTGCAAGTGCCGGCGTTTCTATGTCGACAAACGGATTTACTTTTGGCCGCCGCCGACACCGGCAAACCGGTGAATGTGAAGAAAGGTCAATTCATGAGTCCAGCGGAAATGGGTCATGTTGTGGCGAAAGTTCGCGAAGGCGGTTGCCGCATGATCATGCTGACCGAACGAGGAACAACATTTGGCTACAACCGATTGGTGAATGACTTCATGGGAATTGGTGATTTAATGGACTTGGAAGTTCCAATTTGCTTTGACGCGACACACAGCACGCAGCTTCCAGGCGCCGAAGGTGAACGCACTGGTGGCCGCCCTGACCGCGCTCCCTTATTGGCAAAAGCTGCTGTTGCCGTGGGCGTTTCCGCTATTTTTATTGAATGCCATCCTGAACCTGCCAAGGCCCTGAGTGATGCAAGCACCATGTTGCCGCTGAGCAGCGTGCCTCAATTATTAAAAACACTTGACGCGATTCGCCGCGCCACGAACAATGGCTGAATTTCTAAAAAATTGCCGCGCGACGAATCAGACGCCACGGCGCTGTTGCCTATAATGACCCCGCGATGAAATGTGATCTATGTGACAACCCGGCGATGGTGCATGAAGTTGTCATCCAAAATGGAAACAAGATGGAATTGCATTTGTGCGCCGAACATGCCGCGGCCAAGGGATACATTTTACCCACGGTTCCAGTGACGCAAATCCTAAAACAATTCGCGGCCACGGGAAAATCACTCAAGGCGCAGAAAGCCGCCGCTCGATGTTGCGAAGCATGCGGACTCACCTTCGCCGAGTTCCGCCAAACAGGTCGTTTCGGTTGCGCCACGTGCTACGACTCATTCATGCCATCGGTGGCGGCCATTATTGAACGTGCGCAATCTGGAGCCGTGAGTCATCGTGGTCGCACGCCCAAGCGCATCGAAGGCCAAGCCGATCGCGCCGCTGTTCGCAGGCAATTAATCAAGGAAATAGAGTCCGCCGTTGCCGCGGAACAGTACGAGCGAGCCGCTTCTTTGCAAGGACGTCTGCATCAAATGGGTGCGGAGAAAAAACCGCCAACCGAACCGACCACTTGAGCATGAGCGACCAAACCGATTTCAATTCAAACAATGACAATGACGTGGTTGTCAGCGTTCGAATTCGCGTGGCGCGCAATCTGGCTGGCTTTCCATTCACTGGGCGCGCCTCGGATTCGCAACGGCAAGAAGTTTTGCAAATGGTCACGCATGCGCCGCTTGGCGGAGCATTTCCCGATGGCTTGGCGTGGGTGAACATGACCCAGGCTTCGGCGCAAGAGCGTCAACTGCTTGTGGAGCGCCATTTGGTCTCCAAACATTTTGCCCAAAGCACTCTGCCGCGCGCGCTGGGATTGGGTCATAGCGAGCAACTTGGAGTGATGGTGAACGAGGAAGATCATCTTCGCATTCAAAGTATTTTTCCGGGATTCCGTTTGAACGAGGCGTTTGATCTGGCCCGCTCCTTTGATCAAGCGTTGGAGGAGACCGTTGACTTTGCGTTTCATCAACGCTGGGGCTACCTCACGGCGTGTCCAACCAATGTTGGTTGCGGCATTCGCTTGGGCGCGATGTTGCATTTACCGGCATTGCGTTACTCGGGCGAAATTGAGCGCGTCAAGCGCGCCGCGAAAGATCTACATTTAGCTGTGCGCGGGTATTACGGTGAAGGCACCGACGCGATCGGCAACTTTTATCAAGTGAGCAATCAAGTGACTTTGGGCGCGTCCGAGGAGGAATTGCTGCAGCATTTCCGCGACGAGGTGATCCCAAAGTTGATTGACTATGAGCGCACGGCGCGGCAAATGTTGCTGGAAAAAAATCGCCCGCTCATTGAAGACAAGGTGTACCGCGCACGCGCCACGCTGAAAGTCGCCCGCTTGCTTGGAGCCGAAGAGGCCACCAAATTGCTCTCCACTTTGCGCTTTGGAATTTCAAGCGGGCTTCTGCACAATCTCAGTATTGAATGCGTTGAGCAATTGTTGCTACAAGTGCAACCAGCGCATCTGGCGCAGATTGATCCCTTCGCGGCCGAGGAGGAAAAAGGCCGCTTAAGCCGCGCGATCTTGGTGCGGCGTGCCTTGGGTGATTACGCGGAAGGCAACCCGGAAATCTGATCGGCGTTGGCGGCGAACGCCATGTCCTTCTCGCTAATTCCACCAACGTCATGCGTGGACAAAGTCAAAGTGACTTTGTTCCAACGAACCAAAATATCTGGATGGTGCTGGACTCTTTCGGCCGCCTCCGCCACGCTATTTAAAAAGCGCATGCTGCCAACGAAATTTTCAAATTGAAACGTGCGTTGAATGGCGTCACCATTTTGGCTCCACTGCGGGAGTTTTGCCAGGCGGGAATCCACTTGGCGTTGAGAAAGTTTTTTCATACAGAGGATTATTTTAACCGTTCCTGAGTTTGGAATGTTGCTTGAAACAAGCCGAATTGAATCGCCGATAGAATCGCGAGGCATGTTGGCGCAAGACGATATCCCCCATCCTTACCCGCTCGTTCGGGTTCTGTTTGTGCTTGGGGATTCAGCCACGGAACAGTTGCGCGAACTGCCCACTTCGCTTGCCAAACTTCTGCAACATCACGCAACTTTTGAATGCGTATCCATACGCGACGCGGGTGAAAATTTGAACACGCAAGTTCACGCGGTGGTGATTTGTTTAAGCCGTGGCGACAATTCCTCAGGGCTTGCTGATTTGCTTGATGGCGTTGAAATGCGCAATATTCCCATTTTGCTTTTAACCGACGCGCCAACACCTGCGGTATCTCAGAACGCATTGTGGAACTCATTGCCCATAGGCGAATCTCCGCAAGTGATTGCCGCACTGTTGCGCGGTTTATTTGCGCGTCAATCTGAAATCGACACGCTTCGACAAGCAAACCGCGGAGCGAAAATTCAAACCGATCGTTTGCTTGGCGAAGTCACCCAGATGCACGACGAGTTGCATTTGGCTGGCCAAGTCCAGCGCGATTTTTTGCCTAAAAAATTGTCGGCTTTTTCTGGTGGCGCAGTCGCCGCTTTATGGCGCCCCATGAACTATGTCAGTGGCGACATCTACGATGTGCGACGCTTGGATGAACATCATGTTGGCTTGTTCATCGCCGACGCGGTTGGCCACGGCGTGCCCGGGGCGTTGTTGACCATGGTGATCGCGCGTGGACTTCCAACCAAGGAAATCATTGGAAATACCTATAAAATTATTCAACCCGGCGAGGCGCTGGCGTGCGTCAATCGTGAATTACTGGCGCGCCAAGGAAATACCACCCGATTTGCCACGGCTATTTACGCGATCATTGATCTACGAACACGCGTGATGCGCATGGCGAGCGCGGGACACCCCAGTGCCATCATCATGCGCGGAACAGAATCCATAGAGCTCATCCAGTGCGCCGGGGGCTTGATCGGCGTATTTGAAGGAGTGGAATGGATCGAGAAAGAAATTCAACTTCACGCTGGAGACCGAATAATTTTGTACTCGGACGGATTTGAATTTGCATTTCCAGATCCACCAGAATCAGCAAGCGCGCCTGTCAAACAAGCACCCCGCCACTTGCAAGAGTTGTGCGCGCTACTACCAATCACGCAGCCCACGGACATGATCACGGATATGGAACGCAGGCTTGATCAGCAAGCCCTCGGTTGCACCCAAATGGAATCATGCGCCGACGACTTAACAATGCTCGTGTTCAAAGTGTCCTAGTCTCGCCAACGGTCATCAATAAATCCCGGGCAAACTGCATGGACTCAGTGAGATTTTGCAAGTGATTCCGCTGATATTCCCAGTATTTGCATTTGCCGAGCAACTTCGACGGCGATGTGTTTTGCCATGGAATCCGCTTCCAGATTCACGCGCGACCCTTTCAAGCGAAACTGCAATGTTGTTTTGGCCAGCGTTTCTGGAATCAACGCCACTTCAAACCAACCTTGGCCTTTGGTGGCAATCGTCAAGCTCACACCGTCAACAGTAACACTGCCGCGCTCTTGCAAAACATGATCGATCGAAGTTGGCGACTCAATGCGCGTGCGCCACTGCCCATTGGAGCGATCGACATCCAAGACCGCCCCCGTGGTGTCCACATGTCCTTGAACCATATGGCCACCGAGCAATGAATCAGCGCGCAACGCGCGTTCAACATTCACCATGTCCCCGCTGCGCAAATTTCCAATGGTTGTATGTTGCAAAGTCTGAGGCACCACATCAAAGGCCAAGGAACCACGAATAATTTCCACCACCGTTAAACAACATCCATCCACGCAAATACTTTCACCAATAATTGGATTGTTCGGCCACTCGCCGCAGTTCAAAACCAATTGTTTGCCATATTGTTTCTCTTGTAGGGATTCCACCGCGACCATATGTTGAATAATTCCTGTGAACACGATTGAATCCTTGGGGCGATTAAGGTTTGGGAGAACTCACCAACGCCGAACTTGTGGCGGTGGCGCTGGAAGTTTCTGGCATGGTGACAACGGTGGCCCCTGGGTAGTAGCGCTCCAAAATCGCCCGCGGAGATTTTCCTGATTTTGCCATGAATTCCGCGCCATATTGGCACATTCCAGCGCCGTGACCATAGCCGCGACCATCCAAAATTAAGCGTCCTCCATCGATGCGCGGCTCAAGCGCGGAAGATTTCAACGAGTCACGCGAACCATTGGCGCCACTGTTGAGCGCTACACGAAAATCGGATGCGTCCCAGGTGAATCGCTTTCCATTTTTATCGGTGATCAGAAACGTCATGGAACGCCCGACGGAATTTTTATCGACCACAACAAAACTTTTCATACCATTCATTGGACCCAAATCTTTGCGCCCAGCTTGCTTGGCCCATTCATTCATGCGATCGACCGTTTCTGAAATTGAAAATGAAGCCTGCCACTTTGCCACTGGCGCCTTCTCGCAACACATCGTACGGCGACCTTTGTCGGCGATATTCAGCGGCGTGATCTGGGTCCAAGTTCCATCACGAATGGAATCCACCGCGGACGAAGGCAAACCACCGCAACAACTGGAGTAGTACGCCGGCACAACGCGACCATCAAACACAAGATATTGTCCGCGCGTATTGGCGACCGCGTCCAAACTTTTCGCGTCACTTGTTGCGCCCACCCACGCTTGACTTGCCTGACCTGCGACCACATCGTAGTGGCGGCGATTTCTCCACCACTCCATTTCACACGCGGCGTAACTGCGCGCGGCGATGGCTTGCGCCTGATACGTGTTGGCCTGCCAACCCTTGAATAATTCCTTCGCCAACACGCCAGGCAAATACTCTTCCAAGGGCACAACAAACACCAAATCCGCCGCGTTTTCATTGATATCCGCGCGGCGCACAATGTTGACATTGCCCAAATATGCGTTGCCACCAAATTGAATATCCCCGCGGGAATTTTGTGGTGCTCTCACTTGCAGCGGGCCAATTTCTTTCAACCGATAATTGTCCGCCTGCGTGGTTCCAAAAGCCTCCACGATGCGCCAACCATCATTCACGGGATACACCGCCACGGGCGAGCGAAATGTTCGACCCGATTGCGCGTTCTCACCTTTGAGCCAAAGCCAACCAGAGGAATGCGTCAGTTGCACCGGTTCGTCGCGCACAGCCGCAACTCGCACACGAATGTTCGGCTGCGACGTTGGCGGAAATGGCCGCTGCAGTGGAGGCGGAGTCTTTGGCTTTTCAACAACATCCGTGGCGCCGTCAACTCTTGCGATTGGCGCGGCCGTGGATGAGCCAGTGGAATTTTTTTCTAAAGGACTGCCTGGTAACGCGGTCCGCGATCTAACCGCTCCCTCTGTTTCACATCCGCTTGGAATGGTCATGTAACCCCAAGCGACAATCACAATTGCCGCGAGCGTGGCAATAAATCGTCCAGCTTGCGAGGGTGCTTGCCATCCAGAATTCACCGCCATCGAGGCTCCTTCGCCGCCTCAGGCGGCTTGTCCTCACTCAAGCGTACGCAAGGCGAGACCGTGTTCAGCAAGACGCTCATGAATTTCCACCAAACTGGTGGCGCCAAAATTCTTCACGCCCATCAACTCGGCTTCAGTTCGTGCGGCAAGATCGCCAACCGTTTGAATACCCAGCAATTGCAGCGCTTTTCGGCTGCGAATGCCCAAGTTGAGCGTTCCAACCGTAAGGCCTAGCACGCCGTCAGCGACGGTGCCCTTCATCTTCTCCAACACTTCGCTGCGAACCTTGTCGTAGTGGCCGCGGTCAAGTTGCTGACCCAAGCGCAAACCGCGCGCGGTGAGCATTTGCTTGATCTCAACCAAACTGGTCTCGCCAAAATTCTTGTATGAAAGCAACTCGGCCTCGCCAATGCGAAGCAAATCACCCAACGTGCGGATGCTCATCTTCTTCAAGCAATTGCGCGCGCGAATGGAAAGTTCAAACTCGGCCACTGGCAAATCAAACATTGCCTCCTCGCGTCCCTTCAGGCGGGCCAACTCCTCGTCGTACAACATGTTCTTGCTGGCCTGAACATCGCGGATGAACAACTTGGCGCGCGGATGATTTGGATTTGCCTCAAGCACTTTTTGAATCAACTTGCTGGCGCGGGTGAATTGCGCGGCATCCTCAAGCAGAACCGCGAGATTCAGGAACGCGTTGATCGGAGGATTCGGCATACGAGTGCACTCCTCGTAACTGCGCATGGCGTCGTCGTCATAGCCGAGGTAATCCTGCATACGCGCCACATTGAACAGCGTGGTGGTGGTGCGGTTGGCTTGCGCGGCGTTCTTGTAGGCCTCAAGCGCCTCGAAGAATTTGGCGTCGGCTTCGAAAGCTTTTCCTTGCTTCATGAAAACTTGGGAAGCGGCGGGATCGGATGTTGCGGCGAGGACGGTATCAAGGCCAGTGTTTGACATAAATCTCCAGTGGTAAAAGGTGGTCGGGCAGTCTAACCGTGAATGGGGTTTGATTCCAAGAGGCGAATGCGCCGCCAATGCCCTGATTCAAAGCGCTTGGTTAAGAACACGCTCAGCACAATGATGTAAATAGCCGAGGCAATCCAAGGACCCAGACTCTCCAGAGCCGGCCACAGGACCACAAAGAGCCATCCGCCAAGCACGATAAAAATCCAATTGAAGGCGATGGTGTACAGGCCGGGCACAACCGTGTCGCCCGCGCCACGCAACGCGCCGTTATAAACAATTCCAATGGCGTCGAAGGTTTGAAACACCGCGGCGCAAATCATGAGCGTGGAACCAATACGAATAATTTCCGCGGTATTGGCGGCATCGGCTGTGGATGTAAAAAGTGAAATGAGCGGCGCGCGAAAGATGGCCATGGCAACTCCACACAGCGTCATATAGATGGTGGCCAGCAATAACGCCCAGTGCGCGCGATTGGCCGCAAGATCTTGCCGCCCCGCTCCCATATATTTTCCAACCAAAGCCGTGGTGGCCACGCTGAATCCAACCGCGGGCATGAATGACAGGTGCATGAAGCGCAGCGTGGCCCAACCCGCCGTGAGATGGATCTCGCCAAATTTTCCAACCAGCACAGTCATAAAGATCGCCCAACATGTGATCTCATTTCCAAACTGAATTCCAACGGGCCATCCAACTTTCAAAAGTTTCTTGCAGTCGCCAAGTGATGGCCGCCATGATTGCCACACGCCGTGGTCCTTGGCGAAACGCGCGGAGAAGAACAGCGCCAGTGGAATGGCCACCTCGGCGCATGTGCCGCACACCGTGGCGATTGCCGCGCCCAACACGCCCAGTGCGGGCATGCCGGGAACGCCAGGCAAACCCATGGAAGGCAAGCCATTTTCGCCGTAAATCAGCACATAATTCAGCAGGATGTTCACGACATTTCCTGTCAATGCCGCCACCGCGATAACCCGTGGCCGCTGTAAACCAAAATAGAAATTGCTTATGCACTTGCCTGTCAAGGCAAAGATCGAGCCCAACACAAGCGTGACCGCGTATTGAGTTTCCAGTGTGAGAAGTTTTTCGGAGTGGCCCGAGAATCGAAACACCATTGGCAAGCACGCCGCCCACGGCAACATGATCAACACCCACACCACAAGTGAAAACCAAAATCCCGTCCAAGCGAAACGCGCGATCTCTTCGCGGCGACCGGCTCCAACATTTTGCGCGGTGAAGGTGTTCACCATTGTCAACACGCCAAACAGAAACGCCAGCGGAACAAAACTCCAGATGCCGCCGTTGCCTTGCGCCGCCATTTCCACGGGACCCACTTGCGCCACCATGAGCGAATCAACAAACTGCATCATGGTGTAACTCACCATGGTCAGAACGCTTGGCCACGCCTGCGCCCACACTTCGCGAATTGGATGCCGCTCAACCACGCGAGTTCGATCCGCTTGTGAATGGCACGGGCAACAACTTAGATTTCAATCAACACCATGTCGCCCGCGACCTTCGCAGGTTTTGGCGGCGCATGAAGATCGGTGGTAAATCGCTCCAAGCCAACTACGCGCGCCATGTCGGCTCGGGTATGCGCTGCGTCAAAAACCTTGGCTTTCACGCCGGCATGCGCGGCCTGCAGATCAAGCGCGATTTGGCTTTCGCCCTTGGCAAAATCAACGCTGGAAATAGCGCGTTCAAAGCCTTGCAGGCGATTTTTGGCGTTCTCAAATGAGCCAGATTTTTCAGTCCAAGTGGCTCCAGGCAACACAACTTCCGCCATGTCCGACAACGTGCTTGGCAAGGTGTCAATCACAATCAACTTCACATTGCTCAGCGCGCTTTGCAGGGACGGCACAACCCATTCACTTGGATAATTTCCGGTGATCACAGCGGCGGCGATCGCTTTGGATTTTGCCGCGGCCTCAAAACCAGCGGCGTCATGAACCTTGCGTCCCTTGGCAAGCGCCTCAAGCACGCGGCGAACTCCACGCGCGTTGGGCGCCTTCTCCGCGTACATGGTGAACCCGCCAGGGAAAGTTTTGTCTTCACCTAAAACAGGAATTGGACCAACCGCAAGTTCGGCTTGCGCATCAATTGTAAGAATAGTTGTGGCCAACAAGAATGCGTCTTCGCATGTCAACATGGGGCTCACCATCAAACCAAGGCGACAACCATTCTTGACCGCGCTCTCCAACGTGTTCAGGGTCGCGCTCAACGCGTCGCTCCACGCCGCGGCGGCATCATCCGCGACAAACGCGTCGCAACCCTTGATCGCAGGCAACTTCAAGCGGCTCTCGCTATGCACAAACTTCCAACCATAACGAACTTCATCGGTGATCCACCACTTGTTCACTTCGGCGTTGTCGCGCGGCTTCACGCGGTAAATCACGCCTTCATTGTGCTCAACGCTGATGTTGTCGCCACTGGCGGTAATCCCATCAATGCTCGGGGTTTTCTTCAGAAACCACACGCGTTGCTGAAAGAGAAAGTCTTTGTCGAGCAGCGCGCCAACGGGGCAAATGTCGACCACATTGCCGCTGAGTTCGTTGTCCAAGGCGATGCCTGGGAAAACATCAATCTCTTCAATACTGCCGCGGCCATCCACCAACAATTCACTGGTGCCTGTGACCTCGCGTGTGAAGCGAACGCAACGCGTGCACATGATGCAACGATCGCTATACAGCAACACATGCGGACCGACATCTTTTTTGGGGCGCTTGTTCTTGGCTTCCTTGAAGCGACTCTCACCGCGTCCATATTGATAACTGTAATCCTGCAAGTGGCACTCACCCGCTTGATCGCACACGGGGCAATCCACTGGATGATTGATGAGCAGAAATTCCATGACGGCTTTTTGATTGCCGACCGCCTTGGGTGAATCGGTGTAAACCACTTGGCCTTCAACCGCTGGTGTCTGACATGTCGGGAATAATTTGTTGCCCGCGCGCAAGGCGCCAGTCTTTGGATCTGGACTCCACACTTCTGCCAAACAAATGCGGCAGTTGGCCACGATTGAAAGTCCAGGGTGGTAGCAATAATGCGGAATCTCCTCATCGTGACGAAGAGCGGCCTGCAAAATGGTTTCGCCCTTTTCAAAAGAGCATGTCTTGCCGTTAATGGTGAGCTGTGGCATGTGGGAATTTCTTAGAGGGTTGCGAAGTTGAGAGTCTAGTAAACAAAAATAAACGCGTCCGCGGGTTTAGCCACGGACGCGTCAACGGGGGAGTGACTGTTTGCAGTTTTCTGGGGTTTAGGCCTGCGTATGACTTGCATTTTCCCATTGGCGACCATTGCGGCGCCAACACATGGGACAACACAAACCTTCATTTGGCATTTCCTTTTCCCACAAATCCCTGCGATATTTGTTCCCAATTCCCTCAATCTGCTCTCACCAGACATGGTGATCGCCCTCTCTTTTTCCTCGCCTCGATGTCGGATTCACTTGTTGGTGCTTCCGAAGACATATCCGCAGAAAAGATGTAAGTGGTTGCAGTCAAGGGATCTAAATATGTATTTTTTTTAGATATCGGGTCTTCAAGTTGTGGCAAGCGACCCTTTGAACCAATAAAAAGGTCCGTGCAATTGAGAAAATTTTAATCGCTTCCACAAGGAAAATAATTTGCAAACACCGAGAAATAGGCTCAGTTTTTAGTGGGTGAAGTTTCCAGCTGCATGCGAATCTCCCCTGGCAAAACTTCAATATCTTGCACCTTCACCCGGCGGCCGTCGGCCAAACGAAACTCGGATTTTTGCAACGATTCAAACATATCCGTGGGGCCAAATGAGGAAATAATAAATGTAGGAATTGCCAAGGCCCCAATCGCCGCGGAGGTGGGCTCCAAATTCAATGCTGTAACAGTGCTGTTGTCTTTGGTGTCGGATTGCATTTTGGGCGTGATCTCTATTACCCCCACTCCCCAGGAATTTTCCGCCGCGATTTGCAGGTGATCCTGTTGGCAGCGCACTTGTACTTTGCAATTGAATTGTTCCGCGCTCTTGCCTTGGTACTCAAGCCATTTGGGAAGGCGCGATGCCAACCATTCGTTCATGTCTTTTTCAGGAATGCGAATAGCCCACACAGAATCATGCCCGCGCACTTTGGTGAATTGCGCGGCCAATCCTTGCTCAAAATCCGCCGATCGACTTTCCATTTGCGCGTCCGATGAGAAATCCGCTTGAAACCATTTGGGCCGCGATTTGGAGAGAAAAGTCATTCCCGAGGCAAGGAATACAAAAACCAGCACAGCGAACATCACTCTTTGAAATCGTCGCGACTGGGTCATTTGCTGTGTCGGTGTAGATATATTTTTTGTCATCTCTGATTTCATTCCAATGGTATTTACAAATCACTCAAAGTGAAAATGTCATGAACATTAAAATCCGCATCAGTTGCCCAAACAAATAGCAATTCATGCGTGCGGTGACTGGTTGTTGAAATATCCCCGCCCGAAAAATATTACTTTCAAACTCAAGCGCTCAAACTCAAGCGTTCAAACTCAAGCATTGAAACGCGTGACAATAAGTGTATCGTTTTGTCCGCCGAAGCCAAATGAGTTGCTCATGCATGTGTCCACGGCGCATTTGCGCGCAACATTGGGAACGTAATCAAGATCAAGAGCGGGATCCGGATCATTGTGATTGCGCGTGGGCGGCAACATGCCGCGCTGAATGGCCAGAATGCAAGTCATAAATTCCACAGCGCCGGCCGCGGCGATCAAATGACCCATCATGCTCTTGATGCTGCTCATTGGAATTTTCTTGGCGCGCTCACCAAAGACAACTTTTACGGCGCGCGTTTCAATGGAATCATTTTCCTTGGTGCCCGTGCCGTGCGCGCTGATGTAATGAATCAGCGGTCGACCATCGGGGCCAACGGCGGCGGGATCAATATTGGCTTGCTTCAAAGCCAAATGAATGGCGGCAGCGGCGCCGCGGCCATCAGGCTGAATATCCGTGATACGAAATGCGTCGGCGCTTGATCCGTAGCCAATCACCTCCGCAAGCGGCGTGGCGCCACGCGCAAGAGCGTGCTCAAGTTTTTCAAGAATCACCATTCCACTGCCCTCACCCATGACAAAGCCGTCGCGGCTCATGCAAAATGGACGGCTTGCCATTGTTGGGTCGCCTTTGAAAGTGCTCAACGCGGTGAGTCGATTGAAACCGGTCACGCCAAGCGGATGAATCATGGTGTGCGTTCCACCAGACATCATGATGTCGGTGTCGCCGCGGCGGATCATGCTGAAGGCTTCGCCGATGGCCTGCGTGCTGGCGGCGCACGCGGTTAAACAATTCGACGCGGGTCCGCGAATTCCAAACTCGCGCGCCAAGTGCGCAAGCGACATGTTTGGCTCTTGCTCTATTTCTTTGAACGCGTCTAGGCGCGCAAGCGCGGCCTTGGCCCAGCGCACGCCATCAACTTTTTGTTTGGCCGCATCCCATGCCGAGATCAACGCGCCGGCGTAATTGTCAAAATCGAGAACGCCTTCACCAGCGCCCAAATACAAACCAACGCGGCGCGGGTCCTTGGGCGGATTCGTATGAAATCCAGCCTGATTCCAGGCTTGTCGCGCGGCGCCCAAGGCGAACTGCGCGTTGAGAGCCGTGGTGGCGTGGACTTTGGGATCAGTCAAAAAAGTTCGGTAATCGAAGTCGGGCTTCACCTCTGCGGCGAATGTGGTGGGAAATGTGGCGGCCTTGAAATGCGTGATGGGCGCCATGCCGCTTTCGGAATTCATAAGGCGTTGCCAAACGCTGTCAACCGAGTGACCAAGACTGGTGACCCAACCCATGCCCGTCACAACCACACGTGGCTCGCTCATGAAATCCTCCGCAGAACAATGGCGGCATTTTGTCCGCCCAAACTTGTGGTGGTGACAACGATGGTGTTCAGCACGGCGTCGCGCGTGCCAATGGTGGCGGCATCAAGTCCGCCAACACTTTCGCCAGGCTTGCCGCCTTGAATTCGCGCCGGCAATTTTTGCTCGCGCAAACATTGCACAGCGACGCTGGCGGCGACCCCGCCAAATCCAGCGCCGCAATTTCCTGTGGCCGTGGAAATTGTGACCAGTGGAATTTTTGAAACACGCTCGCCAAATACTTTTCGCAAACCAGCGGCCTCGCTTGCGTCAATGTCACGCACGCCACAACCAAACGGAACAATCGCGTCCACATCCGCGGGCTTCACACCGGCTTCTTGCAACGCGCACTCAATGGCTTGCGCGATACCGGCGCCATCGGCCTCCGCTCCCATGCCAATCGTGTCTTGGCAGAAACTCTGACTGGCACCAAAACCAGCCAATTCAACCTGAATTTTGGCTCCGCGCGCGCGCGCACTTTCCATTTCTTCAAGCACCAAAATGGCGCCGCCCTCGCCGGCCATTCCGCCTGTTGCGTTTGGATTGAAAGGACGAATCACGCCCGCGGGATCATCACTTAAAGAGGCGGTCGCCAAACGCTTGGAATAAAATTGGCGCAGCACGCCCATCAAGTTCACTTTGCTTTCAACGCCACCGGACAAGCAGCAATCAGCGGCATCGCGGCCAATCACGCGCATGCTTTCACCGATCGACAACAACGCGCTGGCCTCGCCGCAAGTGATGGTGTTGGATGGACCTTGGCAGTCATGGATGATGGTGACATGGCACGCCAACATATTTGGTAAATATTTCAACATCCACAGCGGCGTGATATTTTGCATGCCGCTTGAACCCCACGCGCCCAAATCAATTTCGCCTTCGGCAGTTTGACTTGATGCGAACGCCACGGTTAATTCGTTCTCCTCCGCCGCGATTGAGCCCGCGCCAATCTGGCAACCCATGCGGTTGGCTGGCAGCGTGACTTTGCCGTCGACGGGTTCATGCGACTTGGTGACAAGACCAGCGTCTTTCACGGCTTCATGCGCCGCGGCTACGGCGAGTTCAATGTCTCGCGCCATAACCTTGGTGGCTTTGCGGTAACTCTTTGGAACAAATTGTTTGATGTCCAATTGATCCGCTGGCAACTGCGCCACAAATGGGCAGGAAAACCCGCTCATATCGAATGTGTCGCACAACTTGGCGCCAGATTGCCCCGAAATCAGGGCGTTCCATAGTGATTCCATGCCAACGCCCACCGCGCTTGTGGTGCCTATTCCAGTGATTACAACGCGTCGTTTTTGGGGCATGAAGTGACCGATTGTAACCGAATTGCGCAAGTTTGGTGGTGTTTGTGGTGACCCGCACCGCAAATCAGCGCTCAGTGGCTCAGCGATCCAAGCGACGCGCCACCAACATGGCCATCTCCAACGATTGCTCGTAGTTCAAGCGTGGATCCACTCGACTGCGATAAGCCTGCGTCAAATTATCGTCGCCCAAACCGCGAGCGCCGCCTGTGCACTCGGTGACATTCTCGCCGGTCAATTCAAAGTGAACTCCGCCAAGCACGGTGGATTTCTGTTTATGAATTTCAAACGCTTGCTCGACCTCGGCAAGAATATGGGCAAACTTTCGCGTCTTCACTTTGGCGCCAGCTTGCGGACCGCCATTCATGGTGACTGTTTGCGTGTTGCCATGCATTGGATCACAGACCCACAAAACGCGCGCTTTGCTTTTGGCCACGGCGTCAATGAGTGGCGGCAAACTCTTGGCGATTTCGTGGGCGCCAAATCTGTGGATCAACGTAAGGCGTCCAGGTTCGTTTGTTGGATTCAGCGCGTGAATGATTTCAAGCAGCGTGGTTTCCTTGGTGCCCGAACCAACTTTCACTCCAACAGGGTTTTGAATGCCACGGAAAAATTCAATGTGCGCGTTGCCCGGCACCGCGGTTCGATATCCAATCCAAGGCATATGCGTTGAAAGATCCCACCAACCTTGGCGATGGGGAACTTGCCGAGTCTGCGCCTGCTCATATGGAAGCACCAGTCCCTCATGGCTTGTGAAAAAATCCACACGGCGCATTTCATGCACTGGCGCGCCGGCGAGTGTCTCCATAAATCGAAGGCTTTGCCCTATTTCGCGCGTGATTTTCTGGTATTCAAGACGCAGTGGGCTGTGCTGCACAAAGTCCAAATCCCAATATTCCGGGTGATGCAAATCCGCGAAGCCGCCATCCACAAGCGAGCGAATAAAATTAAGGGTGAGAGCGGATCGACTGTAAGCATCGATCAAACGATGCGGGTCGGGCGTGCGTGTGTGGTGGTGAAATTCCAAACCGTTGACCAAGTCGCCACGGTATGAATCAAATTTCAAGTCGCCGCGAGTTTCAAATTCATCGCTGCGTGGCTTGGCGTATTGACCAGCGAAGCGGCCCACGCGAATCACCGGCCGACCACCGCCATGCGTGAGCACAAGGCTCATCTGCAAAAGAATTTTTAGTTTGGCCGCGATGATCGGACTGCGGCACTCGTCAAACATTTCAGCGCAGTCACCCCCCTGCAATAAAAATCGTTTGCCCTCGGCCGCGTCGGCAAGTTGAGACTTTAACGACTCGATCTCCCAGCTGGTCACCAACGGTGGCAACTGCGACAACTCCCCCAACGCATGCTCAAGCGCGACGGCATCGGGGTAGCGCGGTTGTTGCACAGCGGGAAAGTTTTTCCAACTTTCTGGATTCCAAGAGTTGTTGTGGGCGACGGCCATGATTTCTATTTATAGATCGGTCAATCCAATGCGGGTGACAGGAATCGAACCTGCACGGGTTTAAGCCCACTGGAACCTAAATCCAGCGCGTCTGCCAATTCCGCCACACCCGCGGCGAGTGAGTTTCGAATCCTATCAAGACAACCTATAGACACTTGGTGTCGATCTTGTCGATAGCATTGAAATTGTGATTGGTTGAGAGCAATTTACAGCACCTTTTATCGGCAGAATCCACCTATGAGCCTAAGCCAAAATGCATCCCTTGAACTTGCCCCGCTGTTCGCCCGAATTGTTTTAGCCGCGATTGTGCTTCCCGCGGGCTATGTCTCTATTTTTCGCACATCCAATTTCAGCAACCAAGACGCGGCGCGCATTGAAGCCATGGGCAGCCCCGCGAAGATGATTGAGGAGTCGGTGGAAAAAATAAAGCCCGTGGCATTGCGGGAAGAAACCCAAAGCGAATCTGACAAGCAAGATAAGCAAACCAAAGATGAATCCGAAAAATCCGGCGCGGGCGCCAACACCATGCGCAACCTAAATCACTTTGTGCTTCGCCTTGATGATTGCAAAGTGCCGCAACCTTTGATTGTGGGATGGGTCTGCGCCATCGCCGAACTTGTTGGTGGATTTGTGTTGTTGGTGGGATTATTCACGCGCTGGTTTGCGCTGCTGCTATTTATTGGAGGTGTGTTTCATATTTGGCTTATGACATGGCCACAAGTGCGCAACGCATTGCCTTGGGAGTGGCAACAGGAAAAAATGCATTTATTCGCCAGCGCCTTGACCGCGATCTTGATGTCGTTGAGTCTTTTGCTAACTGGTCCAGGACGCTTTTCGCTTGACAGGCTGATCTTCGCCAAGCACCAAGCGGATTGATCTGATGGAAACTCCGATGGAGAATCAAGTCGTCGACACGCAAGACACAAACTCTCAAGCGCTGGCGAAAGCCATCCGCCAATTTGGTGGTCGACCGCGTGAAAATACAGCTTTTCGAAGTGTTTTTGCGTGGGTCGCCTCGCTGAGCGCTCACGGAATTGTTGCGGCGTTGGTCATCGCCGCCGCGGCCACGGCGGTTGGACTTTCGCGCAAGCCAATTGCTCCGCCCACACTGGTGCTTGATTTTGAACGGCCGGCATACGCCCCCACCGTGCAACTTGTCGCCGCGTCCGCCTCCAGTGGCGGAAATGATTTTCGTCAAGCCGCAAACCTTCCAGGAGCCACGGATGCGAGCGACACATCTTTAACTCAATCACAAACTTTGCAGAGCGCAGCGGAACAAGCGTTGATCGCAGTGCGCCAAGTGCAAGCCCCACTGTCACTCGCGGCGCACGAGTTTGGGCAATTGAGCGGGGTCAACAAATCAGTCACTATTAATTTTGCAGGACTCAAAGCAAGCAACGCGCGGCGTGTGGTGTATTTGGTCGATGCCAGCGGAAGTTTGGTTGGAACATTTCCTCTGATTATCGAGGAGCTTCGCAAAAGTTTGCAACGACTGGACCCGCGCCAAAGTTTCGGCGTGATTTTTTTCCAGCGCGGTGAGGCCATCACGGTTCCTCCAGGAGGCAACTTGCAATCCGCCACGCCCGAGCGCGTGAGTGAAACCATGAAATGGATCGAAGCCAAAATGATTCCATCGGGCCGCTCAAATCCTATCGCCGCGTTTGAGGCGGCCATGGCCATGCGGCCGGAAATTATCTTCTTGCTCTCGTCGGACATCACCGGCGCGGGCGAATTCGAAATGTCAGAAGTATCGCTTCTTGCGGCGCTAGAACGCCTCAATCCGATTGATTCCGCTTCGGGCAGACGCCTGACGCGCGTGCAATGCATTCAATTTCTTGATCCTGATCCACTGGGAACTTTGCAACGGATTGCCAAGGACCATGGTGGCGCAGAAGGATTCATCAACATCACTCGACAAGATCTTGGACTTGATACCCGCTAGGAACTTCATATGAAAAAATATTCTCTTGCCTTCGTCTTTGCATTGCTTATTCCCACCTCCGCCACATTTGCGGAGGGCTTTGGATATATTTTCTTTGTGACCATGGAAAGCGCTGGAGATGGCACGAGCCATATTGAATGGGTTGGAAGCTGCATGATTTGGCTTTTGATTTTGCTCAGCGTGATCAATGTGTCTTTAATTTCAACTTTGTGGACGCGCAACAAAAGTAATAAAATTTTGCCCCTGGAATTTGCCAATGAGATTGACAAACTTTTGGAAGAAGGTCGCACTGAGGAAGTGATTCATTTGGCGGCAGCGGAGGCGAGCGACTACAGCGCCATTTTAAGCGCGGCCTTGAAACAAGCTCCAGCGGGACACGCCAGCATGTTGCGAGCTACGGAGCAAACAGGGGAAGAAGTCACTGTGAAACGATTTCGCAAACTGGAGCCTTTGAATGTGCTCGGTCAAGTGAGTCCAATGATTGGTCTTTTAGGCACTGTTTACGGGGTTATTATGGCTTTCCAAGCCATCGCCCGAACTGGCGGCAATGCCGATCCCGTAACTTTAGCGGCTGGAATTGGAACCGCGTTGGTCGCAACTTTTTGGGGATTGATTATCGCCATTCCGGCCCTTGGCGCGTACGCGACCATGCGCAACACGGTCGACTCCGCCACATTGGAATCAGTGCGTCGAGTTGAAAAAACTATCAGTCGATTTGCTCCTAGCCACGTGCGGGTGAATTCTGCGGCTGGTCGATCGAGCGTGATGGCGGACGCCACCATATGAAGAGCATGCTCACGAGAGGTCCGGTGAAAATCGAGGCGGTGATCACGCCGCTCATCGACATCGCAATGTTGCTGGTGGTTTTCTTCGCGCTTGTGTCGCAAATTGGAATTACAGATTTTGTGAAACTGAATTTACCCAAACCCTCACCCACGGCTGCTGTCGCTCCACACAACGAACCCCGGATTGTGATCAATGCCATTGCCAATGATCAAGGCGAGGTCAGCGCATGGAGATTTTTAAACGACGACTACTTGGCGGATACCGCTGGGATTCAATCTCTCTGCAACGCGGTCGCCGCCTCCATTCGAGCCAATCCCGCGGCCGAGGTTCATTTGCGCGCTGACTCCAATGTGAAATACACCTATATTTCTCCGGTTTTAGATCAAGTTGGCAAAGCCGCGACCAAGGCGATTCCGGGACATTTGGTAAAGCTAAGACTCGCTGTGCAGCCGGAGCATCGCGGTGGCTGAAGCAGCCATTCTTGCGGCGGCGTTGGATCAATTGGCCCGTGGCACGGAGCCGATGGAAGCCTCCTTGCAGATACTGGATGACAAGTTGGCCGAGAAGCGCGCGGCGCGCCGAGGAAATCGCGGCATCAAGCTGAATGTGATTCCAATGATCGATGTCACATTTTTTCTACTGGTGTTTTTTGTGTGCGCGAATAAAACGCTAGATCGAGAGGAATTTTTACGCACGGATTTGAGTCAACGTGGCGGCGCCGTTGTCAGTCCAAATTCCCTCGCGCTGGATGAGCCCCCGCTTCGCATTGAGTTATTGCGAATTGGGCAACAGACAAAAATAAAAATTATTGCTCCAATGGCTCAGCCAGACACCTTTGAGCAGCTCACCGCCATCTTCAATTCAAAACGGTATTCACCCGAGAATCCATCGGGACTCTTTCCCGCCGATCAACCGATTGAACTCGCTCCCTCCCAGGATGTTCCATGGGATGACGCCGTGGCCGCATTCAACGGCTTAGTTCGCGCCGGCTATCAACAGATTCACTTCGCGGGGCCGCAATGAGAATCTGGAAATTGGTCTTTATAGGCTGTTTTATAGCTGTAAAAACACATGCAGCGCCTCAAGCCGCCGACCCCACCGCTATAGATACTCCAGCGCAAACAGCCAGCGATTCTTCCGCGACGGCTCTTGAGAGCATCGCAAATCTGAAACAACGCGTGAAGATTGCTCCCACCGAGGCCACCCAACGCACGGCCGCCGATGAACTTCTCTCCATTCGGCGCGGACTTCTTTCCGCCAACAAAAATGATTCTCGCTGGCCAATCTGGTTGACGGATCATGCGGAAGATTGTTTCACTATCGCGCTTCCAGCTGGCGGAGATGTGGACCGTGTGATTTTTGGTCTCGCTGGTCCCGACGCACGACGGAGAGTGCGTGAACTTTCCCGCGAAATGTTGATTGCGGCGGAAGAGGCGGACTCAGCCGCGGTGCTTGTCATTGCCCGTAAGGGACCCGACCAACCCACCGCGCAATTGATCGCTCAGTTGGAGCAAGTGGAGCGCGCGCGAAGAATTCCATTACTTCGATCTCTCGCGGAAATTTTAAATACGGAAACCCACGAGTACGACGCACAAAAGCGCAGGGCCATGGGAGAAGCGGCCCTTGCTCGTCTTGATGCGTTGATCAGCGAACTGGATGATCGCACAGCGAGCATTGTGAGTAGATACGGCGGCTTGGCCGCGGCGCGCCTAGGCGATGAGCAGCGCGCCAACATATATCTCTCGCTTTCACGGCAAAAAGCCGGTCAAGATGAGGCTTTGCTCACTCTTGCGGATCTTGCCTCTTTGCGCGCCGCGGGTTTGCTCAGAGGACCAAGCCAGGCAGCCGACGCCGGAGTTGTTCTTGAAGGTTCAGGATCCATCATGCGGCAACTTGCAATCGCGGAATTGCTTTCCCGATTGCGTAAGCAAGCCTTGGGTGAGTTGGGTGTGGATTTGCAAATCACACAACGTGCTTGGACGGCGCCGCTGTCTGATGTTCTGCGCCACAGTTCTAAAAAAGATCTTTCAGCCACGCGTGACGCGGTCCTTTCCAAACTCGCTTCCATTGAACGCGACGGCACACCTCTTCCTGAGCGCGATCCAATGTGCTTGATCGCATCTGTTGATCAAGCGATTGATCGTGGCGAACCTATCAATGAAAAAATCAACATGCTCGAGACGCTGACCAACGATCCCGCCGTGCTTGGCTCTATGCAAGCCGCGGCTTTAAGAACATTGACACGCATGGATCTTGCCGCCGATCATTGGAGTGAAGCAGCAGACCGATCTATGAGGCTGGCCAAGGAGCATGCGTCGGACGCGGCCAGTCCCGCCGCTATTGCCCTGGCAATTCGGGTGAGTCGTGAACTGGACAAGGGCGTTGATGGTCAAGATGCGATAGCGCGAAATCGCCTGGAAAAGGCTGTTGAAATGGGTGCGAGCACATTTCCGGATCATCCAGATTTTGGCTTGTGGCAGTTGGAGCGGCAGGTTCTAGCCACCGAGGCGATGGCAGATCAACGAACGTGCGCGCTGGAAATTTCGGCGCCCACAGTCGCAATCGCGCAAAGTTCAGTGGCGGTGAACGAGTTGCGTGATCGCTTGAACGCGGCGCAAGCCTGGATTGAATCTGAGAAAGGCAACGCTCAAGCTGCGCTTGATTGCTTGGCGAGAAGCAACGGTGGATCTTTGGGTCCAACCGCGACGGCGCGGCGATTGTCCGCAAAAATTTGCGCCAACGCGGCATTGGCAAAAGATATCTCCACGGATACGGAGATCATCGCCGCGAACCAGAAAAATCCAGAACTGATCGCGGGTCTGACTGCGCGACGCCTACGCGCGTTGATGCCGAGCGAGCGATGGTCGGCAACCTTGCCTTCTCGCAATGCCAATCTTGCGGCATCGGCCACGTCGCTGTTTAAAACTCTCACCATGAGCAACTCCGCCGACGCAGTGGCTTGGCTTGATTTGGCTGATTTACTGCGTTTTTCTGGTGAATTTATGCAAGCCCAGAACGCCTATCAAAAATCGCTGCAGTTAAAATCCAATTCCAAGGAAGCATTGCTGGGCAAAGCTGAATGTCTGTTTGCCAATGGCGATGCGACATCCCTTGGCGAGGCGATGTCTATTTACAAGCAAATTTTAGCGGGCAAAGAATATGAACCCGATCCCGCCTTGCGCGATCCGTCGTGGTGGCTGTGTCAATTGCGCCAGTTGGAAATTTTGCGCGCAGCCAATCGCTGGGACGAACGCGCCACAATGCGTTTGTCACGCTTGAAAGCGATTGATGAATCGCTGAACTCCCAAGAGTTTGCCGCGGCTTTCGCCAAAGCCGCCAACCCATGAATTAAATTTCTTTAGACGGAGTGGATGTGTTGGCCGTTGTCATGGCCAGCAATGTCGCGACCACTTCTTCAAGCGGCACAATGCGCTGCCCGCCGCCATCCAGGTCCTTGATCGCAACGGCGCCATTGGCCATTTCGGCGCCCAGAATTAATGCGGAGCGCGCGCGGCACTTGCCAGCATCACTCAGCAATTTCCCCACGTTTTTGGTGGCTTTCCAAGAGTGTCGCGCATGCAAACCAGCGCGGCGAATTTGCATCACCAACTTGGGCAACGCCTTCTCGGCGGCGTCGCTTCCATCTGAAATTAAAAACACATCAGGCCGAGGCAAAAGTTGCCCGCCATCTTTTGGCAGCAAACCCTTGTCCGCCAACACAAGCCCAAGCACAACATCGCCCATTCCAAAACCAATCGCAGGCATTTTTGGTCCACCAAATAATTCAACAAGTCCGTCATAGCGCCCGCCACCAGCGATGGCGCGCTCCTTGCCCGCGCATTCGTGCACTTCAAATACAGTGCCGGTGTAGTAGGCAAGTCCGCGAACAATTCCAAAATCCCATTGGCACCAATCCGACAAGCCGAGTGAATTTAATTTCTCAGACAACTCGGCAAGCGGAGCAAGCACATCCGCGCCCACCCCAAGCGACGCTGCGACATCATTCATGCTCGCCGAAACTGGAAGTTTGGTTCCCGCGATAGCTGCGAATCTTTTCTGCGCCGCATCATCAAGACCCAACTTCACGGCGCGCGTTTGAAACTCCTCGGGCGACAATTTGTCGCGTCGATCAAGCAATTCAAAGGCTTCCCCAATGTGCTCGCCCGCCACGCCCGCCGCGGTCAACACAGCCGCGGAAGCGCCGCGATGCGCCAAGCGAAAACGCACATCCGTGGGCTTTAAACCAAGCCGTTCAAGACCCAAAGCGGCGCACGCAATCACATCGCAATCAGCCGCTGCGCCTTCGCTTCCAAGCAAGTCCACATTCCACTGCACAAACTCGCGCAACCTTCCACGCTGTGGACGCTCCGCGCGAAAGTGCAGCGGAATAGCGAACCACTTTGTGGGCACGGACAATGTTCCAGCTCGCGCCGCGGCCATGCGCGCCAATGTCGGAGTGAACTCAGGACGCAACGCGTAATCATCGCTCCCACCAGCTCTGCGAAAAGAAAAAAGCTCACTTACAATTCCAGGACCGCTCTTGGCGGTGAATAACGACAAATGTTCAAAGGTGGGACCTTCGATCTCATCAAATCCACAATCCACGCTGGCCTTGCGCCAAATATTTTCCACATGGCGACGCAACGCCATTTGATCTGGATAGAAGTCGCGCGTTCCCTTTGGACTTTGAAAGGCTGCCATAGTTTGAGATAGTAGGGAATTCGCAACGACAGTGAGTTGCCTTCGTTGCAAATCGCCCGCCCCGAAAATCAGCGCGCGGAATTCACTTCGGCCAATGACTGATGATGTGTTTCAGGCAGCGTGAAGAGCGTCCAAAGGCTCACCAATAAACCCGCCATTAAATAGATCACTGGGCCCCACTGCAATTTCAGTGACTGCGTAAACCAAGTGGCAATCAGTGGCGAAGTGCCTGCAAAGAGGGCTATGGCCGCCGAATATGCCACGCTAAATAGGCTGCAACGAATGGCGGCGGGAGTAAGTTCCACAATCATGGCGCCTTGCAAACCAAACAAAATTGAAATTGGAATTGCCACCAGCGCTTGGCCGATCGCAAACTCCGTTTCACTTCCAGATTGACACAAGTGCATCGCAGGCACGGACACAATCATCAACATCACAACACTGATCATGCTGATTAAGCGTCGACCAAATCGATCGCTCAACCAACCACCAGCCACGATCAATGGAATTTGATACGCCATTGACATTGTGTTCAGGCCTTGCACCCACGGCGCACCCTTGGCAACGCCCTGCTCCAATAAATCCGGCGCCCACACAAAGAACAAATAGAACGCGATGTTCACGCCAGTGACAATCGAAATAATTTCGAACGCCTTGCGATAGTTGCTCGTGATGTCCTTGAAAACCTTGCCCACACTTAAATCATCTTTCGCCCCTTGATCCTGCGTCTCTGGCAAACTAGAGCGCAGCCAAATAGCCACGGCACAGATTGGTAAACCAAGTAAAAACGGGACGCGCCATGCCCACGCGCTGACCGCCGCCGCGCCAAGCTGCTCTTTTAAAATCCAATCTGTTGCGGAGCCCAGCAAGAACCCCGTCAGACACCCCACTGTGGCCAAACTGCTCAATGTGCCGCGCCAGCGTTTTGGAGCTATTTCAGCGGAATATGTCATACTTCCGGTGTACTCACCGCCCACGCTCATGCCTTGGCCCATGCGACACAGCACCATCAACACGGGCGCAGCCAAACCAATTTGCGCGAAAGTTGGAAGCAATCCCATGACCAAACTTGAAAGCCCCATCAAGAGAACACTGATGACAAGCATGGCGCGGCGACCAAAGCGATCACCAATTGGTCCAAGCACCATGGCGCCCACTGGCCGCATGAGATAACCCACAGCGAACACTGCGAATGCGGAAAGTGTTTGCGCCGTCTGACTTTCGTTGGGAAAGAAAAGTGGTCCAAGCGTGGTGGCTAAATATCCATAGACCGCGAAGTCATACCACTCCAGCACGTTGCCAATAGTGGCAGCCAGCATCACGCGCGCGACACCTTCGTGCGGCGTACCTGGCTGTTGAATTGGAGATGTGGGCGTGAGACTGATCTGACTCACGCTGATTGATATTCCTTGGGTGTGTCGCCTTCACGCATGGATCTTAAAAATATCACCGCGGGTAAACCAGCAAGCGTCCACGTGACCGCGCTATCCATGATCATGGCCAGCGTCCAATCCGTGGGCACATACATAAAGTTCCACGCCACCAAATGCACGCCCATGTTCATAAATACAACTGCGGCCAGCAGCACCATGAATCTGCGAAGCGGTCCGTGGCCTGATCCGCCCAAACCAATCAGCGCAACCAGCGCCGCGGTGGCAAACAATTCAATGAGAAAACCCCGCACAAACACGCGTGGATCGCTCATGTCGGCGCCGTCCTTGTGAAACAGAACCGTGAACACCGGACCTTTTTTGTACGCCGCAACAGTGGCATCATCGCTGGCTTTCTTTTCCGCGGCGGTTGCAGTGGCGGGCAACACAGGAAAGCCTGGATACAAGAGCGCGCCGCTTTGGCTCATGTTCATTTGCACAGCGCTGAGCAATTCAACAGGAGCGGTGACTGGTTTCATGGCCCACGCCCATAAATTATTTCCCCACGCAATGCCGCCCCATGTGAACGCAAGCATGGCGCCAACAACGCATGCCAATAAATATCGAATCACCATTCGGGGCCGCCCGCATACCGACCATACACATCAGCCATGGCCTGCACCATTTCACCAAGCGTGCAGCGATCTAGCGATGCTTGCACAAGCGATGGCATGACGTTCTCGCCTGCACGCGCCGCCGCGCGAATTCCATCAAGACCCTTCTTGGCCAAGTCCGCGTTACGCTCACTGCGGAATTTGGCAAGGCGATCATTCTGCTGCGACTCCACCTCATGCGGAATTTGCAGGATCTCCATTTGGCGATCCTCGTTGCCCTCTGGATACGCGTTCACACCCACGATCACGCGATCGCCGGCCTCCATTTCCTGACCAAAGCGGTAACTGGCTTCGGCAATTTGTCTGCGGAAATAGCCCTTATGAATGCCAGCAACTACGCCGCCCATGTCATCAATTTCCTTGATGAATTCATTGGCGTCGGTTTCCATGCGATCGGTGAGCGCCTCCACAAACCAGCTTCCGCCAAGCGGATCCACCGTGCGATGCACGCCAGTTTCATGCGCCAAGATTTGTTGCGTGCGAAGCGCCACGCGAACGGCGGCTTCCGTTGGCAAGCCAAGAGTTTCATCCATGCTGTCGGTGTGCAAACTTTGGCAACCGCCCAACACGCCGGCGAGCGCTTGATAAGCAACGCGCACAATGTTGTTCATGGGCTGCTGCTCTGTGAGCGAGCAACCCGCGGTCTGAACGTGCGTGCGCATAAGCCAACTTCGTTCTTGCTTGGCACCAAATCGGAAGCGCATGGCGTTGGCCCAAATACGCCGCGCGGCACGCAGCTTGCAAATTTCCTCAAAGAACTCATTATGGCTATTGAAGAAGAAACTTAATCGAGGCGCGAATGAATCAACATCAAGACCGCGCTTTAAACACGCCTCCACATATTCCATTCCGTCGCGCAACGTGAACGCCAACTCTTGCGTGGCCGTGGAACCAGACTCACGAATGTGGTAGCCGCTGATTGAAACGGAATTCCACTTGGGAGTGTTCTGCGCCGCGAATTCAATTGTGTCCACCACCAGTTTCACACTGGCCTCGGGTGGGTAAATGAATTCGTTCTGGCTATGGAACTCTTTCAAAATGTCGTTTTGCAGCGTTCCGCCGAGCGAATCCCAAGAAATACCGCGCTGCTTCGCCATGGCCAAATACATGGCCCAAATCACGCATGCCGGGCCATTTATTGTCTGACTTACTGTGACATCGCCCACTGGAATATCGGCGTACAAACGGTGCATGTCATCAATGGTGCAAATGGCAACGCCGCAACGCCCTACTTCACCGGCCGCCAACGGATCATCTGAATCACGACCCATGAGGGTTGGCAAATCAAACGCGGTTGATAAACCTGTGTTGGCTTTTGTGCCCTTTGCATTATCTAGTAAATACTTAAATCTTTTATTCGTGTCGTCAGCGCTACCAAAGCCGGCAAACTGGCGCATAGTCCACAAACGATTGCGATACATGGTTTGATGCACGCCGCGGGTAAATGGAAATTGCCCAGGCTGGCCAATACGCGCATGCGGCTTGGTTGAATCCTTGGCATCGGTGGTGGAAATGTTCGGGCCGTATTGCTGCTCAACTTCATAGCCCGAAAGCGTGACCGCCTCCGGATTCACAGAGTGGGCCGTGGTTGCGGGCGTTTGGACTGTAGCGCTGGCATGATCAGAAGTGTTTGATTTCAACGAAGACATTGGATCCTTTCAAGCATGAACACAACCATAGGCGGCAATCCGCCGCAAACCATCATAGGGAATTTTGTATAAAGATCGAAGTCATCGCTACCATTCAATTCTTCATGAAAGTCCGCGCGTATAGAACGACCGACCCATCTACATCGCGGGTTCAAAACGCTTTATTTTGTTGGTGTCAGCGGTGAATTTAAATTCAAAATCATCGCCACCCGTAGCTATGACCATCACATGCTTCGCGTTGGTGTATGTCATTTGGGGCAGCACATATCTGGGCATGAAAATTGCCGTGTCCAAAATTCCACCGCTCTTTTTGGGCGGCTCGCGATTTTTTCTAGCCGGCACAACATTAATGCTGATTTTGGCGGTCCTAGGAAAATTTAAATTTCCTTGGCTGCGCGACGTGGCGTATTGGCGCGGCGCATTTGTGGTTGGCGCGTTCATGATGCTTGGAGCCAACGGTTTGTTGTGCATGAGCTTGGGACGGCCTGGCTTGCCATCTGGACTTGCGGCATTGATCGTGGCCACCACTCCTATATGGATGTTGCTGCTCGATCGCTGGCAAACCGGCGTTGGAAAATTCTCGCCACAAATTATCGCGGGACTGATTATTGGATTGCTTGGCGTTGGCGTGTTGATGAGTGGAAAACTTTTCACAACCAGTTCCAGCGCGCCCATTGATGTGATTGGCAGTTTCATGGTGCTGGCGAGTTGCATTTTGTGGAGCGTGGGCGGCATTCTTGGTAGACGCGTTTCACAACCTCCGCATCCGCTCGCTTCAAGCGCGTTTCAAATGATCGCTGGTGGATTGATGCTGCTAGCCGCAAGCACGTGCTTTGAAGCATGGAAACCCATTGGAGAAATTCCTTGGAATGATTCAGCATGGATGGCGTGGTTGTACTTGGCGGTATTCGGCTCAATGATTGGCTTCACCGCGTTCGTCTGGTTGCTGCACCATGTCAGCGCCGCGTCGGTTTCAACATACGCCTATGTGAACCCATTGGTTGCCATTGTGCTTGGATGGCTTTTTCTAAACGAACAACCTGGCTTGCGCACAGCTGTGGCAACCGTTTTTATTCTTGGTGGCGTTGTGGTGATTCAACTTGCGCGCCGAAGCGCGGGGCGAGCGCAAGTGACCACCGTTGCGCGAAGCGACTCGCTTGCCAAGTAACACCACTTCATTCGTTACGATGCCCGCATGCACATTGCACCACCGCGCGTAAAAATTGGCTTGATCATGCTGGCGCTTTTCGGTGCGCTGCAAATCGCTGGCGACAAAGACACCAAAGAAACAAAGAAGCCGCCCGCAATAGATCTGCCCGCCGCCGATGGTGGCGCCAACGCCAAATGGCTTTCCAAAATGGACGACGAAGACCGCAAATCGCTCGCAGAAAAGCTTGGAAAGCCAATCGCGCCCGCATCCTCAAAAGTCGAGTGGATCGGCGGCGACGCGCCAACCTCGTTCACAAATTGCGTAACCGTGATTCAAAGCGCGCTCGACAAATCCACTGGCTTAAACGCTTCGGAGAAATTGAAAAAAGATCTTCCGCCGGATGTGAAATTCGTGGTGATTATGTCGACCGCGGACGCGGAGAAAACTAAAAAGCAACTTGAAAAGAGGGCGCCGCTTCTAATCGCGCTTGATCCAGAAGGTGCGTGGAGCGCGCTGCTTGGCTTGCCGAAGAAGCCAACCAACATAGTGGTAGACAAGGGCGGCAACATTCGCTTTGCGGGGCTGACACCCAGTGGAATGAAGCGCGCGTGCGCATTTTTGCTCACCGAAAAAATTGCGCCATCTGATGCGGGCGCAAGTGTGGGCGGCTCTGCTGCGGGCACTGCGGCCGCCGCACCCACTACATTTCCAACATTTTCAAACCCAGTTGATGCCGCGAAGGATCGACGCGGCCAGCGCATGATCGCCTTGGCGCCGCAAGAATGGATCACCACGCAACCGGCCGTGGACAAAAAACTTCTTGTGATTGACTTTTGGGCCACGTGGTGCGGTCCATGCGTCGCATCCATTCCCCACATGAACGAGATATCAAAAAAATTCGCTGAAAACGTTGTGTGTATTGGCATAAGTGATGAAACAAAATCCGCCTTTGACACGGGATTGGGCAAGGCTAAATTAAAAATAGGTTCATTCAATTATTCATTGGCGCTTGATCCAGAACACAAGCTGAAGGACTTCTTTGAAGTCAAAGGCATTCCAAGTTGCGCGGTGGTTTCAAGCGACGGAATTGTGCGTTGGCAAGGACACCCAATGACTCTGGATGACGCCACCATGATGCAATTGGTGGCGGCCCAAAAAGCGCTCAGCAGCGCGGCAAAATAAAATCAGAATCTTTCAACCCCGCTTGGTCTCTAGCTCTTGCCAGCGGACATACAGCGTGTGGATTTTTTCTTGCGCCTCATCCAACAACTTGCACGCTGCGGCCATTTTCACATGGTCGGCGGCAATAACAGGGTCTGCCACGCGCGCCTCCGCAACAAGCCGCTCTTGTTCAGCGGTTTCAACCGCGGTTTCCATGGCGTCTAGTTCGCGTTGCTCCTTGAAACTTAATCGCGTGCGCTTGCTTGTGGCCACACCCGCGGCTTTGGCGGCGCGATTTCCTTCCATGCGCGTTGTGCGGTCGCGCTCGGCCACTTCCTTTTCAGCGCGCTCTAGACACGCCATGGCCTGATCAAGACTTGCGACCACCGACACGCTGGCATCGGGCGCGCCGATCACGGCGATACTTTTTGCCAAGCGCTTCAACATGGTGCGATCATGCGTGACCAACAACACGGCGCCAGGAAAAGATTCAATCGACTCCTCAAGCACCTCGAGCGTTGGAATGTCCAAGTCGTTGGTGGGTTCGTCAAGCACCAGAATATCGGCGGGCTCAAGCATCATTCGCGCAATGTGCGCGCGCGCCCGTTCGCCACCAGAAAGATTTTTTACAGTTTGAAGAAGTTGCGCGTCCTTGAAAAGAAATCTTCGCGACCACGCGGTGATGTGCATGGAGCGACCTTGAAAATCCACAACCTCGCCCAGCGGACAAATGGCGTCGCGCAGCAAAGTATTTTCTGGAATGTCGGTGCGTTGTTGGCGCAAAATCACAACGCGCGGCATTGGATCCGCAAATCGAATGTCGCCCGTGTCGGGTTTCATGTCGCCGCACAAAATGCCTAAAAGCGTGGTCTTTCCGCTGCCATTTGGGCCCATCAAACCAAGACGATCGCCTGGCGCAATTTCCAAATCAAGGTCGCGAAACAGCGTGCGGCCATCAAAGCCTTTGCTGATGCCCGTGGCCACAACCAAGCGACGCGTGCGACGACCACTGGCGGTGAAATCCACACGCGCGCCACCCGCTCCCGCGGCCTCATTACGCGCGGCGATTGCGCTGAGCACATCGCGGCGATCGGCGCTCTCATCAATGCGGCTCTTGGCTTTGGTGCCGCGACCTTGCGGACCGCGCGACAACCACACATCGTCCATGCGGACTTCATTGGCAAGCGTGGCCTCGGCGCGACCTTGCGCCTCTAGAAATTCATCGCGGCGCTTCAGGAACTCGCTGTAGTTGCCCTCGATCATGAGCGTGCCTTGCGGATACGCGCGGCTTAATTCCAACACGCGCGTTGCCACGCGCTCCAGAAACGCGCGATCATGCGTCACGAACACGCACGCACCCGCGCGAATGTCATTGGTTCCGCGTGATAAAAATTGTTCCAGCCAACGAATACCTTCAACATCCAAATGATTTGTGGGCTCGTCTAGCAGCAACAAATCTGGCGTGCCCCCCGCTTCGCACAAACCGCAGGCAATTGAGAGGCGTTTTTTCCAACCACCCGAAAGTAATTCCACGCGCTCGTCCATGCGTGAATCCGGAAAACCAAGTTTGCCAAGAATCACGCTGCCAAGAACTTCGGCCTCTAGCGCGTCGCCGTGCACGCTTGCGGACTTCAACGCCGCGGCAGTTGCGGCAGAGCGCGGCGTAAGACCCGCGGGAAAATCATCCCGCTGACTGACAAACACAATCACCGCGTTGCGCTGCGTGCGCACCAAGCCGTGATCGGGTTCTTCAATTCCTGCAAGCATGCGCAACAGCGTGGTCTTGCCGGCGCCGTTTGGGCCAATGAAACCAACGCGGTCGCCGTCGGCAACACTAAATGAAACGCCGCTGAATAATTCGCGCAGGCCATGTGACTTAGAAAGATCTTTTGCGGTGATAAGCATGATTGGTCAACCCGAGCGAAATGTCGGGTCGACGATCATACGAGAAACGCCACTTCACAACAGATTTGTCATCCGAAAGTTGCCGCGTTACGCCCCGCCACCAGCTTGCACCACGGGTTGCGCGCCGCGGTCGCTGACCAAAACCACAAGCAAATTGCTCACCATTTGCGCTTTTTGCTCGGCGCTCATGACCGCCAATTTCTTGGACTCAATTTGCGCCATGGCCAACTCGACCATGCCCACCGCGCCTTCCACAATTTTAAATCTCGCCGCCACCATGGCCGACGCTTGCTGTCGCTGCAACATGGCCGCGGCAATTTCTGGCGAGTAACTCAAACTGGAAATGCGGCTTTCCAACACTTCAATACCCGCGCCACCAAGACGGCCATCAAGTTCTTCTTTCAATTTTGCGCCAACCAAATCCGTGCTGCCGCGCAAACTGGTGCCATTCACATCGGGCGAGTCGTAGTGATAGTGGCTTGCCAAATTTCGCAGCGCGGACTCGCTTTGAATCTCCACAAAGCGCTCATAATTTTGCACGGCAAACAGCGCCTCCGCTGTGTCAACAACGCGCCACACAACCACCGCCGCAATATCAATCGGGTTGCCATCAAGATCATTCACCTTCACGGGGTGGCGCGAACGAGTTGCCTCGCGAATCACTTTTCCCGTTTGATCTTTCACGGCCTCGGTCTCAAACGCGCCAGTTTCAAATGTGCGCACGCGCAGAGTGATTTTTTTCTTCATGGTGAACGGATTGGTCCAGTGAAATCCAACTTTGCGAACCGTGCCGCGATAGTGGCCAAACAGCACCATCGCGCGACTTTCATTGGGACCCACCACAAAGAAGCCCGCGACACAAATAAGTAGTGAAAGAAAAATCAAGACGCCCAAAATAATTGGTGGCGGTTCCTGTTTCTGTACTCCGCCCACAAAACTGGCGATGGCAAAAAGTAGAATGAAGATCCACAACGGCACAATCAGCCAACCTGAAAATGGCTTGAATAGATTCTCTCGAAACAGCGACGCTCCGAGCAAGCGTTGCGTGGATGCGGCGCTGTCACTTGATGTTGTTGATGTGGTGCTTGTCATGCCCCCATTCTAGTTTTATTTAAACGAACCACAACTTTCGAATCGTGGTGACGCGCGATGGCATTGGTGACCGCGCAAATGTAGACCAAAATCCCGCGTCGCAGAAAGGGTGGCACCACAAGCGAGTTTAGCACCCGCGCAAGCCCCGCTTGCGTGGGGTGCGTTGTCTGAGCGACTGGTGACACCCTTTCTGCAAAGCGTTTCACTTTCTTGCAAGCAACGCGATGCCTGAGCCTCTATCCGAGAACCTCATTGAAAAGCGCAAATTGTCCGCGCCACACTTCAAATTAAATGGCGAAGTACTTGGCCTCTGGGTGATGCACA